>JAGNYO010000013.1 GCA_017984895.1 Sphingobium sp. | reverse complement strand
ACGGCGCTCCCGGCGCAAAGTGATCGTGAATGGCTCTACGCTCACAGTGCCGTCCTCACCGTCGCGCCGTGTTGTGCGGCTATTTCCCACGCGGCGGCCAAGGCCTCATCGGCTTCGTCAGCGTCAAAGAGGCGATCAGGAATTGATGGCCGATCTAGCGAGACGCGGATGCACCGTTCCGGGCGATGGACCGTGCCGATTGTGACGACCGGCCTGGAGCGGGGGCGGATCAGGGCGCGGCGCATGTTACGCGGCCTCGCCAACGAGTTCGCGCAGGCTGCTCACCAGCACCAGCCGCCGCCCGCCGACGCGCACCGTGCGGACGCGGCCCTCCGAGTCCAGTTCATACATGCGGCTGCGTGATACGCCGATCATTGCGGCGGCGTCCGCCATGCTTACACTGATAGGTTCAATATTCGGGTGACGACGTGACACGGGATCCTCCTTCGCTAGACAGCAAAGGAAAAATAGGACGCAAATCTAGGAGTGTCGTGGCGAAACAAAATCGGTTGATTCACCACAGTCAGTGTTTAGAGTTCATCCAGCCAGAACTGATCCTCTGGCCAAGGTTCTCGTTCTATTTCAGCTCCGTATGCCCGTGGGTCTGCATATCCGCGGCGAAACGCATTCGCTCTGAATTCTTGCCAGTCATCCTCGGTTTGTGATTACGCATTGAAAGCCGCTCGATGTTCATCGAAATCAAAAAATTCCTTCGGCAGAAACTTATCCATCATTTTCCCCGAGATAGCTGTCTTGGCCTCTTTTAGTCCCAAACCGCGCTTCCGAAGAAGCATGATGGCAACCCCAACGCGGGCTTGCCTCCGGCCTGCTTTAATTTTGGAATCTGTTGCGTTCAGAAACTCAGGCCTGCCGCTCTTCGGGCCAGGCGTCTTTATCGAGATATGATGATGCGAAAATGGGTGCCTTACATTGTGGAGCACAGCGACCGCGCCAACTCGACCCATAAGAGGCTTGAGAATTTTATAGGCCTCCTTCCACAGCGGAAACGCTGCTTTCGGAAACAGATATGTATCTAGGTTCTCAAAATCATATGGCGGGATTTCAATCTCGTCATAACGCCGCTGGAGAGCCGCAAGCCTGCGTATCGCATGATTCCATTTGTCATATTCTGAGGGCTCATCATCGGCGCCAGTCTTGTCGCGGTAATGCTCGGCAGCGAACTCTATATTGGCGGCTTCCTCGTCTCGCGTCGGGGGAGTCCAATTTATCGGTTCTGCCCAAGTAGCGTATCGCTTCATTGCCCGTTCCCCAGCGCCCCATCGAAAACCGGGAAAGCGCATGGGGTGATGCGCCTTGTCGGCTGGCCTGCCTATCCCGTTCTCAATTTTTTACAGCGCCATTGTGCTACCGTCCAGCCGTTGCGCCCTTGACCGCATCGCTACACTCGAAATCCACCACGACATCTCGGCCAAGGGGGCAGAGCAGCACGTTGGACTGGTCTACCCCATATGAAGGCAGAAACAGTTCGTCCGGTTCACGATCGTCAAATGTATCCCCGCCAGGATCCGAGATGGCACAGCCAGCGCCCGCACGGTACTTCAGATCACCGTACGCCGTGTTAATGCCGTCTTCGTCGCATTGGCCGGGCGGGTCATCGTCCTCATTGTCGCCATCGGCCTCGCAGTCGTCCGGCAGGTGCAAACCGGCCTCGGCGCGCGTGTCCTCGGGCCAGTTCGATCCCTCTGCCTCAGGGTCTCCGTCCATCGCGTCCGCAAGGTCGAAGCCCTCAAGCTGCTGGCGGTCGAATCGGCTCAGGATACGGGCGACGGCTGGCATAGGCGGCATTGCTCTCGGGTGTTGCAAGGGTGCGTTCATAGTCCCGCCTCCTGCATCGCCTTGGATTGCGGATTGAACGGGTAGAGTTCAACCCGTCCACTGCCAAAGCGATTGATATAGCTTGCGATCATGGCGCCGCCGCCGGGCGTAGTGTTCATGAGAATTTGTAGGATTTCGGTCATAGATAAACCCGAGCAACTCTCCATCGATGCCGACCGTATTGCCGCAGCGCTGCCATGCGGCGAGCCATGCGCCTGCCCACCAAGTTTCGTTATCATGTCGTGGAATCGGCTTGGCGGCGAGCGCCGCGTGCCCTAATCGTTCATCAGCCATAATCAGCACTCCTTTTGCTGGTTGGGGTTAGGGCAGGCGACGGGGTAGTGGCCCGACACCTGCCCGCTTCATCGGGCGGTATTGCCCGGTGAATTCATCGGCGTCCTTTCGCCTTGATCGGTATGATGTCCGCGCCCTTGCGGAGCTGATCTAGATAATCACTCCACCATTGAGCCATTTTGACCCGCTCGTCCCAGTGGGCGCCGCGATGGTATGCGGCCCGCACTTTGTCATCGTCGCCATGCGCCAAAGCACGCTCAATTGCGTCAGGGTGCCATTCCCCGCTCTCATTGAGCAGCGTTGACGCCATTGCCCGAAACCCGTGCGCCGTCATTTCGTCGCTGGCGTATCCCAGCCGCCGCAGCCTGGCATTTATGGTATTTTCGCTCATAGGGCGGGTGCGGGTGCGGATGGAGGGGAGCACATAGCCTGTCGGTCCGCTCGCCTGCCGGATCTCCTTGAACAGTTCTATCGCCTGCCGCGACAACGGCACAACATGGGCCTTTCGCATTTTCATCTTGGCGGCAGGAATGATCCAGACCGCATTGTCGAAGTCGATCTCGCTCCATTCTGCATGCCGCAGCTCGCCCGGCCGAACAAAAACATGAGGGGCAAGCTGCATTGCTATCTTGGTAAGCCCTTGCCCCTCATAGCCATCTATGGCGCGCAGAAGCTCGCCCACGCGCTTTACGTCTGTGATGGCCCCATAATGCGTTACGGTGGGGGTAGTCAGTGCCCCGCGCAGATCGCGCGTCGGATCAGACCTGAGCCGGGCAGTCGCCACGGCATAGCGAAAGACCATGCTGGCGAGTTGCAGGGTGCGCCGCGCGCTTTCCAGATTGCCCTTGCCTTCGATCTTGCGGACGGCTGCCAACAGATCCGCAGGCTCAATCTCGCTGATCGGCAGGCGGCCTATGCCGGGCGCCAGCAGCGAAAGCAGATATTCGCTGCGTGTGGCCGTAGCGGGTGCCCAGCCCTTCTCGCCGTCGCGCTTCCGCTTATCGCAATATTCCTTGGCGATGGCGGTGAATGTGTCGGCAGCCTCCAGCCGCGAACGGGCCTTGGCCTTCTGCTTTTCCCGCGACGGGTCTTTGCCCTCGGCGATTTGCGCGCGCGCTTTTGCCCTTAACTTGCGAGCGTCACCTAGGCTGATTTCAGGATAGGCTCCGATAGCGAGTAGCTTCTCGCGCCCATCAACGCGATATTTGAGCCGCCAGAGTTTGCCACCGGCCGGCGTCACATAGAGGAACAGCCCTTCACCGTCCGCCATCTTGATTGGCTTCGCAGCGGGCTTGGCATTCCTGATCGCAATATCCGAAAGCGGCATGTACGGTCTCCAGATACCCCCATGAGTGGGGGTATCGAATTGACCGTTTGCAACATACCCCTGGAAAATACCCCCACCGAGAGGTGGCTGCTATCAGTCGGCATAAGACAGTATCGGTCAACCGACACTTAAATAGCGCGGTTTTTCGGGCTTTGTCTAGATGGAATAGGACTGCATCGGACAGGAAATTGGAGCGGGTAGCGGGAATCGAACCCGCCTAGCTAGCTTGGAAGGCTAGTGCATTACCACTATGCTATACCCGCATAAGCAGCGCTGCCCCTTGCCATGCGTATACCCGTTCGTCAACTTCGCTTGAAGCCTGGTGGCCGCATTTCCGATTTTTCTCCAAGGCGCGGTTTGCCCCTTACGCTCGGCTCAGGCTTCGCCTATCCTCACACCCATGAGCGGTTCGATTGCGCTTCAGTTCGATGTATTTGCCCGGCTGGTAGCGACCGGCAATATTTCCGCATGTTCTGACGCCCTCAACATTCCTGCTGTCACCGTGCTGGAAGCGATGAGCAGCCTTGAGGACAGTCTCGGTTGCCAGATTTTCAGCATGAGCGGGGAAGGAGTGGCCCTGACGGAAGCTGGGCGCAGGATCGTTACCGCGCTGGCGGGCATGCGGGCGAACAACTGGAAAAGTGGGACTGACCTGCTGGACGATCTGGCTTCGGGGAGCGCGAAAGCCGACGAAGCAACGGAAACAGCTTTGCCCCAGGCGCAGCGATTGCAGGCGATCGAGACAGTCGCATACGAACCGATGCTTGAAGAAGCACCAGTCAAGCCCAAGCATTTTCAGCCCTATCGCCCCGAAAAGAAACAGCCGCCGACCGCCGGTGCTCCCGCTGTAATATCCGCTGCTACGCAGACAATCACCCTCGCTTCTCACCCTGCGATCTTCAGTCATTTTCAGGAGGCGCTGCTGGCCTTTGAGGAAGCCAGCCCCGACATAGGCATTACGCTGATGCTGGAGAGCATCGACGAGGACCAGGCCGCCCGTCTGTTTTATGAGAACAAGGCCGACATAGCTTATTATTACGCGCTGTCCGAAACCCATAATTTCCCCAGTCGCTATGCCTGGAGCGAGCGCATATCGCTGTTCGTCAGCGCGGATCACCCACTGGCGGCGGAGGAGGCACTGGGCGCGCGGGAGATCGCGGCGCTGCCTTATGCGGCGCTGGGCCAAGGAAATCTCTCCCGCGTTCTGGCCGAGCAGGCCTTGGCGGAAAGCGGCCTTGAGATGCCCGCCCCGGAACTGGAGACGGACGATCTCTACCGCCTGATGAGACATGTGCAGCAAGGCACAGCCTGCTTCCCGGCTTTTGGCGCGATGGCCAAAGACTTCGGGCGCATGAAAGGAATTGCCCGGCTGGCTTATGCCTCTGGCCTGCCCCAGATTCAGGTGCGGCAAGCGATTCGCCCCGCACTGGCGCAGGACCCGGCGGTGCAGGCGTTGGCGGAGTTTCTGTTCCGCTAACTCTCGCCGGATTCCATGGTGTTTTCCACGATGAAAGACGTTTGCGCATTTTGCAATTGATATGATATATCATTCACGGTAATTAGCGAGCAGCAGGCAGGATAGCGACTTCTTATCCAACCCTCATCCACCGATCCGGAGAGCATTTGTGAACGCGATAGTGAACCACCCGCCGCGCCGCGCCTCATTCTTCCTGGTCCTGGCGGAGCCAGGCGCAAACCCGCTCTCGCCGTCGTCGGCTGGGTGCAGCATGGGGTCGGATGAGATAGCGCTGGTCCTGACGGAGCAAGGCAAAGCCCCGCTCTCGCCGATGTCGGCGCATTGCCGCATAGCGGCACATAAGCTGGCTCTGACGCTGACGGAGCAAGGCACAAACCCGCTCTCAGCGGTTTCGGCCCGTTGCCACATAGCGTCGCATAGTCTGGCCCCAGCCCTGACGAGGCAAGGCACAATCCCGATCTCGGCTTGGTCAACTCAGTGCCGCACGGCGTCACATAGACTGGCCCCAGCCCTGACCAAGCAGAGCGCAGCTCCGCTCTCGCCAACGCCACGCCCATCCCGCACAGCGTCGCCTAGATTGGCGCTCGCCCTGACGCTGGCCCCTATCCTCGCGCTCGCCTGCTCCCCCGCCCTCGCGCAGGGGCAGCAGGCCGAGGCCGACTATCACGCCCGGCCCGCCTCGGACATCATCGTCACGGCGCTGGTCAACCGCAGCCTGAACGACGCGCTCAGCGGCGTTTCGGTTGTCTCTGGCGAAAAACTGGCGCGCGGCCTGCGTGGCACGATCGGCGAGACGCTTTCCCGCCAGCCCGGCGTATCTGCCACCAGCTTTGGCCCCAACGCATCCCGCCCCGTTTTGCGCGGCCTTCAGGGCGAGCGTGTGCGTGTGCTGACCGACGGCATCGGCAGTTTCGACGTATCCAACACCTCCGTCGATCATGCCGTCGCGATCAATCCGCTCACCGCACAGCGGGTCGAGGTGGTGCGCGGCCCGGCGGCGCTGCTCTATGGCTCCAGCGCGATCGGCGGCGTGGTGAACGTGGTCGATGCGCGCATTCCGCACAAAATCCCCGACGAAGCCGTGCATGTCGAGGGCATCGCCACCTATGGCAGCGCGGCTGACGAACGCACTTTCTCCGGCAAGGCGGAAGCGCCGCTGGGCGGCGGCTTCGTTGCGCATATCGACGGAAGCTGGAGCAAGAGCGACGATTTGCGGACCGGCGGCTTGATCCTCGCACCCGCATTGCGCACAGAGGCGATTGCGAGCGGCGACGCGGACATTGCCGCCCTCGCCACGCTGAAGGGCAAGCTGCCCAACAGCGCGGCGGAAAGCTGGGAAGTGGCGGGCGCACTCGCCTATATTGGCGCGGGCGGCGACATCGGCTTCTCGGTCAATCATATCGACAACCGCTATGGTGTGCCGATCCGCTATGCGCTCATCCCCGGCGAGGAGGCCGAGGCGGTCAGCATCCACATGAAACAGGATCGCGCCGATCTACGCGCTGAATTGCACGCCGATGGCGCATTTGTGGACCGCATCCGCCTGCGTGCGGGCTATGCGGACTATACCCATGCCGAGATCGAGGAGGACGGCACGGTCGGCACCCGCTTTTTCGCCAAGGGCACGGAGGCTCGGGCTGAGCTGGTGCAGGCCAAGCGGGGCGGCTGGGATGGCGTGAGCGGCATGCAACTCTTCACGCGTGATTTTCATGTGGTGGGCGCGGAGAAATTCCTGCCCAAAAACAGCACGACGCAATACGGGCTGTTCACCCTGCAATCGCTCGATCTGGGTAGGGTGCGGGTGGAAGGCGGCGCGCGGTTCGAGCATGCGCGGGTGAGCGCGGCGGAGGACGCGGATCTCGGCGTGCTGGCGCAGATGCGCAGCTTCGATGCGCTCTCCTTTTCGGCAGGCGCGAGCGTGGAGGCAATACCGGGCTGGCGGCTGGGTTTGAGCGCCGTGCGCAGCGCGCGCGCGCCGGCGGCAGAGGAGCTGTTCGCGCGCGGGCCGCACGCGGGCACGCAGGCATTCGAGCTGGGCAACCCGGCGTTTGGCAAGGAAAAGAGCTGGGGCGTGGAAGGCAGCATCAAGGGCGCTGGCGCGGGCTATGCGGTGTCTTTGAACGCCTATCACAACTGGTTTGACGGCTATATCTATGACGCGCTGGTGGACGACAGCGTGTGCCTCGCGGCGACGGGCTTGTCGGCCATCGAGTTTCCGTGCTTCGCCTATGCGCAGGCGAAGGCCCGCACTTATGGTTTTGAGGCGGAGGCGCGCGTGACGGCGGCGCGCTGGGGCGAAAATGCGCTTACCCTTGACGCCTCTGCGGATTATGTCCGCGCGAGCATCACGGGCGCTGGCCCCGCCCCGCGCATCCCGCCGCTGCGGCTGATGGGCGGCGCAGAGCTGGGCAATGAGGTCTGGACGGTGCGCGCCGAAGCCGAACACAGCTTCGCGCAGATGCGGGTGAACGCACTGGAGAGCGAGACGGATGGCTTCACCCTCGTCAATGCCTCGGTAAGCTGGCGGCCCATCGCGGCCAGCCGCGCGACCAGCCTGATGCTATCGGCCAACAACATCCTTGATGTGACGGCGCGTCGGGCAGCGAGTTACCTGAAGGACTATGCCCCGCTCGCCGGGCGCGATGTGCGGCTGACGGCGCGGTTGGGGTTTTAGGGTCTGAGGGACTGGTTTGGACCTTCAGTCATTCGTCACCCTGAACTTGTTTCAGGGTCCATCTATCCTGATTGAGCATTAGGCTTTGATGCCCGATGGATGCTGAAACAAGTTCAGCATGACGGTGGAGAATTACCCCTAAGGCGCGAGGACCGTATCCTCGGCTTGTGCCAGCATGTCCGGGTAATCGAGCGTATAGTGCAGCCCCCGGCTTTCCTTGCGCCTCAGCGCCGAGCGGATGACGAGGCGGGCGACATCGACGAGGTTGCGCAGCTCGATCAGATCGGGCGTGACGCGGAAGTTGCCGTAATATTCATCCACTTCTGACGCCAGCAGGTCGATGCGGTGCTTGGCACGCTCCAACCGCTTGGTGGTGCGCACGATCCCGACATAATCCCACATGAAGCGGCGGATTTCCTTCCAGTTGTGCTGGACGACGACCTCCTCGTCGCTGTCCGTCACGCGGCTTTCGTCCCACGGGCGGATCGACGGCGGGGCGGGCAGCGTATCCCAGTGCGCGCGGATATGCCTGGCAGCAGCCTCGCCGAACACGAAGCATTCGAGCAGGCTATTGGACGCCAGGCGGTTCGCGCCGTGCAGGCCGCTCTCGCTCACCTCGCCCGCCGCATAGAGGCCGGGCAGGTCCGTGCGCCCGTCGAGGTCGATGATAACCCCACCGCAGGTATAATGCTGCGCTGGCACGACCGGGATCGGCTCTTTGGTGATGTCGATATCGAGATCGAGCAGGCGCGCGTAGATCGTGGGGAAATGCTCCTTCACGAACGCTTCGCCCTTGTGGCTGATGTCGAGGTGGACATAATCGAGGCCGAGGCGCTTGATCTCGTGGTCGATCGCGCGGGCCACCACATCGCGCGGGGCGAGTTCGCCGCGCTTGTCGTGCCGGTCCATGAAGCGCCTGCCCCCGCCGGGCACACCGGAAGGCAGCCGCAGCAATCCGCCCTCGCCGCGCACCGCCTCGGTGATGAGGAAGTTCTTGACCTCGAGGTTATAGAGGCAGGTCGGGTGAAACTGGTTCATCTCCATGTTGGAGACGCGGCAGCCCGCGCGCCATGCCATCGCGATACCATCGCCGGTCGCGCCGCGCGGGGCGGTGGAAAAGAGGTAGGCGCGCCCTGCCCCGCCGGTCGCCAAGATGGTCGCGCGGCCGATAAACGCATCGACATGGCGGGTCTTGCGGTTGAACGCATAGACACCCCAGACATGCCCATCACCCGAATATTTCTCCCCGTGGCGCGAAGTGATGAGATCGACCGCCACCATATCGGGCGCAAGCGTGATGTTGGGGTTGGCGGTGGCGGCCTTGACCAGCGCCTGCTGCACCGCCGCCCCGGTGGCATCGTCGACATGCACGATGCGCCGGTGCGAATGGCCGCCTTCCTTGGTCAGATCCCAGCGCCGCCCGAACGCCGCGCCCTCGTTGAAGGGAACGCCCAGCGCCGCCAGCCGCTCGATCACTGCCGGCGCCTCGGACACTACAAACTCCACGGTCGCGCGGTCGTTCAGCCCCGCGCCGGCAATCATCGTATCCTCGATATGGCTTGCGAAACTGTCTCCGCCATCGAGCACCGCCGCAATGCCGCCCTGCGCCCAGTTGGTCGATCCGCCATCGAGCGGCCCCTTGGCGATCACCAGCACGCGCTTGTCCTGCGCGAGGTTGATAGCCGCGGTCAGCCCCGCCGCGCCGGAGCCGATGATGATGACATCATAAGTACGGATGGTCATGGCCAGGCGTCGCGCTTCAGGCCGCAGCCGTCAAATTGAGGAACACATCCTCCAAATCCGGCTCACGCGTGGCGACATCGACGATCTCGAACCCCATATCCCGCACCGCGCTGAGCACCTGCCCCGCATTGGCGCGCTCCTTGCTGTAAGTGATGCGCAGCACGCGGTCGGCAGACTGCTCGACCTTGTCGAAGCAGCCATGCTCGGGCTGGATATCGATGGTCCGGTCCACGGTCACGATCACGATCTTCTCCTGCGCCATATCCACCAGCTCGCGCGTCGGCTTGTTGGCGATGAGGCGGCCGTGGTTGATGATCGCGATACGATCGCACAGCTCCTCCGCCTCCTCGAGATAATGGGTGGTGAGGACGATGGTGACCCCCTGCGCGTTCAGCTCGCGCACATAATCCCACAGTTGCTGACGCAGCAGGATATCGACGCCCGCGGTCGGCTCATCGAGCACGAGGATCGGCGGGGAATGCACCAACGCCTTCGCCACCATCAGCCGCCGCTTCATCCCGCCTGACAAAGTGCGGGCATAGGCATGCGCCTTGTCGTCGAGATGCACCGCGCGCAACAGCTCCATCGACTTGCGCTCGGCCTTGCGCACGCCATAAAAGCCCGCCTGATTCTCCAGCGTCTCGAACGGCGTGAAAAAGGGGTCGAACAGGATTTCCTGGTTGACGATGCCGATGCTGTTCTTGGAATTGCGCGGGTTTACATCGGTGTCGAACCCCCAGATACGCGCGGTGCCCGACGTTTTCGTCACCAGCCCGGCGAGGATGTTGATGAGGGTCGATTTACCCGCACCATTGGGGCCGAGCAGACCGAATATCTGGCCGCGCGGGATATTGAGGCTCACATCGTCGAGCGCCTTCTTGCCGCCGGCATAGACCTTGGTGAGGTGCGCTATTTCGATGGCGTTCTGGCTGGAAATTCTCTCGGTCATCTCCGCGTCATAGCGGCGATTGACGCTGGCGCAAACGGCATATTGAACCGCGCAGGCGCCAATGCTAAGGCGTGGCGCCATGAGCAGCCAGCCCGAACCGTTTCACCCCGAAACCATCCGCACCCACAAGCGCCGCATATCCTGCGATGGCGCGGGCGACATTCCCGCCGCGCTCGGCCATCCGCGCGTGTGGCTGGAGATCGACGAGAAGGGCTATGCCGAGTGCGGCTATTGCGACCGCCGCTTTGTGCTGAGCGGCGGCACGGCGGACGTGCAATCCGCGCATTAAGAGCATCACGCGAAAAAGTGGGAACCGGTTTTTCGCAAACAGCGATGCGATACTGAATTCAGGTCTGGCATAGCGCGCGTCATCGCTTATATCCAAAGCATGACCGACATGACCTCCCAATACACCGATGCCCGTGGCCTGCTCTATCGCGACGGGATGCTCGACCCTGATGGCGCGCAACGCCTCACTGCCGCCGCGCTCAAAAATTGCGACGATGGCGAGCTATTCCTCCAATATCGCGCGACCGAGAGCTTCGGTTTTGACGATGGCCGCCTGAAAACCGCCGATTATTCGACCGACCGGGGCTTTGGCCTGCGCGGGGTATCGGGCGAGATGACCGGCTTTGCCCACGCCAACGAAATCAGCGCGGCGGCGATCAACCGCGCGGCGCAGACATTGGCGTTGCTCGATCCCGCAAAACAATCCGCCGCCCCGCCGCCGGCGCGCACCAACCGTCACCTCTACACCGAGGCCAACCCGCTGGAGCTGGTGCCGTTTGCCGAGAAGGTCGCGCTCTGTGCGAAAATCGACGCGGTTGCCCGCGCCGCCGATCCGCGCGTGGCGCAGGTATCCGTCAGCCTCGCAGGCTCCTGGTCGGTGATCGAGATCGTCCGCGCCGATGGCTTTACCGCGAGCGACATCCGCCCGCTGGTGCGCCTCAACGTCTCGGTGATCATGGAAGAAAACGGCCGCCGCGAAACCGGCTCGTTCGGCATAGGCGGGCGCTATCTCTATGACGGCGTGATGGAGGAAGCCACCTGGCGCCGCGCGATCGACGAGGCGATCAGCCAGGCGCAGACCAATCTGCGCTCGGTCGATGCGCCCGCGGGCGAGATGCAGGTGCTGCTCGGCTCCGGCTGGTGCGGCGTGCTGCTGCACGAGGCGGTGGGCCATGGGCTGGAAGGCGATTTCAACCGCAAGGGCACATCGGCCTTCTCCGGCAAGATCGGCAGCCAGGTCGCTGCCAGGGGCGTGACGGTGGTGGACGATGGCTCGATCTTCGAACGGCGCGGCTCGCTCTCCATCGACGACGAGGGCACACCGACGCAGGAGACAGTGCTGATCGAGGACGGTATATTGAAGGGCTATATGCAGGACCGCCTCAACGCCCGTCTGATGGGCGTTGCCCCCACCGGCAACGGGCGGCGCGAGGATTATGCCCACGCGCCGATGCCGCGCATGACCAACACCTTCATGAAGGGCGGCAACGACGACCCCGCCGAGTTGCTCTCCCGCGTCAAGGACGGCATCTTCGCCAAGAGCTTTGGCGGCGGGCAGGTCGACATTGTATCGGGCAAGTTCGTCTTTTCCTGCACCGAGGCATATCGCGTGAAGAACGGCAAGATCCTCGACCCGATCAAGGGCGCAACCCTGATCGGCGATGGCCCCGAAGCGATGGGCCGCATCACCGGCATCGGCAACGACATGGCCCTGGATGAAGGCATCGGCATGTGCGGCAAGGCCGGGCAGAGCGTGCCCGCCGGTGTGGGCCAGCCGACGCTGCTGATCGATCGCCTTACGGTTGGCGGCACGGGGAACTGACCGCGATGGACGCCCGCCGGTATGACGTGATCATCATGGGCGGCGGCTTGGTCGGCCTGACGCTGGGCATTGGCCTGTCGAAGCATGGCGTCTCGTGCGCGGTGATCGACCATGCAGAACCGGCCTCTACCCTCGCCCCGCAGTTCGATGGCCGCGTCTCCTCGATTTCGAGCGCGAGCTGGAAGCTGTTTCAGGCCATCGGTATCGCAGACCGGCTGGAGGGCAAGGGCAGCCCGATCCGGCGCATCTGGGTGTCTGACGGGTTGCAACCCGGCACCCTCGATTTCGCACCGTCCGAGGACGACGATACCCCCATGGGCATCATGTTCGAGAACCGGGAGACGCGGCTGGCATTGCGGGATGCGGCGGAGGCGGCTGAGCATCTCACTTTGTATCAGCCGGACAGCGCGATCAGCACTGAGCGCGACCTTTATGGCGTGCATATCACGCTGGCGAGCGGCGCGCGGCTGTCCGCCTCGCTGCTGGTCGGCGCCGAAGGGCGCGCCAGCCCGCTGCGCGAGGCGGCGGGGATAACGGTGGCGAAATGGGCCTATGACCATGTCGCCATCGTCACCGCGATCCATCATGAGGTCGATCATGCGGGAACGGCCTACGAGATTTTCTATCCCGGCGGGCCGTTCGCGCTGTTGCCGATGCAGCCTGCGCGCTCTGGCTGGCATCGCAGCGCGGTGGTGTGGACCGTGCCGTCCGCGCAGGCGCCGGGCATGCTGAAACTGGGCGAGCGCGGCTTCCTGGCCGAGGCGCAAAAGCGGATCGGCGGCTTTTTGGGTGAAATCAGCCTCGCCGGGCCGCGCTCCAGCTATCCGCTGGGCTATCACCGTGCCGCGCGCATCACCGACACGCGCCTCGCGCTTGTGGGCGACGCCGCGCATGGCATCCATCCGATCGCGGGGCAAGGCGTCAACCTGGGCTTTCGCGATGTCGCGGCGCTGATCGAGGTGATCGTCGATGGCATGCGGCTGGGGCTGGAGCCGGGCGACGCGCAGCTCCTGACGCGCTATCAACGCTGGCGCAGCCTCGATACGCTCTCCGTCACGATGGCGATGGATGGCCTTGTGCGGCTGTTCGATGTGCCGGGGCGGGTGCCCTCGGCCATCAGGCGCGCCGGGCTGGCCGTCGTGCAGAAAATGGGGCCGTTGAAAACCCGCTTCATGAACGAAGCGCGCGGGGAGAGCGGCGCGCTGCCCAGGCTGCTGGCCGGGGAGATGGCATAGGCTTCGCCGGGAACCTGCGGCCTCCAAAATGGTTCTGTCACGCGTGGGGGTGGTAACCCAACGCCGCGTATGTGGCGACCCCAGGAGATGAAACCATGCACCCCAGATCCCTTATTACCGCACCCCTGATAGGCGCCGCCCTCGCATTTGGCGGGATGGCGCAGGCCCAGAGCCAATCACAATCCCAGACTACGGGCAGCGCCGAAGAAATCGTCATCACCGGCAAATATGGCATGAGCGCAGACGAAATACAGTCGCTGTCGCAGTCGGTCAGCTATGCCGATCTCGACCTCAGCACCGCCGAAGGGAAGAAAGTTTTAAGGCAGCGGGTCAACCTGACGGCGCGCTGGCTATGCCAGAAACTCGGCGAATCTGATACCGCCTCCCCCCCGGTGCCTTCCTGCCGTCAGGCCGCCGTGAGCGACGCCATGGCGCGGGTCGGCACCCTTGAGTCTGGCGCCGCGCCGCGCGGCACCACCTGGACCGCGCCGACCGCGTGGTCAGCACCCTATCCGGGGGACTGGTCCACCAAATATCCCTGAACCCGCAACGATTATTGAGTCCGCTCCCAAGCGGCAATCGGCGCCCCTCCCCCCAGAGAAGGCGCCGATTGTTTGTGGAGGCCGCGCCCCCTTGAAAGCCCCTGACCGCTTCCTAAATCTCCTCTTGTCCGGGCGCTTCGAATAGCGGCGGACGCCAAAAGCTGGTCGCCAGAATGGGGCCAGCGATTGTTCAACTCGCTCAACAAGAGGAGCTTTGATTATGCGTGGTTTTGACCTTACTCCCTATCGCCGGTCCACTGTCGGTTTTGACCGCCTGTTCGACCTGATCGAGAACAGCGCGCGTGTGGCGCAGGGCGATAATTATCCCCCGTTCAACATCGAACGCCTGTCCGACGACAAATATCGCGTGACGCTCGCGGTTGCGGGCTTCCGCGATGAAGAGCTGGATATCATCGCCCAGCAGAACCTGCTCCAGGTTTCCGGCCGCAAGGCAGAGCTGGGCAATGACGAACGCGCCAAGTTCGTGCATGTCGGCATCGCCAACCGCAGTTTCGAGCGCCGGTTCGAACTCGCCGATTTTGTGCGGGTGGAGAGCGCCGCATTGGCCGACGGCCTGCTGGTAATCGAGCTGGTGCGTGAGGTGCCGGAAGCGATGAAGCCCAAGAAGATCGCGATCAACGGCGGAAAGCTGGTCGAGATCGGCCAGCAGAGCGACGCGGCTTAAGGCGGCTGCGCTTTTTCGCTCTCGGGGCGGGTTTATAAGGCTCGCCCCCACCCCGACCCCTCCCCTCAAGGGGAGGGGTTTTTGTTGCGTGAGCGGCCCAGCACCGGTGAAACCAATTCTCCGTCATTCCCGCGAAGGCGGGAATCCAGGGAATGGGGCACTTCTCGTTAGATTTTGGATCCTGGATCAAGTCCGGGATGACGTTCGATTGGTAACCGGCGGAACTCTTATACCAACCGGCTTTGCTTCAGCGCCGCCTCGATGAACCCGGCAAACAGCGGATGCGGATCGAACGGCTTGGATTTCAGTTCCGGGTGGAACTGCACCCCGAGGAACCACGGGTGATCGGGCCGCTCGACAATTTCGGGCAGCATACCGTCTGGCGACATGCCGGAGAAGATCAGCCCGCCCTTTTCCAGCGGCTCGCGATAGGCGGCGTTGACCTCGTAGCGGTGGCGGTGGCGCTCGCTGATCTCGGTGGCGCCATAGATGCCGGAGACGACACTGTTGCCCGAAAGGTTGGCGGGATAGGCGCCGAGCCGCATCGTGCCGCCCAGGTCGCCTTCAGCGCTGCGCTTTTGCAGGCCTTCCGCGCTCATCCATTCGGTGATGAGGCCGACAACCGGCTCCGCAGTTTCGCCGAATTCGGTGGTGGAGGCCGCCGAGATGCCCGCCGTGTGGCGCGCGCCCTCGATGCAGGCCATCTGCATGCCAAGGCATATCCCGAAGAACGGCACGCCCCGCTCCCGCGCGAAACGCACCGCCGCGATCTTGCCCTCGGACCCGCGCACGCCAAAGCCGCCGGGCACGAGGATGCCGTGCATCGGCTCCAGCCGCGCGGCGATGTCGCTGTCCGGCTGCTCGAACAGTTCCGCGTCGATCCAGCGGATGTTGACCTTGACCCGGTTGGCGAGGCCGCCATGCACCAGCGCCTCATGCAGCGACTTGTAGGCGTCTTGCAGGCCGACATATTTGCCCACGACGCCGATTGTCACCTCGCCCTCCGGGTTGGCGTGGCGATCCATGATGTCGAGCCAGCGGCCCAGCTCCGGCTCGCGCGCGCCCTCTATGCCAAAGGCGCGCAGCACTTCCTCGTCCAGCCCCTCGGCATGATATTGGGTAGGCACGGAGTAGATGCTGGTCGCATCCAGCGCGGGGATCACCGCTTGCGGGCGCACGTTGCAGAAAAGGGCGATCTTCGCCCGCTCGCTTTCGGGCAAGGGCTGTTCGCAGCGGCAGAGCAGAATATCGGGCTGGATACCAAGGCTGGTCAGCTCGCGCACGCTGTGCTGGGTTGGCTTGGTTTTCAGCTCGCCCGCCGCCGCGATATAGGGCACCAATGTTACGTGCACGAAGATCGAGTTACCCCGGCCCAGATCGTTGTGGAGCTGACGGATCGCCTCCATGAAGGGCAGGCTTTCGATGTCGCCCACCGTGCCGCCGATCTCGCACAGCACGAAATCCATGCCATCGGTATCGGCGAGCGCGAACGCCTTGATCTCGTCCGTCACATGCGGGATCACCTGCACCGTCGCGCCAAGATAGTCCCCGCGCCGCTCCTTGGTGATGATCGTCTGATAGATGCGGCCTTGCGTCACATTGTCTGACTGACGGGCAGAGACGCCGGTGAAGCGCTCGTAATGGCCCAGATCGAGGTCCGTCTCGGCCCCGTCGTCGGTCACATAGACCTCGCCATGCTGATAGGGCGACATCGTGCCCGGATCGACGTTGAGGTAGGGATCGAACTTCCGAATACGCACACGATATCCACGCGCCTGCAACAATGCTGCAAGGGAGGCGGCCATCAGGCCTTTGCCGAGCGAGGAGACCACGCCGCCGGTTATGAAAATATACCGCGCCATGGGAGGTAAGGCTTAATCCTGTTTCATGAGAAAGGGCAAGCGCACAAATCCGCACGCCCGAAAAATATTTTCAGCTAGTCGGTGCGAAGATTATTGCGCGAGCGGCACCGCGCCATTGGAAACGCCCTTTTCCGCGCCTTGGCCCACGCTTTGCGCCGCCCCGGCGAGCGGATCTCCGTTGGCGGGTGTGGCGGGCGCCTGTTGCTCAAGCGGTGCGCCACCCTGCTTTGCCAGCGAGGTGTCGATTTGAGATGGTGCGCGCTTCACTGCCGCCATCACGGCCAGCGCAATGCTCAAGGTGACGAAGATAGTCGCCAGCACGGTGGTGGAGCGGGTTAGGAAATCCGCCGCGCCGCGCGCCGACATGAACCCGCCGGGGCTGCCCCCCATGCCCAGCCCGCCGCCTTCCGAACGCTGCATCAGGATAACGGTGACGAGGCAGGTGGCGATGATCGCCTGCACCACGAGGAGAAATGTGAACATGAACGCTATCCGTTATCCTGAAGGGCTACGTGCGGGCCTCTCTAGCGGGGAAGCGCGCCGCGTTCAACCCGCAGCCTGCGCGTCTGCCTTCTGAAATGTTTGGGAATACGGTTCCGGTCCGCTCCCTCGCCCAGCCACCCGATATTCTCTGGCATGGTATCGGGTGGTTGGGCGGGGGAGCGGGCCGGAACGGACACTCAGAACTTCACCCGCGCGGTAAAGCGGGCGTTGATCGGTGCGCCGGTGGAGATGTTATTGTTGTTATGCGCGTCGGAATAGTAGGTTTCATCGAGCAGATTCTCAATATTCACCTGAAGCTGCACCTTCTCGCAGGGGCTGAGGAACAGCGCGGCATCGACGCGGGTGAAGCCGGGCAGACGCGTGGCGAAATTGTTGCCCGCTGGGTTATGCAGCGCCGCATATTGGCTCGCCTGATGCACGACGCCCAGCCCCGCGCCGACGGTGCGGGAAAAATCATAGCGGTTCCATAGCGCGAACTGGTGCCTGGGCACCTGCGCGACGCGGATGGCATCATTGCCCTTGATGTAGGCGTCCTGCCAGGTGTAGCCGCCGCTGATCTGCCAGGCCTTGGTGATCTTGCCGGTGAGCGCCAGCTCCAGCCCGCGCGTGCGGGTGGTGCCGGCATTGATGATGACCAGCGGATTGGCGGGGCTGGGCGTGGTCGCGTTGGTGCGATCAAGCTGGAACAGCGCGGCGGTGACGTTGAGGTTGGGCCGGATGTCCCACTTCGCGCCCGCCTCATAGTTGGTGAACTTTTCCGGCGCGAGGTTCTGGGTCGTCGGGGTCAGGCTCAGGAACTGGTCGCCAGAGCGCGGCAGGAACGACTGGCTGTAGCTGCTGTAGATCGAGATATTGTCGCGCGGTTTCAGGATCAGGCCAAAGCGTGGCGAGACTTTCTCGTCGGTGCGGGCGAAGGCGCGGTTATTATCGAATATATCCGCGCCCTTGATCTCGAACCGGTCGTAGCGCGCGCCGACGATGATATCGAGATGCGCGCTGATGCTGATCTGGTCCTGCACATAGGCGGAGAAGAAGGTGACGTCCGAGCGGGTGCTGCGGCTGATGGCGGGGAAGGTCACGGTGGGATAGGCGAAGCTCGTCAGGCTCAGCGTGGTGGAAGAAAGCACCGCGTTATAGCGCTGGTTCGCCGACTGCTGGTTGCCATATTCCAGCCCGATCAGGATCTTGTTGTCCATCCCGCCCAGCGCGACATCGGCGACGAGATTGCTCTGCGCGATGAAATTTTCCCGCTGGGTCGGATCGATATAGCCGGCCAGTGCCACTGTGCCGGTCTGGCTGGTGGCGGCGCCATTGGCATAGACGTTGGTGTAATACTTGTCGAAATCGCCGTAGAGCAGCGTGGTCGACCAATCGAGCCAGTCCGCCAGCGCACCATCGAGCCGCGCCTTGACGATATGCGCTTCCAGCCCCGAGCGGTTGACGCCCGGCACCCCAAAAAAGCTGTCCCGATGCCCCGGCAGCGGGCCGCGCACGCAAGGGGCGGTGCAAGCAAGCGAGGGGATGCCCCGGTCCGTCACCCGGTCGTCCTTCACATATTCATAAGACAGCCCCGCCTGCCAGCCGCCACCCAGATCAAGCGCGACATAGGGGTTCACCGCATAGCGCTCGCCCTCGTAAAAGTCGCGGTGGTTGGCCAACTCCTCATAGAAGCCATTGACGCGGAATGCGGCCGCGCCACTGAGCGGGACATTGACATCGGCAGAGAGGTCATAGGCGCCGAAGCTGTTGAGGCTGCCCGCGCCCGAGACGAAACTGCGATCCCGCTGCGGGGTTTTCTGCACCCGGTTGATAATGCCGCCGCCGCCGCCCCGGCCAAAGATCATCGCATAGGGGCCTTTCAGCACCTCGACCCGCTCGATATTATAGAGGCTGCGATAATATTGGACATCATCCCGCACGCCATCGAGAAAGAAATCCGCCGTGGTGTTTTGCCCGCGCAGGGTGATCTGGTCGCGGTTGCCCTCGCCCTGCCCCACCGTCGTGCCTGGCATATAGCGCAGCACATCGGCCATGCTGTGCTGGGCCTGATCGTCGAGCTGCTCGCGCGTGATGACCGAAATGGTCTGTGGCACATCGAGCAGCGGCGTGTCGGTTTTTGTCGCGGTCACGGAATTGCGGGTAACATAGCCATCCGAATGGCCGATGACGATGATGTCGCCCTGTGGGTTATCGGCGATTTCTTCCGCCATGGCCGGCGAGGCTGCAATGGCCAGAGCAGCAGAGAAAAACAGGCGCGCCTTCACAATAACCCCCCGAATCAAGATACTCGGGCGAGCCTATGCCGATATTGCGACTTGTTTGCAATCCTTATTGCAAATGATTTGCAAGTTTGATTTGTATCAAAACCGGACCGCAGCCCTCACCCCGCCGCCGCGATGATCGGGCCGAATTTTGCGGCGGTGAGGCTCGCGCCACCCACAAGACCGCCATCGACATCCTCCAGCTCAAAGATCTCCGCCGCGTTTTCGGCATTGACCGAGCCGCCGTAGAGAAGGCGCATCGCCGCCGCGACATCCGCGCCCGCAAGCTCCGCCAGCTTGCCCCGGATCGCGCCATGCATCTCGGATATCTGATCCATAGTGGGGATGCGCCCGGTGCCGATCGCCCAGATCGGTTCGTAAGCGATGGACAGCCAGTCAGCTCCTGCCCCTTCGGGCAGCGATTCGGCGAGTTGCGCCAGCACGAACGACAGCGCATCGCCCGCATCGCGCGTTTCCAGGCTCTCGCCTAGGCACAGGATGACGCCCAGCCCTTCCGCCCTCGCCGCCAGCGCCTTGGCCGCGACATCAATGCTGCTTTCGTGCTGATCGGTGCGGCGCTCGCTGTGGCCGACGATGACATAGGACGCGCCCGCTTCCTTGAGCATCGCGGCGGAAAGGCAGCCGGTGTGCGCGCCACTGGGCATGGCATGGCAATCCTGCGCACCGATGAACGCACCGCCGGCCCTATGTGCCGCCGCGCCTGCCGCCGCCGCGATCAGCGTTGCGGGCAGGCACAGGCCGACCTCAACGCCCGGATATTCCGCAGCGACAGCCCCGATAGCCTCCACATCGCCAAGCTGCGCGCGCAGGCCGTTCATTTTCCAGTTGCCAACCACCAGCATCGTGCGGCTCATAGTTCCTCCATCATTCCTGCATTCCCGATATGCTGCGGCGATTAGCGTGTGGGCGCACAAAGTCCAGTCCCTGCGCCTTGTCCTGTCGGCGTTTTGACCCTAAAGCGGCTGATATTTTTCCGGGGGCCACGGCCTCGGCGATGGCAGGATTAAGATATGATCGGTTTTTTTCGCCGCATAATCGGATCGAAGTTCGGCGCGGCTTTCGCGCTGGCTTTTCTGGCGATGGTGGCGTTCGCCTTCGTCGCCGGCGATGTGACGAGCAGCGGCAATTTCGGCTCGTTCTCGCCGTTCGGCGCGGGCACCTCGACCCGGATCGGCGGTAAATCGCTGCCCGATTCGGAGGTGCAATCGCGGGTCCAGCGCGTGTTCGAACAGCAGCGCCGCGAGAGTCCCGGCATGCATATCACCGATTTTCTGGGGATGGACGCGGTGCAGGGCATTTATGACCAGCTTGTCGCGGCGATGGCGCTCGAGGAGTTTGCGCGCGCGCAGGGCATTCATGTCAGCAAGCGCATGGTCGACGCCGAAATCGCGCAAATCCCCGCTTTTCAGGACGCAACCGGCAAGTTCAGCCAAAGCGCGTTCCACCAGTTGCTGACCAGCCAGGGCATCAGCGAGGAGGCGCTGCGCAAGGATATCGAGCAGCAGCTTTCCGGCCGCATCGTTACGGCGCCGGCCGCGATTGGCGCGCGCCTGACCGATAGTCTGGTGCTGCCCTATGCCTCTTTGCTGCTCGAAGCGCGCGCGGGCCGCATCGCCGCCATTCCTTCCACCGCGTTCAAGCCGACCGCCGCGCCGACAGACGCACAGCTAGCGGATTTCTACAAGCGCAATGCCGACCGCTACACTATCCCGGAGCGCCGCGCGATGCGGTATGCAGTGGTCGATGCCAGCCGGTTCGACACAGCCGCCATCCCCAGCGAGGCGGAAATCACCGCATTTTATACCAGCCGCAAGGCGGACTATGCCGCAAGGGAAACGCGGGACATCCAGCAGCTCATTTTACCTAGCGAAAGCGCGGCGAAGGCGGCGGCGGGGGCGGCTTCGCTTGCCGCCGTGGCGCAGGCAAACGGGCTGGAGGCGCAGAGCCTGAAAGCGGTATCGAAGCCCGATTATGCCAAGGCGAGTTCCGCCGCCGCCGCCGAGGCCGTGTTCGCCGCACCGCAGGGCAAGATCGCCGGGCCGGTCAGGCTCGCTCTGGGCTGGGCACTGGTGCAGACGACGGCGGTGCAGAAGATTGCCGAGAAGCCGCTGGCGATGGTGAAGCCGCAGATCGCGGAGACGCTGAAAAACCAGAAGCGCGCCGCCTTGCTCGCTGATTTCGTCGCCAAGGTGGAGGACAGCATCGCCAACGGCACCACCTTCGACGAGGCGGTGAAGGAGAATGGCCTCGCCACCGAGAACACGCCGCCGCTGCTCGCCACCGGGCAGAATATCGACGACACCGCCTATAAGCCCTCCGCCGATGTCATGCCGCTGCTGAAACCCGCCTTCGCCATGGAGGCGGATGACGATGCGCAGTTCGTGCCGATCGCGCAGGGTGCGCGCTATGCGCTGGTGCGGGTGGGCGACATCGTGGCCGCCGCGCCACCGCCGCTCGCCAAGGTGAAGCCGATAGTCGCGCAGCATTATCTGCTGAACGAGGGCGCTGCAAAGGCGCGGGCGCTCGCGCAAAAGATTCAGGGCGAGGTCGCCAAGGGCGTGGCGTTAGAACAGGCGCTGGCCCAGGCGGGCGTGCTGCTGCCCCCGGTGCAGAGGGTCGGCGGACGACGGGCGGACCTGCTGCGGCAGGACCAGCGCGTGCCCGCGCATATCTCTATCCTGTTCGCGATGGCGCCGGGCAGCGTGAAGCTGATGCCGATCCCCAACGATCAGGGCAGCTTCATCATCCAGCTTGATGACATCCAGCAGGGTGACGCCGCCAAGGTGCCGGGGCTGGTGGACCGGGTCCGCGCCGATCTCTCCGGCCTTGCGGGCACGGAATATGCGTCGCAATTCGCCCGCGCGGTAGAGCGGGATCTGGGCGTGAAGCGCAACCCCGCCACGGTCGATCATGTCACCAGGGCGCTGCGCGACGCCAATGGCGGCAACCCGGCGCAGCCCTAGGCCATAGACCGATGGGGACCGTCGCTGCCGCCGCTTCGCTGGATAGCATCCGCACCGCACTTTCCTCAGGCGGCTCGGCGTTGCTGTGGCGCAAGCAGATCGCCGACACCGAAACACCGATTTCCGCCGCGCTAAAACTGATGCAGCCGGGGCGAGGCGATTTCCTGCTCGAGTCGGTCGAAGGCGGCACATCACGCGGGCGCTATAGCCTGCTGGGGCTGGACCCCGACCTCGTGTTCCGCGCGGACGGAGACAGCGCGCAGATCAACCGGGCGTGGATGACCGACCGGGATGCCTTCACATCCGCTGAGGGCGGCGCGCTGGCCGCGTTGCGCGCGCTGGTGCAGGAATGCCGGGCGGCGATGGACCCTGCCCTGCCCCCCGCGCTCGCGTGTCTCGTCGGTCATTTTGGCTATGAGACGATCGGGCTGGTCGAAAAGCTCCCCCGCCCCGCGCCCAATCCGCTCGCCCTGCCGGATATGCTGTTTGTGCGGCCGTCGGTGATTTTGGTGTTCGACCGGCTGGAGGACGCGCTGTTTCTGGTGGCGCCGATCTGGGCTGGTTCCTGCGGCGATCCGTCCCGCGCGATCGAGAGGGCGCAGGAGCGGCTGGACGCTGCCGCCGCGCGGCTTGCCGGGCCATTGCCGCCAGCGCCGCAGCTCGATACACCCGATGACGTAACCTTCGCGCCGGTTCTGAAGCCGGGCCAGTATCATGATATGGTGCTTGCCGCGCAGGACTATATCGTTGCGGGCGATATATTTCAGGTGGTGCTGGCGCAGCGCTTCACCGCGCCGTTTCCGCTGCCGCCGATGGCGCTGTATCGCGCGCTACGGCGTATCAACCCCTCGCCGTTCCTCTACTGCCTCGATATGCCCGGCTTTGCGTTGATCGGCTCCAGCCCGGAAATTCTGGTGCGGGTGCGCGATGGCGAGGTGACGATCAGGCCGATTGCGGGCACGCGCCCCCGCGGAAAAACCGCAACAGAGGACGCCGCCAACAAGGCCAGCCTGCTCGATGATCCCAAGGAGCGTGCCGAGCATTTGATGCTGCTCGATCTGGGCCGCAACGATGTGGGGCGCGTGGCGGCGGCGGGCACAGTCAGCGTGACGGATAGCTATACGGTCGAGTTCTATAGCCATGTGATGCACATCGTCTCCAACGTGGTAGGCCGCCTCGCGCCCGAAAAGGACGCGCTCGATGCGCTGTTCGCGGGCTTCCCGGCAGGCACGGTATCGGGCGCGCCCAAGGTCCGCGCCTGCGAGATCATCGCCGAGCTGGAGCCGGAAACGCGCGGCGCCTATGCGGGCGGCGTCGGTTATTTCGCGCCCGATGGCAATATGGATAGCTGCATCGTGCTGCGCACCGCCGTGCTGAAGGATGGAGTGATGCACGCGCAGGCGGGCGCCGGTATCGTCGCGGACTCCACCCCCGAATACGAGCAGCGCGAGTGCGAGGCGAAGGCAGGCGCGTTAATGGCGGCGGCGAAAGAGGCCGTGGCATTGAGCCGCCAAGCCGGATATGGGCAGTGAGAACATGATCCCCAAAAAGCGCATCCTCGTCATTGACAATTATGACAGTTTCACCTGGAACTTGGTCCATTATCTGATGGAGCTGGGCGCTGAGGTGGAGGTTGTCCGCAACGATGCGATGAGCGCGGCGCAGGCGCTCGACACCGGCGCGGAGGCGTTTCTGCTCTCGCCCGGCCCGTGCACGCCCAACGAGGCCGGGATCAGCCTCGATCTGGTCGGCGCCTGTGCTGACGCGGGCAAGCCGCTGCTGGGCGTATGCCTCGGCCATCAGTCGATCGGGCAATATTTCGGCGGCAAAGTGGTGCGCGGCGGGCTGATGCACGGCAAGACATCGCCGGTGAGCCATGACGGCACCGGGCTGTTTGCGGGCCTTCCCTCGCCCTTCACCGCGACCCGCTATCACTCGCTGATCGTCGAGGACATTCCCGACTGTCTGCTCGTCAACGCCACATCGGATGACGGCTCGGTGATGGGGTTCCGCCACACGAGCCTGCCGATCCACAGCGTGCAGTTTCACCCGGAAAGCATCGCGACCGAGCATGGCCATGACATGCTGGCGAACTTCATGCGGATTGCGGGTCTGCCTGTAATCGCGCGGGTTTGAGCATGGCGTGCTTCCTCGATCCCGCCAGCCCGATGATGCTGGAGGAGGCAAAGGCCACCTTCGGCGCGATGCTCGATGGCGCAGGCACGGACGAGGAGGTCGCCGCCTTCCTTGTCGCGCTGGCGGACCGGGGCGAAACGTCCGCAGAAATCGCGGGCGCGGCGCTGGCGATGCGTGAGCGGATGATCGCGATCGAAGCGCCGGACACCGCCATAGACGTGTGCGGCACCGGCGGCGACGGGCAGCATACATTGAATGTATCGACCGCCGTGGCGCTGGTGGTTGCGGCGTGTGGGGTGCCGGTGGCGAAGCACGGCAACCGCGCGGCGTCCTCCAAAGCGGGCGGCGCGGATGTGCTGGAGGCTCTGGGGGTCAACCTTGCTATCACGCCGGATGTGGCGGAGGCGCAACTCCATGATCTCGGCATCTGTTTCCTGTTCGCGCAGGCGCATCATCCGGCCCTGAAACGCCTCGCGCCGATCCGCAAAAGCATCGGCAAGCGCACGATCTTCAACCTGCTCGGCCCGCTCGCCAATCCGGCGCGGGTGAGGCGGCAGCTCGTGGGGGTGGCCAAGCCCGCACTGGTCGGCGTGTATGCAGAGGCGATGCGCTTGCTGGGGACGGAACGCGCGATGATCGTTGCGGGCGACGAAGGCCTGGACGAGCTGTCGATCAGCGGGGTTAGCCAGTTCGTGTCGATCGGGTTCGACCTCGGGCATACTATCATCGCGCCCGAAGGCGCTGGCCTGCCCCGGCATCCATTGTCCGCAATCCGGGGCGGCGACCCTGCCTATAACGCCGCCGCGTTGCGCCGTTTGCTGGAGGGGGAAGCTGGCGCCTATCGCGATGCCGTGCTCCTCAACGCGGCGGCGGCACTCATCGTCGCGGGCCAGGCGCGCGATGGCGAGGACGGCATAGAGGAAGCCGCCGAGGCGATCGACAAGGGGCTTGCCAATGCGCTGCTCAACTGCTGGATAGCGTGGCAATGACCAACAAGCTGATCGAGATTTGCGCCACCAAGCGCGAGGAAGTGGCCGCGCGCAAAGGCGCCGTCTCGCTCGCCGAGATGGAGGCGCGCGCGCTTAGCCAGACCCTGCCGCGCGGCTTCAGGCGCGCACTGGACAGCGTGGCACAATCGGGCTTTGGCCTGATCGCGGAAATCAAGAAAGCATCGCCCTCCAAGGGGCTGATCCGTGCCGATTTCGATCCTCCCGCCCATGCTGCGGCCTATGAAAGAGGCGGCGCGGCCTGCCTCTCGGTGCTGACGGACGCGCCTTATTTTCAAGGCCATGAGGACTTTCTCGTCGCCGCGCGCGGGGCATGCACACTCCCGGTGCTGCGCAAGGATTTCATGGTCGATCCCTGGCAGGTGCTCGAGAGCCGGGCGATCGGCGCGGACGCAATCCTGATCATCGTCGCCGCGCTGGAGGATGCGCAGATGGCGGAGATCGAGGACGCCGCACTTGGCCTTGGCATGGACGTGCTGATCGAAGTGCACGACCGCGAAGAAATGGAGCGCGCGGCGCGCCTCCGCTCCCGCCTGATTGGCGTCAACAACCGCGATTTGCGCGATTTCACGGTCGATTTCGCCCGCACCTACGAGCTGATTGCCCATGCGCCTGAGGGCTGCACCTTCGTGGCGGAAAGCGGGCTTGGCGCGCATGATGATCTGCTGATGATGGCGGACCATAATGTGCGCTGCTTCCTTGTCGGCGAGGCGCTGATGCGGCAGGCGGATGTCGAGGCCGCGACGCGCACGCTGCTGACAGGCGTGGCCTGATGGCCAACGAGCGCCTCACTCATGTGGACGAGGCGGGCGCGGCGCATATGGTCGATGTGTCCGCCAAGGCCGAAACGACGCGGCAGGCGGTGGCGCGCGGGCGCATCACCATGAGCGCCGAGGCTGCGCGCGCGATTATGGAAGGCAGCGCGAAGAAGGGCGATGTGCTGGCGGTCGCGCGGGTCGCGGGGATCATGGCGGCGAAGAAAACCGCCGAGCTGATCCCGCTCTGCCACCCGCTGATGTTAGCCAAGGTCGCGCTGGACCTTGCGGCAGACGAGAGCGGCGTTACCGCCACCGCGACCGTGAGCACCACCGGCCAGACCGGGGTGGAGATGGAAGCGCTCACCGCCGTATCGATCGCGCTACTTACCGTATATGATATGGCAAAGGCGATTGATAAAGGCATGATAATAGGCCCCGTTGCTCTCGTTGAAAAGACCGGCGGCAAATCCGGCGACTGGCGGGCGGCACAACCATGAGCTTGCTCCCGGTAGCGGAGGCGCAGGCCCGTCTGCTCGCCATGGCGCCGCCCCTCCCGGCCGAAGCTGTGCCGCTTGCGCAGGCCATGGGCCGCTGGGCCATAGAGGACATAGGCGCGCTCCGCACCCAGCC
Organism: Sphingobium sp.; assembly: GCA_017984895.1. Lineage (GTDB taxonomy): Bacteria > Pseudomonadota > Alphaproteobacteria > Sphingomonadales > Sphingomonadaceae > Sphingobium. Next base: position 23,672 of record JAGNYO010000013.1, on the reverse strand, counting down.
TGCCTGCGATCTCTCGGCGATGGATGGCTATGCAATCCGCTTTGCCGACATCCCCGGCCCATGGGCGATCATCGGCGAAAGCGCGGCGGGCGCGGCCTTTGCCGGCACCCTGCGGCAAGGCGAGGCGGTGCGCATCTATACCGGCGCGGTGATGCCGGAGGGAGCCGATACGGTCGTCATGCAGGAAGATGTGACGCGCGAGGGGGACCGCCTGATCCTCACCGGCGATGGGCCGGGTGAGCGACGCCGCCATGTGCGTGCCGCGGGGTCGGATTTCAGGCAGGGCCAGTGTCTGATCCCCTCGGGCGCATGCCTCACGCCCCGCCATATCGCGCTGGCGACGCTGGCTGGCTGGGGCACGCTCTCGCTGCCCCGCTTGCCGCGCATTGCGCTTCTTTCCACTGGCTCGGAACTGGTGCCGCCCGGCGCACCCGCCGGGCTGGACCAGATCCCTGCCTCCAACGGCGCGATGCTCGCCGCGATGCTGGCGGCGCTTCCGTGCAGTGTCGATGATCTTGGCATCATCACCGATGAACTGGGCGCGCTGACGGATGCCCTTCAATCGGTGCGGAGCCATGACATCGTCGTCACCACCGGCGGCGCTTCTGTGGGGGATCATGATCTCGTCCGGCCCGCGCTGGAGGGTGCGGGCGGGGCCATCGACTTCTGGAAGATCGGGATGCGCCCCGGAAAGCCGCTGATCTGCGGCAGGATGGGCGGCGCGGTGTTCCTCGGCCTGCCCGGCAATCCTGTTTCCGCCTATGTAACCGCAACCCTGTTTCTGCTGCCGCTCGTGCGGTCTATGACCGGCTGCCCCAATCCCCTGCCCGCAACGGTGCTGGCAAGGCTGGGCGCGCCAATGCCGGCGGTAGGCGGGCGGGACGATTATGTGCGTGGCCTGTGGGCAGACGGGGTGGCGCGGCCGCTATCCGCGCAGGACAGCGCCGCAACCCTTGCCCTTGCGCAATCCAATTGCCTGATCCGGCGCGCAGCAGCCAGCCCGGCGGCAGATGTCGGTGAGCAAGTAGAAATACTTCCGTTATAGAGCATCGTGCCAAAAAATGGGGACCGGTTTTTGGCAAAAAACGATGCGACCACAAAAGCATAGAGCGCGCTGCCTGATTCAGATAATGTGCAGCGCGCTCTAGCCTGGCCAGTGCGGACTTGACATGTTCCTGATTGGTTCTTATACGTTCCTCGTTCGTTCTATTACGAGGCGCAGATATGCTGACGGCGAAGCAACAGGAACTGCTGGTCTTTATCCAACGCAGGCTTGAGGAAGGTGGCGTTTCCCCGTCGTTTGACGAGATGAAAGACGCGCTGGACCTCAAATCCAAGTCCGGCATTCACCGGCTCATTAGTGCATTAGAGGAGCGCGGCTTCATCCGCCGCCTGCCCAACCGCGCCCGCGCGCTAGAGGTGCTGAAAATGCCCGAGGGCGCGGTGAAGGACGTGCCCAAGCTGGTGTCGGCTGTGGCAACCACGCCTGCTGTAGCCCCACGCCCAACTCCGATTGCCGCCAATGATGTGATCGAAATTCCGCTGCATGGCCGCATTGCCGCCGGTGTGCCGATCGAGGCGATGGAGAGTGACCGCATGCTGCCGGTGCCCGCCGCACTGCTCGGCTCGGGCGAGCATTATGCGCTGGAGGTTTCGGGCGACTCGATGATCGAGGCGGGGATACTGGATGGCGACTATGCCCTCATTCAGCGCACGCAGGTGGCGCGTGAGGGACAGATCGTCGTTGCGCTGGTCAACGATGAGGAAGCGACGCTGAAATATTTTCGGCGCGAAGGCGCGCGCGTGCGGCTTGATCCCGCCAATGCCGCCTATGAGCCGCAGATCTATGACCCGCATCAGGTGTGTATCCAGGGCAAGCTCGCGGGACTGTTACGCCGGTATAACTAGCCTTGATCCGATCGGTTTCTCTGCGTGTTATGATGCAGCATTGCGCGCATGATACGAACGGGAGTTGGGCAAGCATAACGAGGATTGTTGGCGTATTACGAGCAGGCTTGGCTGGGAGGGCCGCTCGCTGACGAAGCATCATATCGTGTCATAACTTTGGGCGCATAGCACCTGTCTGCCGGGAACATTGCGCAGGGGTGTTGGCGGGCGCGCCTTCCTCGGAGGGTAAGCGAAACCGCCTATTCTCTCCACTTCCGGCCGATACTCTGTCAGGAAGGCGGCCCATGCCATCATTGTCCGCTATAGGCGCGCAGGCACCTTAGCCCGATAAAGACCTGGCCTCAGTGGCTGCGAAGGTCGATCACGGCGCAGTTTGGGCCAATCCGCATCCACGAAAATGTTCGCGTATAGCGTCCCTTAGGCACCTGTCCACGGTCAGGTTCACCCGCAGTCAGACCCATTATGCCTGATTGCCACTCGCGCTGTTTACTCGTGCATTGCTCGCTGGACGGCGTAACCTCCGCCATTTATCCGTGACTCTACCCAAGTATCGATCAAGCATTCTGCAAGATCATCTTATCTCAGTTCGAGATTATGCTGATAGGAACAAAGCGTTAGATGCGTTCCTGCTTCCATAATAGAACTCACTGAGCAATTTGATAACGTGCCTGATTTGAAATGTTTTTGGGAGTTCACTGATGATCTATCATTCTATTCGATTTGCGCTGAAAGTCGGTGTTACCCCTGAGCAGATTGCCCCTGCTCTCCAGCAGTTGCATAAAATGGGAAAAGAGATTGACGCTATCCAGTTTTACTGTGTCGGCCGGGATATTGGGGAAGATTTTGATTATGGCGCCATGTTCGCGGTAAAAGATATTGATGGCTACAAAGAATATATGTTGCATCCTATCCATCGCGTTGTCGATGACAACTTACCACTTGTGGAAAAAATGATCTCGATGGACCTGACAGACGATGAAGATATGGATATAGCTGCAAAAATCAGGGAAATTCATCGCTCACGCTTTGAACAGGACCCGGAGCTTCATCAATTGGTGATCAATATTCCATCCTATAATGGTAGTGGTGTGGATTAAGCCACTCTCGTCAGATATTTCGAATGACCGGCACCCCCGATACCGTCAGTATTCTGGCGGAGTCGGGGGCGCAATCCGCTTGAACTACTCAGGCATCTCGCCTTCCAATCCCGCAACCATTGCCCATGTGGACGAAAACGCGCGGAAGCTGGAGTGCGATGCAAAAAATGGCCACCGGTTTTTCGCGATAGGTCGCACGATACCAAAGATTTATGGAGCCTGATGTGATTTAACCAAATCTCATCAGATTCTAGGGAGAGCCTTGCGCCCCCCCCGGCGTAATAGTGCGGGCCGCCGCGGCCGCGTAGGGTGCAAAGGAGGCGGGCACCCAAGGGTGACGATCGCCTGGGGTAAACACGCTTTCCCATCGTCCGCCCTCCAGATAAACGGCTACCCCGCCGCTTTCCCGCAAACGGGGGCGATCGAGCTTGAGCCATCGCGGGATGCACGCGGTGGGCAAGCGCCGCTCGCTCACCACAATATCCGCCCGTGCGCATAGCTCGGTCAGCGCGCGCCAGGGAACTCGCACATTGCTCAGCGTGGCGACAACCAGCCAGTCCCGCTCATCCCCGCGCATCAGCACCGTGCAGATATCGCGGCTGCACCGGGCGTTGCGCGCATCAGCCAGCGCCGGAAATATCGGCGCGTCCATGCCGCCGCCGGGCCGCATATCACCCTCGCCAGCCGATTGCGCCAGCGTATCGCGCACATAGTCGCCCGCTCGCCCGCGCAACAGGCTCAGCGATCCATCCGCCTGCCGCACCATCATGTGCCGCCCATCGCCTGTGACCAACAGATCAGGCACAGGGGCGTGCATCATCATAGCGGCGCCTACCGCCAGCGGCGCCAGCCCCGCCAGCCTGCCCGCTGTGCGCCAGAAGAGGAACCACAGGCCGCCCGCCATCATCAAACCGAATGGCAGTGAGCCTGCATAAGGCAAGGCCCATAGCGCGGCGGGAGAACGCGCTACCCCATGCGCCACTGCCAGCAAAAGCCCGAGCGCCTTGCCTGCTACCCACCAGAAGGGCGTGCCCAGTCCCACAAGATCGAACGCCAGCGCGCCCGCCTCCGCTGGCATGATGACGAACGTAGTGAGCGGAATGGCGAGCAGGTTGGCGAAGGCGCCCAGCGCCCCTGCCTGATGAAAATGGGCCAGTGCGATCGGAATCAACGCGCCCTCCACCGCCAGGCCGGTGACGAAGATGGCACCCAGATGCCGCGCGAGGCGGGCCATCCACCCCTCGTCACGCGTCTGAAAGGCTGCGCGATACCAGCGCGACTCCGCCAGCGCGACGATCACCGTCACCGCCGCAAAGCTCATCTGAAAGCTCGGCCCCATCAGCGATTCGGGCCAGAAAAGCAGCACCGCAAAACCACCCACGGCAATCAGGCGCAGGCTGATCGCCTCCCGCCCCATCGCCAGCCCGGCAAGCACCAGCAGTGCCGCAATGCACGAGCGCACCGTAGGCACTTGCGCGCCGGTAAATACCGTATAGGCGATGCCCGATGTCGCCCCCGCGCCCCCCGCGATCAGCAGCAATGGCCAGCGCAGCGCCAGCACTGTGCTGAGCGCCAGCAGCCGATAGACGATGAGGATCACTCCCGCGATCAGCGCGGAAACATGCAGCCCGCTGATCGAGAGCAGATGGGCAAGGCCGCTGCGCCGCATCGCGTCCTCATCCGCCACGCTGATACCGCCGCGATCCCCGGTGGCGAGCGCCGCGGCGATGCCGCCTTCGCCATCCGGCAGGCGAGCGTTGATATGGCGGGACAGATCCGCGCGCTGTTCTGCAATGCCGCCAGGCACGGCAGGCGACACGACACGCAGGGGCGGCAGGGCACGGCCGGTCGCGCCAATGCCTGAGAAATAGGCCTGCATCGCAAAATTATAGGCACCCGGCACTGCCGGCGGCGCGGGCGGCATCAGGCGCGCACGCGTGGAAACAAGCGCCCCTGCACCCAAAACGGTCCGTGGCGGCATGTCGGCCTCCGCAACATTGAGGCGCACCCTGGCAGGCAGGCCAAGCGCGGCGGCTTCTTGCGGGGCGAGCAGCAGGCGGGTGCGCCCCAGCGCCGGCTGCGGCTCTACCGCAATCACCCGCGCAACGAAGGCAGCATGAACAGGGCGCTGCAACGGTGGCTGCCCCACAAGTAGCGCCTTGGCCCAGACCAGCGCACAGCCCAACGCCATCAGCAAGCCCGCGCCCACCACTATCGTCCTCAGCCGCGTGCCCGCCCTCATCCCCTGCCCCGCCAGCGCGACAACGCACCACAGGATGATCCACCCCAGCCACCCGTTTGGCGTGGGCAACAGGAACCAGGCGATGATCCCGATGCCCAGCATCACCGGCAGCCACAAGCCGATACGCTCGCGCTCGGCTTCGGCCCAGGCCTCCAGCTTATGCGCAATCCTGCCGCCCGTTAAAATACGGTGCAGTGCAACATCAGTTTGTAGTAAGGTCGAAGCCATGCTAGGGGCGCCAGAATCCGTGGTAGGTCGCGCTGCCGCTCAACCGGAACAAGGATTGTCGGAGAAAAGCTGAGTGAACGCAACCGGGGAAAAAAAGCCTGTCGTTACGCGGTTTGCGCCCTCGCCAACCGGATATCTCCATATCGGTGGTGCGCGCACCGCCCTGTTCAACTGGCTGTTTGCCCGACATCACGGCGGCACCTATCTGCTGCGGATCGAGGATACGGACCGCGCCCGCTCCACCGATGCCGCGATTGATGCCATTCTCGATGGCCTTGACTGGCTCGGCCTCTCCAGCGATGCACCGCCGGTCCATCAGGTTTCGTGCGCTGCTCGCCACGCCGAGGTAGCGCACCAGCTCCTAGATGCAGGCCACGCCTATAAATGCTTCGCCACGCAGGAAGAACTGGCCGAACTGCGTGAGGCGCAGCGCGCGACCAAGCAGCCGATGCGCTATGACGGGCGCTGGCGCGATCGTGACCCCGCCGAGGGGGGCGACAAACCGTTCGTCATCCGTCTGAAGGCGCCGCGCGAAGGCGAAGCCATGATCGAAGATGCGGTGCAGGGCCGCGTCACCGTGCGCAATGCCGAACTGGATGACATGATCCTGCTGCGTTCGGATGGCACACCGACCTATATGCTCGCGGTGGTGGTCGATGATCAGGACATGGGCGTCACCCATGTAATCCGCGGCGACGACCATCTCAACAATGCCTTTCGCCAGCTCGGCATCATCAAGGCGATGGGCTGGCCAGAGCCGGTTTACGCCCATATCCCGCTGATCCATGGCGCGGATGGCGCAAAGCTCTCGAAGCGCCACGGCGCGATGGGGGTGGATGCCTATCGCGACGAGCTGGGCATGCTGCCCGAAGCGGTGTGCAATTATCTTCTGCGCCTTGGCTGGGGCCATGGCGACGAGGAAATCATCAGCCGTGACCGCGCGATCGAGCTGTTCGATCTGTCGGGCGTGGGTCGCTCGCCCTCGCGCTTCGACCTCAAGAAGCTCGAGAACCTCAACGCCCATTATATCCGCGAGGCAGACGACGCCCGTCTCGCCGCTCTGGTCAGCCCGCGCATCGCGGAGCTGATCGGCCGCGCGCTAGGCGATACTGACACAGGCTTGCTGACGCAGGCGATGGCGGGCCTGAAGCCGCGCGCCAAGACGCTGCATGAAATCGCGGATGGCGCGCTGTTCCTGTTTGCCCAGCGCCCGCTGGTGCCGGATGACAAGGCGATGGCGCTGCTCGATAATGCGGGCACAGACCTCGTCATTACCTGCGCCCGCGCGCTGGAAATGCTTGACGAATGGACCGTTTCCTCCATTGAGGAGCGTATACGCGAAGTTGCCGAGACGGCGGGAATTGGCCTGGGCAAAGTGGCGCAGCCCCTGCGCGCCGCGCTCACCGGGCGCACCACGTCACCGGGAATTTTCGATGTCCTTTTCCTGCTTGGCAAGGAAGAGACGCTATCAAGACTGAAAGACGCCGCGGGATTGGGCGTCAATGGCTAAAACAGGGAGTTAAGATATGGCGGGCAATTCGGCAAAAATCGAAGTGGGCGGCGGCGCGCATGACTATAGCGTGATTGATGGCACCGTCGGCCCGCAGGTCATCGACATTCGCAAGCTATATGCCGACACCGGCATGTTCACCTATGACCCCGGCTTCACCTCCACCGCGAGCTGCGACTCCGGCCTCACCTATATCGACGGCGACGAGGGCATTTTGCTGCATCGCGGCTACCCGATCGACCAGCTTGCCGAGCAGTCGAGCTTCATGGAAGTAGCCTATCTGCTGCTGAACGGCGAACTGCCGGACAAGACGACGCTCGAAACATTCAAGACCACCATCACCCGCCACACCATGGTGCACGAGCAACTGAGCACCTTCTATCGGGGCTTCCGGCGCGATGCGCACCCTATGGCGATCATGTGCGGCGTGGTCGGCGCGCTGTCGGCCTTCTATCACGACTCGACCGACATCAACGATCCGATGCAGCGGCGCATTGCCAGCCATCGCCTGATCGCCAAGATGCCGACGCTGGCGGCGATGGCTTACAAATATTCGAGCGGGCAGCCGTTCGTCTATCCGCGCAACGACCTCTCCTACACCGGCAATTTCCTGCGCATGACCTTCTCGGTTCCTGCCGAGGAATATGTCGTCGATCCGGTGATCGAGGACGCGATGGATAAGATCTTCATCCTCCATGCCGACCACGAGCAGAATGCATCCACCTCGACCGTGCGCCTCGCCGGTTCGTCGGGCGCAAATCCGTTCGCCTGCATCGCGGCGGGCATCGCCTGCCTGTGGGGTCCGGCGCATGGCGGCGCGAACGAGGCGGCATTGAACATGCTGCGCGAGATCGGCACAGTCGACAAGATCCCCGAATATATCGCCCGCGCGAAGAACAAGGATGATCCGTTCCGCCTGATGGGCTTCGGCCACCGGGTTTATAAAAACTATGACCCACGCGCCAAGGTGATGCAGAAAACGGCGAAGGATGTGCTGGAAAAGCTGGGCGTCAGCGATCCGATCTTCGATGTGGCGAAAGAGCTGGAGCAGATCGCGCTGCACGACCCCTATTTCATAGACAAGAAGCTCTATCCGAATGTTGACTTCTATTCGGGCGTGATTCTCTCCGCGATCGGCTTCCCGACCGAGATGTTCACCGTGCTGTTCGCGCTCGCCCGCACCGTGGGCTGGGTGGCGCAATGGAACGAGATGATCTCCGATCCCGCGCAGAAGATCGGCCGCCCGCGTCAGCTCTATACCGGCCCGACGCAGCGGGACTATGTACCGGTCGACAAACGCTAGGGTCGCCTGAGCGCACACGCGCCCTAACCCGCATTACCAACGGCCGGTCCTCGCCAGGATCGGCCGTTGGTGCGCCTCGTCGCTTCTGCGCGATAAACCGCGCGACAAGCCATGCATTTTCTGTTATGGACCCGCAATCTGGCGAAACCTGTCCGCAAGCGTTCGCCGTGACCGAGAGACTTAACGCGCTCCCGCTTGCCCACGAGGAGCGAATGATGACCGGTTTTCCAGACCCCTGCCGCCTTTTCTGCGCGCATCTGGCCGCACGGGCATGAGCCGCGCGATCAACCTTTCTACCACCCCGGAAACGGTGCAGGCGCTGTGCGTGCGTCATAATGTCGGCATTTCCACGCTGGAGGCGCTGCCTGAGGGTGGCTGCCGCGTGGTGCTTCTCAACATGGTCGGCGCAGACATGGTCCGGCTCAAGATGAAGGACAAGATCATCAAGGGCACAGTTATACGCTCCGGGCAATATCACGCACGGGCGGCGGGCATCCGTCCCCGCTGACATTCAGTTTCAGGCACCCCTGCCGGGTCGGAGGGGGAGCCTGTCAGATTTTCGTCCGACCCAACACTGCCGTGCCCGCGAGGACCGGCAGACTATCGAAGGAACTTCCCATGCCTATCGGCAAAGTTAAATTTTTCAACGCGGACAAGGGCTATGGCTTCATTGCGCCGGAGGACGGCGGCAACGACGCATTCGTCCATATCACCGCCGTTGAACAGGCTGGACTGCGCACCCTTAACACGGACCAGCGCGTCTCCTACGAGCTGGCGCTGGACAAGCGCGGCAAGCAGGCAGCAGTGAGCCTTCAGGCTCTCTGATCCGCCCATAAAGCTGCATTGCAAGAAGGCCGGTCCCCACAGGATCGGCCTTTTTTGTTATGACCGGCCTTTACGCGGGGTTCAGCCTGCGGGCAGGGTCAGGGTAAAGCGCGCGCCCTGGCCCGGTGCGCTGTCTATACCGATGTCTCCGCTCATCGCGCGGGCGAGGCGGCGGGAAATATAGAGGCCGAGGCCGGTGCCCGTCGTATCCTCTCGCCCGAGCCGCTCGAACTTTTCGAATACGCGCTGCTGATCTTCAACCGCGATGCCGCGCCCCTGATCCGCCACCACCAGCCGCGCCGTGCCATCCTCGGTTTCGGCGCGCAGCCAGATCGTCGAGTTTTCGGGCGAATAGCGCACCGCATTGCCAAGCAAATTGACCGCGATCTGGAGGGCGCGGCGAAATTCACCCAGTGCGGGCGCGGTTTCATCCCCCTTGGGCGCCTCGATCCGCAGCTTCCGGTCCGCCGCCTTGACGCCAAGCAGCCCCGCAGCGCGGCGGGCGATATCCGCCAGGTCAATCGCCTCCTGGGCCACGGTGAAATTGGGCCGGTCGATCGCCTGCAAATCCGCCAGATCATCGACCAGCTCCATAAGATGCCGGCCGGCGTCGGCTATATCGGCGGCGTATGCGGCATAATCGCCGCGAATCGGCCCTTCAACACGCCCCTTGATCGTTTCCGCATTGGCGATGATCCGGGTGAGCGGCTGGCGCAACGCCAGATCCAGCCGCTTGCCGAAATCGGGCAGCATCGGATCCGCCACCGGCGTGGGGGTTGAAGGAGAGCTGTGCGACACGGAGCCGGAGTGATCGGCCACACAGCTCACCTTGCCACGATAGCCCAGAAACGAACCATCCACATCGAACAGGGGATGACCGGAAAGCTGCACCAAGCGCTGCGCCGGTCCGCCACGTGCCTCCTGCGCGAAAAAAGGCCGATGCGCCGCAATCGCCGCCGCGATCGGCTGCTGGCCCGCTTCGCTCTCCTTGAAGATGGCTAAAAACTCGTCTCCGCTCTCCGCGAAATCCAGCTCCGCACCGCGCTGGATGAAGCGCATCCGCGCGTCTGTGCGCCACTCTGCCCCGTCGGGCGCCAGCGCAATCTCCGCCGCGCGCTGCGCCGGGCTGTCCGCGTCGTGGATATGCGGTGTTTCCTGCCATTCGGAGAAGCGCAACTCCACACCGTCCCCGGCCGGCTTCGCCCGGACCCACAGGCGAATATCCTGCCTTTCACCCCCGATCAGCAACGGGCGCGAAATGAGGATGTTGAGCCGCCGCGCCAGCCGGGCCACCGCAGCGATCTGGGGTATGGCAATGCGCCCGTCCGCCGTGCCGCCCGCGGCAATTTGCAGACGCACGATCGCGTCATCGGCGCTGCGGATGCAGTCTGCCCCATCGAGCCGCAGCATCGCGGTTCCGTTGTGCTGGCTGTCAGAGTCCATGATGCGTCCGCGCGCGCACATGCGCCAGCCTGATCCGCAACGGTGCGGAAAGGCCGAGCAGCGTGAGCGCATCGCGCGCTTCGGCGAGAGTCATCATTTCATAGTCATCGGCATAGTCGACCAGCACCGAATCATCCACTCCTCGCGCCACGCACCTGCGCCCTAGCACGAGGCGAACCGCAACCTCACGCGGGAATTGGGCGGCGCGGCACAGGGTGAACAGCGTTTGCTCCGTTCCCTCGACCATATGGCGAACCAGGCAAGGCAGCTCAAGCCCGAGCCGGTCTGCGGCAATGCCCAGCAGCGCAAGGACATGACGCCGGCGGGCAAGAGCGAGAAGCTGTGCGTCGTCGATTGCCTGGGCGCGCAGGCGATGCGCCAGCAGCGCGGCCTGCGCGAAGGGCATATGATGTTCGTCATGCCGCGCCAGCAAGCTGGAGCACGCCCGGTCGATCAGCCCCAGATCGGCGGGTGGCTGGCCTGCGGAGAGCAGCGCATCGGCGATGATCGCGCCTGCGGTCCACACCAGTTCGGGCATGGCCTCGGCGGGCATATCCGCTCGTAGCAGCGTCTCGTCAGGCCCGGCGTCGGCCCAGCCCGCCTGCGCAAGAGCAAGCGCAACGAGAGCTTCCTGCGTGCTGGCGCCCAAATGCGGGGCGGATTCCTCCAACGCATCCGCAAAGGCATGATCCTGTCCCATCAGCCCCAGCGCCGCGCGGTCGCGCATATGCGCAAGCAGCGACGCGCCGAGCAACGCAGGATCATGGCGCACCCTTGCCCAGCAGAGCGCATCGGGCAGATCGTTCAGGTGCAGGCTGCCAGCGGAGGCGAGATCCAGCCTTAGCGTCATTTCCACGGCGGTAAGACATCCGCCGACATGCCGTCTCGTGCGCGCCACCAGCGCATCACTCCACCGCATTTCCGACCCGTCAAAGCAGCGGTGCAGCAAGATCGCATGGCGCATGGCATCGCCCTCGCCGCCCGGATGATCGGACGGCAAGACGCTCAGCCAGTCGTGCATGGCCCTGCCTGTCTCGGGCTGCGGCGCGTTCATGGGGAAGATTGTAACCGGGCGCAGTAAATATAGCCTAAACCCTATGCGAAAAGGGACTCAGCCACGCACCCCGTCATCCAGCAGCAGCATAGCGACCAGCGACAGCATCCCGAGCAGCGCCGCCAGACCCAGCGCCGCGCCAAACTGGCCGCCCATCGCCCCCATCATCAAAATCAGCACCGCCGAGCCGGGCGTCATCCATGCCCACATCGGTAACCGGGATAAGCGCCTTACCCCGGCGAGGTAGGCGGTGGCCAGCGTGATGATGCCCAGATGCAGGCCGTTCGACCACGCTTCATGCTGCGCGCCCAGGCCAACTATGCCCAGCGAAACCACCAGCGCCACCGCCAGCGCCATCGGGTTGCCGAGCGCATCCCACTGCCCCACCGCCCCGAGTTGGCGCGACACCATATCGACCCCCAGGGCCACGAACAGCAGCAACAGCGCGGGGATCGTCCAGCCCGCTGTCACGCATACCAGCCCCAGCACCGCCACGGCAATGGCACCCAAAGCGATATGCGTGGCGGAAATCTGCATGCGCAGCAGCCGCGTCGCCATGCTGTGCGCAAGCCATTGCAGCACCACCCGCTCCGCGCCAGCGCTGCCGCGCGCGGGCATCGCGACAAGCGACTTGCCGAGCAGGTCCGCAACGTCCTGCCGGTCGATCAGAGCCACCCGCCCCTCCGCCAAATCGGCGGGCGCAATCACGATCCGGCTGGGCGCGTTCTGCACAACCGCGCGCATCAGGGTGAGCACGACATCCCAGTCCCCGATGAGGTCGAGCGTATTGAACAGGGTGTGCGCAGAAACCCGCGCCAGCCCTGCCCAGCGATGCGCCGCGTCTACCCGCTCCAGATGCGAAGTCGTGGCGTCATCGGCCGCGACTAGCAGGGCGTTGCCTTCCGCCCGGCCCATCTCCGCCACATATTTGGGGTCGATCACCGCACCATCGGCAAACAGCAGCACGTCGCCCTCGCGCGGCAATTGGCGCATGAGGCTCGCCATGTCGCGGATGAGGTGCACCCGCACCCCTTCCTCGGCGAACCGGTCCACCGTGCGCGAGAGGAATGGCGTGACCGCCTCGACCATGATGAAAATCTGCCGCGCTCCGGCCTGCACCGCCTGCCGCGCCTGATATTCGATCAGCGTCTGCGCGGCGAACACGATTTGCGCGCGCGGCACACCGGGCCTGTCGGCGGAGTGCGCCGTGGCGGACAGTATCGCGGCGAGAGACAGAGGCACGGCGGAACCCGATCATTGTGTCGTGAGCCGCAGTCTTTGCAACATGACGCGCGATATGCAAGGCCAGATCCTACAAGACCCGCGCAGAGCAGGAGGTTAGTCCGCCGAAAGCAGATCGAGCGCGGAGCGAATGCGGCGCAGCATCTTGCTGTCTCCCGGCGCGCAGCCCTGGGCCTCTTCGACCAACACGATCATGTGCACCACGCCGAAGCTGCCGCACAACCCTTTGAGGCGCCATAGCGCGAGGTGCCACGCGGATTCGTCATTCGCGCGGAACAGCAGATCCACCTGCCGATCGGCACTTTCGAGGAAAGCACGGCGCAGGTCGCGGACCAGGCTGGCGTCATCGCCCACCGCCGCTGCCAGAGCCAGATTGAGATTTCCGCCTTCAAACGCCATTGCGCCATCCTATCCCAGCGCGGTTAACAAGCGGTTGCAAATAGGCGTTTGCTGATCGAAAAAAGCTGCTACAGTCCGCGGCACCAACGGGGAAAGCAGACGTGGGCCTGAGGCGCGAAGAACAGTTCGGCGAAGATATGGACCGGGAGGGCAGCGCGTTTGCCTTGCTCGACGCCAATGGCGATCCACACAGTGGCGATAGCGAAAGCCTGATGATCGACGAGGGCTATGGACTACGCTCTTCAGCTTGGGTGATGGCAGGCCGGTTCGCCCTCATCGCCGCGGCAGTCGGCTGGTTCGGGTTTTCCGCCTATCTGCTGGTGCAGCGCGGTTTCCGTCTGCCCGCACCAGAGCAAATCCCTCTCGCCGCCGCCAGTATGGCGGCACCGCTGATCCTGATCGGCATTCTCTATCTCATCCTCGCGCGCAGTAGCATGGGCGAGGCGGACCGTTTCGCCCGCATCACCGCCCAGTTGCGCAAGGAGGCGGATGCGCTGGATATGCGGCTTGCCATCGTCAACCAGCAGCTCGACACCGCGCGCCAATCGATGCACGATCAGGCGGGCCTTCTGGAAGATTATGGCGGCGCGGCCAGCCTTAACCTGGAGGCCGCCGCCAAGACGCTGACCCAGCATGCCAGCACTTCAGCACAGCAGGCGGAACTGATCGAGCGCGCAGGCCTGAGCCTCGCCACCCAGTTCAGCCACCTGATCGAGGCGATGCCCGATGTGGAAGCACGCACCACCCGCGTTACCGACGCGCTGGTGCTGGGCAGCGAAACACTGGTAGACAAGGTGGACAAGCTTGAGGCTCGGCTGGATTCGCTCGCGCGCCTGCTCGACGAAGCGCGCACCCGCACCACGACAACGACCCAGAGCCTGACCGCACAGTTGATGCGCATCCAGGACGCGACCCGCTCCGCCTCGGAAGAAGTGACCGGCATGGCTGATATCAGCGCCAACCGCATCGACGCTGCCATCGAGGTGGCGCGCAAGGCTATCGACGAAGCAGGCATGGCCCTCGATCTGCGCTCGACCGAACTCAACATGCTGGTCGAGCAGTCGCGATCCTCGTTGGGTGCTATCGGCGGTCAGGCAGTGCTGGCCTATGGCGAGAGCATCGCGCTTATCGAGACGCGCCTGCGCGAACTGGACGAAATGGTGCACGAGCGCGCTGAGTCCATCTCGGATATTGCGCGCACCATGTCGCTCAGGATCGAGACGTTGAGCGATGAATTCGCGCAGCTCCAGTCCGTCGGTGCCACCAGTTCCGAACATGTCGCTACGGCGATGGAGGGTCTGGTCGAACGCACCCGTCACCTCGACGCAGCGCTACTCTCCGGCAACAAGGCCGCTGAGGGCATGATCGCCCGCACGGAAGGGTTATTGGTCGCGCTCGATTCCAGTATGCGCGAACTGGACGAGAGCCACCCTGCCGCACTCGCCCGCCTCAACGACAAAATCGATACCAGCCAGCGGTTGCTTGGCGTCATTCTGCCCGAAATCGAGCAACTGGAGCATATGTCCGCATCCGTGCTCGGTCATGCGCGCGAATCGGAAGAGCTGCTCAGCGGGCAACAGCGCAAGCTGCGTGATCTGCTGCACAGCGGCGAAAACACTCTTGCCGGCTGCCGCGAACAGGTCGATGCACTCAACCTCGCGATCGAGTCGGCGGACAGCGGCGCCCGCCGCCTATCTGACAGCGCCGGGCCGCAGATGGTCGCTACTTTGCTGCGGATCAGGGAAACAGCGGAGCAGGCCGGTGAAATGGCGAAGCAGGCGCTGTTTAATGCGGTAGCCGAAGCCAGCAGTCAGTTGGGAGATGCCAGCGAACAGGCCCTGGCCGAGCGCCTCAATGAAACGTTCCGTGCGCGCATAGAGGAGGTCAGCTCCATTGCGGACCGCGCGGTGCAGGCCGCTCATGCGGCGTCGGACCGGCTGATGCGTCAGCTCATCACCATTGCGGACACCACCGCCGCAATCGAACAGCGCATCGCCGAGGCCGAAAACATTGCGCAAACGCGTGAGCAGGATAATTTTTCGCGGCGCTCCGCAAACCTGATCGAGTCCCTCAACAGCATCGCCATAGATGTCACGAAAATCCTCTCAGGCGAGGTCAGCGACACACTGTGGGCCGCTTATCTCAAAGGCGACCGGGGAGTATTCTCCCGCCGCGCCGTGCGCCTGATCGACGGGACGGAAGCACAGGCGATCCTTGGCCTGTACCAACGCGACGCCGCGTTTGAGGATGGCGTCAACCGCTATATCCATGATTTCGAAGCGATGCTGCGCGCCATATTGGCAACCCAGAATGGCGCCTCCATCGCGGTGACGCTGATATCTTCGGACATCGGCAAGCTCTATGTCGCGCTGGCGCAGGGGATAGACCGGCTCAAGGACTGAGCGCTGGAGAGAGAGCCTGATCTTCCGACCTCCGGTTTAGAGCGTGATGAGATTTGGTTAAATCACACCGGCTCTAAAAATCTTTGATATCGTGTGATCTATCGGGCAAAGCGAGTTCTCACTTTTTCGCATCGCACCCTGGAGTATTTTCAAGATGACCGGAGACAGTGATCGGCTCGGAAAATGGGGCAACCGGAAACAAGAGCGTTTTCGTTCATGGTGAAAACGCTCTAGTGTGGTGGATTTGAAATTCGCCTCATTCAACCTCATAACTCGGAGCGAATTTCAAATCCATAAACCGCACTAGAATCAAATAGTTGCTAGTGACCCTGTTGAATCTGAAGTCCGCTCAGCCCTATCTCCATAATGCAGCGGACTTCAGATTCGGGTCACTAGCGGTGCATCCACCGTGTGAGATCAAGGCTCTCCACCCCGACCCAGCCATACACATAATTGGCGTAATAAAGGCCGAACAGCAGCGCGGACAGGATCGTTGCCATCATGGCTATGCGCTTGGGGTTAAAGGTGCTTGGCGCGCTATCCGCCTGGCCAGGCACCAGCGTTTCGCCTGTCTCATGCGGCGTTTTAACGCCGATGGGCAGCACGAGAAACGCGCTCATCACCCAGAACAGCGAATAGATGGCGATGATTGAGGTGAGGCGCATCGGCGCGATGTAGCTGGAGAAAGCCTAAATGTCGATGATCAGCACGTCGACGATCGGCTTTTTGCCGGTCCAGCGCGTCGCTGTGCGGCGCACCGCCAGTCGCACCCGTTCACGCAAGGCTTCGATATCCTTGGCACCCCCGGTGGCCACGGCCTCGGCGGCTTCTGCGCGCGCTTCGGACAGAAAGGCCTCGCGGTCCTCCTCCAGCGGAACACCCTGTAAGCGCAATTGCGGATCGCCCACCAGCCGCCCGCTGCCATTGCGCGCTACGGCAACGCTGATCTGGCCATGGAGAGAGAGCTTGCGGCGCTCGTTGATCGTGCCGCCATCCGCCGGCAGGATGACATCACCATCCAGCACCAGCCGCCCGGTATGCTCTTGGCCGATCACCGCCGCCTTGCCGGGCGCGAGGCGCACGAGATCGCCGTTTTTCTGCACTAACGCGTGCGGCACACCATGCGCAAGGCCGAGCCGCGCCTGCTCCGCCATGTGCCGTATCTCGCCATGCACCGGCAGCAATATCTCAGGGCGCAGCCAGTCGTAGAACGCCAGCAACTCCGGCTGGCCGGGATGTCCGGAGACATGGATATGCGCCTGACGTTCCGTCACCATCTCCACCCCCTGCGCGGCGAAAGCGTTTTGCACCCGCCCGATCGCGATCTCGTTGCCAGGTATCTGCTTCGATGAAAAAACAACGCGGTCCCCGCGACCCAGCTTGATCGGGTGGGTGCCTTCCGCCATGCGGGCGAGCGCGGCGCGCGCCTCTCCCTGACCGCCGGTGGCGAGAATCAGCACCTCGCGCCCCGGCAGATCCATCGCCTGATCCCAATCGATCAGCGGCGGCAGATCGTGCAGATACCCGCTTGCCTTCGCGACCGAGACGATCCGGTCGAGCGACCGCCCCGCCAGGCAAAGCTGGCGCCCCGTAGCGCGCGCCACATCACCCAGCGTTTTCAGACGCGCGACATTGGAGGCGAACGTAGTGATGACCACGCGCCCCTGCACATCCTTTACGGCATCAATCAGGCCGGTCAGCAGACCTCCTTCCGAGCCGCTCGCCTCCACGTTGAACACGTTGGTGCTGTCGCATACCAGCGCCAGCACGCCCTCGTCTCCGATGGCACGCAACTGCGCTTCGCTCGCGGGCTTGCCGATCAGCGGCTCGTCGTCGAGTTTCCAGTCGCCGGTGTGAAATATCCGCCCGAACGGCGTATCGATCAGTAGCGCGTTCCCCTCCGCGATGCTGTGCGCCAGCGGCACATAGCGAATGGCGAAATCGCCCAGTTGCAATGACCCGCCCAGCGGGACTGTGCGCAGCTCAACCTGCTTGCGCAGGCCTTCCTCGTCCAGCTTGCCGGCGATCAGCCCGGCGGTGAAGGGCGTGGCATAGAGTGGCACGCCAAGGTCCGCCGCCAGATAGGGCAGCGCGCCGATATGATCTTCATGCCCGTGGGTCAGCACGATGCCGAGCAGGTCGTCCCGTCGTTCCTCGATGAAAGAAAGGTCTGGCATCACCAGGTCGATGCCCGGATAAAAGGGATCGGCGAAGGTGACGCCGAGATCGACCAGAATCCACTTGCCACGACAGCCGTAAAGGTTGGCGTTCATGCCGATTTCGCCCGACCCGCCGAGGGCCAGGAAAAGCAGTTCGTCTTTGGGTTTCATTAGCGGCTTACGCTCCTTGAATAGAGCATGGCCAGCCCTTCAATGGTGAGATCGGAAACGATCCTGTCAAACAGATCGGTATGGTGGTCGAATAATACGGCCAGACCGCCGGTTGCGATGACTTTTACCGGCCTGCCGATCTGCGCCTTCATACGCGCCACCAGCCCCTCCATCATCGCCACATAACCCCAGAACACGCCAATGTGCATCTGCTCCTCGGTGGTGCGGCCGATAACGGAATCCGTGGCGGGCGCCTCTATCGCGACGCGTGGCAGCTTGGCGGCGGCGCTCACCAGCGCGTCGAGCGAGAGATTGATGCCCGGCGCGATGATCCCGCCCTTATAGGCTCCTGTATAGTCCACAACATCGAACGTCGTCGCCGTGCCAAAGTCGATGACGATGAGATCGCCCGGTTCGCGCGCATGGGCGGCAATGACGTTGATCACCCTGTCCGCGCCAACCGACTCCGGCTCCGCCACATCGAGCGTAATGCCCCATTGCGCGCCCGTTTCCCCCGCGACCAGCGGGTCAACCTTGAAATATTTGCTGGCGAGTGTGCGCAGATTGTGCAGCGCGCGCGGCACCACCGTTGCAATGATAACCGCATCGACATCCGCCATGCCATAGCCTTCCAGCGTGAGCAACTGGTGCAGCCAGACGGCATATTCATCCCCCGTGCGCCGCGCATCGGTGGCGATGCGCCAGCGGGTGCGGATCACGGGCGCAGCTTCCCCTTGCCCCACTTCGACCAGAGCAAACACGATATTGGTATTGCCGGCATCAATCGCCAGAAGCATGACTTGCTACTCTTCCGTTCAGCAGGAATTACCCAAAAAACACATCGCCCGCATGCATGGCATGTCTGGAGCCATCCGCCAAGCGCAGGATGAGTGCCCCGGACTGATCCAGCCCTTCGTAGAGGCCCGAAACGCGCGTGCCATCCGGCAGTTCCGCTGCCAACAGCGTGCCCGGCGGGTGCGCGCGCGCTTGCCATGCGCGCAGAATCGGCTCCAGCCCATAGGTGCGCCAGCGGGCGAGCCAGTGGGCGCACCGCTCAGCGATCCGCTCCAGCACATGCGCCGAATCGCAACTGGCGGCACCCAAATCACGTAGGGAGATGGTGTGCCGGTCTGGCAAATCGGGCGCGGTCGTTATATTGACGCCTATGCCGATGATGACCGTATCCCCCGCTCGCTCCAGCAGCATACCGCATAATTTTGCCGGTCCTTCATGGGATGCACTGCCAAAGGTCATCACGTCGTTCGGCCATTTGAGGATCAGCACTCCCGCCCCGGTGAACTCCGACAGCGCCTCATGCACTGCCACCGCCACAACAAGCGCAAGGCTCGGGGCGGGAGGATCGGCCGGAGAGAGGCGCACCAGGGTGGAAGCGTAGAGATTGCCCTCCTCGCCCAGCCAGGCGCGGCCCATCCGTCCCTTGCCGGCGCTCTGACGCTCGGCACGCAGCCAGACGCCCTCATTCTCGCCATCGAGCGCCTGCGCCTTCATGTCCTCATTGGTCGAGCCGGTATGCGCAACGACCCGGATCAGGGGAGCCGTGCCTGTCAGTGCAAAGCCGCCGCTGCCATGGCGCTCGCACTGTCCAGCGCCGCATTGAAGAAGTAACCGACCACGATCAGGCTTGCCGTCAGCGCGATCAGCGCGCTTTCCAGACGACTGGCGGCGGGCGCATAACCATCAGCAGGCTCGTCGAAATAGATCGTCTTGATGATCTTGAGATAATAGAAGGCGCCCACCACACTCGCGGCGATACCGAATACCGCCAGCCCGGTAAGCCCGGCGGCAACAGCGGCATCAAACACCAGGAACTTCGCCCAAAAGCCCATCAACGGCGGTATGCCCGCAAGGCTGAACATGAAAATGGCGATGGCGGCGGCCAAGCCCTTGCGGCTCTGGGACAGGCCTGCAAGGCTGGCGATGTCCTCTACCGGCCTGCCGTCCCGATCCCGCATTTGCAGCACACACAGGAAACTGCCGATGGTCATCACCACATAAATAGTGAGATAGCTCATTACCGCCGCAACGCCTTCCGCCGTCCCCGCGGCAAGGCCAATCAGTGCGAAGCCGACGTTGTTGATCGAGCTGTAGGCGAGCAGACGCTTGATGTTCGTCTGGCCGATCGCGGCCACCGCACCAAACAGAATAGACGCCAGTGCGACGAAGATGACGATCTGCTGCCAGCTCTGCACCGCGCTGCCCATCGCCTCCATCGCGACGCGCACGGTAAGGCCTATCGCCGCGACCTTGGGCGCGCTGGCGAAGAACGCGGTAACGGGTGTGGGCGCCCCCTCATAGACATCGGGCGTCCACATATGAAACGGCACGGCGCTGATCTTGAACGCAAGCCCGGTCAGCACAAATACCAGCCCGAACAGTTCACCCTGAGAGAGGCCATCCGCCAGCGCGGCGGAAATACCGGCATAGCTGGTCGATCCGGTGAAGCCGTAGAGCAACGACACGCCATAGAGCAGGATGCCGCTCGCCAAAGCGCCCAGCACGAAATATTTGAGACCCGCCTCGGCGGAGCGCCCGTCCTGCCGCATGAAGCTCGCCAGAATATAGGCGGACAGGCTCTGCATTTCGAGGCCGACATAGAGGGTCAGCATGTCTCCGGCCGAAACCATCAGGCCCATGCCGACGCAGGAGAACAGGATCAGCACCGGATACTCGGCGCGGATTGCCCGCGCGCCATCGGTCGCTCCCGCCTCGAAGAAGCGCGGCGCAACAAGGATGCAGACGGCCGCCGCCGCATATATCAGCATTTTCGCGAAGGCGGCGAACGCGTCGGCGCGGTAAAGCCCGCCAAATGCCTCGCCACCCTGCATCCATGCCGGGCACAGTGACCATCCAGCCAATGCGAGGGCCGCCACGCTGAGCCACCCCAGCAGACGCGCGCTGCCATCCCCCACATAGGCGGCGATCATCAGCAGGATCAGCCCCGTACCGGCCAGCACCATCTCGGGCAGGGTCATCAGCAGGGAAGGAGTATCAAACATCAGTGCGCCTCCCCGGCGTGTTCAGGTGTTTCATGATGAACGGCTGCTGCGGGCTTGCCCGCCGTCAGTTTCGCGTCGCCTTCCGGCTTGGCATGCGCCACGCGCGCCACCAGCGCCTGCACATCGGCGCGCATCGGGCTGAGGAAGCTCTCCGGGTAGATACCCATCCACAGCACCGAAAGTCCGATCGGCACCAGCATCACCAGTTCGCGCGCGGTGAGGTCAGGCATCGCGGCGGCATCGGTATTTTTCTGGTCGCCAAAGCAGATGCGACGATAGAGATAGAGCATATAGGCCGCGCCGAGGATAATGCCGGTGGTGCAGACCAGCGCCACCCAGCTCGATGCCTCATAGACGCCCATCAAAGCCAGAAACTCGCCGACGAAGTTCGATGTGCCAGGCAGGCCCACCGCCGCCATTGTGAACAACATGAACAACAGCGCATATTTGGGCATATTGATGGACAAGCCACCATAACGGTCGATCTCGCGGGTGTGCAGCCGGTCGTAGATCACCCCGACGCACAGGAACAAAGCGCCCGACACAAGACCGTGGCCCAGCATCACCATCATCGCGCCTTCGATCCCCGCCTGGTTGAACGCGAACAGGCCGACAGTGACGATCGCCATATGCGCGACCGAGCTATAGGCGATCAACTTCTTCATATCGCTCTGCACCAGCGCGACGAGTGAGGTATAGACCACCGCGACCATCGAGAGGCCAAACACCAGCCAGGCGAACTGGGCGGACGCTTCCGGGAACATCGGCAGCGAGAAGCGGATGAAGCCATAGCCGCCCATTTTCAGCAGCACCCCCGCCAGAATGACCGAGCCAGCCGTGGGCGCCTGCACGTGCGCATCCGGTAGCCAGGTGTGCACCGGCCACATCGGCATTTTGACCGCAAAGCTGGCGAAGAAAGCGAGCCACAGCCAGCTCTGCACATGCGGATCGAAATTATAAGCCATCAGCGTCGGGATGTCAGTCGTCCCCACCTCGCGCGCCATCCATAGCATCGCGATCAGCATCAGCACCGAGCCGAGCAGAGTGTAGAGGAAGAACTTGTAGCTGGCGTAAATGCGGTTCGCACCGCCCCAGATGCCGATGATGAGATACATCGGAATGAGGCCCGCCTCGAAGAAGATGTAGAACAGGAACAGATCCTGCGCGGCGAACACGCCGATCATCAGCGTTTCCATGAACAGGAACGCCGCCATATATTCGCCGACGCGCTTCTGGATCGAGTCCCAGCTCGCGAGGATGCAGATCGGCATCAGGAACACGGTGAGCGCGATCAGCGTCAGCGCGATGCCGTCTATGCCCATCGCCCATGCGAAGCGACCAAAGATCGGGGCATACTCCTGAAACTGCCACTGCGCATGGCCTGCGCCTTGATCGAAGGCGCGCCACAGCACGATGCCGAGCGCGAGGTTCACCAGAGTTGCTATCAGCGCGATCATCCGCGCGCTCGAGGCACCCGCCGCATAGAGGCAGGCGATCGCGCCCGCCATCGGCACCGCCATCAGGGCAGAGAGTATGGGAAAGCCAAGCTCGCTCATCGTTGTGTAATCGCCCAGGTTACGGCGGCGGCGAGGCCAAGCAGCATCACCAGCGCATAGGTGTAAAGATAGCCGGACTGGAGGCGGCGCGTGAGGCGCCCTCCCGCGACGACCAGCGCCGCCATGCCATTGGGGCCGAAGCGATCGATCGTTCCTTCGTCGCCGCGTTTCCAGAAAAAGCGGCCGATGGCAAAGGCGGGCTTCACAAAGATCGCGTCATACAGCTCGTCGAAATACCATTTGTTGAGCAGGAAATCATACAGCACATGAAACTGCGCGGTGAACTTTGCTGGCCAATCGGTATGACGGATATAGGCGAGATACGCGATCGCAAAACCCGTCGCCATCACCGCGAACGGCGACCATTTCACCCAAAGCGGCACCTCGTGGCTGGCGTGCATCAAATGCGCATCGAACGCGAGGGTCGAGGGCGCCCAGAAATGCGCGCCACCCTCCGCCGCTATGAACGCGTCATGGAACACATAGCCCGCCGCCACCGCGCCAAGTGATAGGATGATAAGCGGAACAAGCATATTGAGGGGGCTTTCATGCGGATGATAGCCCGCCGTGCCGATGGCCTGCGCATCGGGGTGGTGATCATCATGCGCGTGGGCATCATCATGCTCATGCGCATGATGATCATGCACCGCATGCTGGATATGCTCGCTGCCCGCCCATCGCGGCTTGCCAAAGAAGGTAAGGAACACGAGCCGCCAGCTATAAAAGCTCGTCAGCAGCGCCGCGGTGATGCCGATGAGAAACGCCGTAGTGCCCGGCCCGCCCGCAGCATAGGCGCTTTCGAGGATCGAATCTTTCGAGAAAAAGCCCGCAAAGCCGAATAAGGTGCCGGGGATGCCCACACCGGTGATCGCCAGCGTGCCCGCCGTCATCGCCCAGAATGTGACCGGGATTTCCTTACGCAGCGCGCCATAATAGCGCATGTCCTGCTCGTGGTGCATCGCGTGGATCACGCTGCCCGCGCCAAGGAATAGCAGCGCCTTGAAAAAGGCGTGGGTGAACAGGTGGAACATCGCCGCGCCATAGGCGCCGACGCCCGCGGCGAAGAACATGTAGCAGAGCTGGCTACAGGTCGAATAGGCGATGACCCGCTTGATG
>JAGNYO010000066.1 GCA_017984895.1 Sphingobium sp. | reverse complement strand
GGGGAAATAGGGCTGCAACCGAACCATCTGCTCATCCGTCAGCCAATACAAATCACTCATCTTCAGTCTCCTCGCAGAGCCTGAATCAGATTGCGCCTTACAAATCAATAGGTCCTGACCCTAGCGCCACGCCCTGCTCGCTGGAGCGTTCCAGAGCCGCCTTGCGCCCCTTCAGCCATACCATGATGATCAGGCCAACAAGCCCCGCCACCAGCAACGGCACCCACCCTCCCTCACTGACGCGCAGGATATTGGCACCGAAGAAGAACAGATCGAGCGCAAGGAAAGGAGCGACCAGCAGCGCTGTCCAGACCGGTTCCCACTTCCAGAACCGCCACGCAATGATGAAGGCAAGGCAGGTGGTCACAACCATCGTCCCGGTCACCGCGATGCCATAAGCTGCGGCCATCGCAGAGCTTGAACGAAACCCGAAAACCAGCAGCAAGACACCGGCCAGCAACAGCCAGTTTACGCCCGGCATATAGATTTGGCCCATCTGGTGTGCTGAGGTCTGCCGGATTGTCAGCCTTGGAAACAAGCCAAGCGCAATCGCCTGATGCGTCAGTGAATAGGCTCCGGTTATCACTGCCTGACTGGCGATGATGGTGGCCAGCGTGGCCAGCACAACCAGCGGCGCACGCAGCACGTCAGGCGCCATGATGAAGAACCAATCGGCATTGGCAAGCGGCTGCCCAGAGGCCTCGGCGAGCGCCAAAGCCTTCAAAGCCAATGCGCCTTGTCCAAGGTAGTTGAGCGTCAGCGCAGGCCAGACGAAGGCCAGCCAACCCAACTGGATCGGTCTGCGCCCGAAATGGCCCATATCGGCAATCAACGCTTCCGCCCCGGTCACGGTCAGGAAAACGGCTCCCAGCACGAACAGGCCGGTTATCCCATGCGATGTCAGGAACGTAACCGCATTGAGCGGATTGAATGCGGCCAATATTTCCGGCGCGTCAGCGATATGCCACAGCCCGAGCCCGGCGAGCGCCAAGAACCACAATGTGCAGACCGGCCCAAACAGGACGGAGATACTGGCGGTGCCGCGCCCCTGAATGGCAAACAGGGCCACAAGAATACCGACCGTCACTCCCAATATTGCGGGTTCAGTCAAGCCTTCTAATCCGGGGATTGTCTTCAGCCCCTCCGCTGCAGACAAAACCGACAGAGCTGGAGTAATGATCGCATCGCCATAGAACATCGCCGCACCGGCAGCTCCAAGCAGCAACACAATCAACCAGCGGCCATCCGTCGCCCTCTTGGCCAACGCCATCAGCGAGAGCACGCCACCCTCGCCGTTGTTGTCCATCCGGCTGAGGAACAGGACATATTTCAACGTCACGACAATGATCAGTGCCCAAAGCGCCAACGAGAGCACACCGATGATCTCACCTCTTGTGATCCCGTTATGCGCAGCCTGCGCCAGCGCCTCTCGGAAGGCGTAGAGCGGGCTGGTGCCAATATCGCCATAAACGACGCCGATCGCGCCGAGAGTCAGCGCAGCCATCGAATTGCGCTTTGAGTGAGCTATTTCCGGCATGGCTTAACTTTCCGATTGAAAGCTCACTCATGCCTCAACGACGCGTAAAGCCTCCATGGGGATGAAGCGCCCCGCTTATAAAATTTGCATAAATTTGTGCGCAGTCACTTATGCGCTAGTGACCCGAATCTGAAGTTCGCTACACCTTAAGGATAGGGAATAGCGAACTTCAGATTCATAAGGGTCACTAGCAACTATCTGATTCTAGTGTGGTTTAAGGATTTTAAATTCGTTCCACACCTTGCTGCTCAATGCAGCGAATTTCAAATCCACCACACTAGGGCGTGAATGTATGACAGCTATCGGCATGTTCGATCTGTTTAACGAATGTCGGCAGATGTAGGAAGGTCAGATGGAAAGCATGGCGTAACGGTCGACGAGACGGGATAGGCAAAACCAGACAGGGTCAAGGTGCCAACCAAGCACGTAGTCCTGATAGGGAGCCGATCCGCGAACTCCCATACGGGCCAGCGGCATCAATAAAGCCGCAGCAAAGGCCGGACACATGCCAGCACCCGCCTACACGCCAAGCCTCCCAAATTACCCCTTGCATCTAAGGGGCGTCCACAGATGAGGGCTAATCCCGCACAGATGAGGGCTAATCCCGCGCCGCGCTGAACCGGACCTGCTCGCCGGAGGGTCGTGCCATCTCCGCCACCGCCATGCGGCTGAGGCGCAGCAGAGCATCGCCCAGCCCGGCGCGGCAATGCGCCTCCTCCGCCGAACCAAGATAACGCGTCTCCCCGCTGGCGCGGTCGATGATGCTTATACTCAGCCGCAGCATCCTGTCCGCGCAGCTTTGCAGCAGGCGGCGGCGTTTATGAGGAGAAAGCGCCGCATCCTGCCCTGTGACAAGGCCAATATGCGCCGGTCGCTCGGACAGGCCAAACGTCAGCATCAGCGGCGCATCGTCAATCAGCCTGTAGCCTTGCGTGCCAAGCGCCGTGCCGAGAGCGGCGCGCGCCTGCGCTGCCTCCTCGCCGGTGCCGACAGGTAGCGGCGCCCACATCAACGGCTGCCCCTGCGCCACGCCAGCGCCCGCCGCGTTGATGCGCGTTTCCACCGGCCCGGCACAGGCGGCGGGGGCGAGTAGCAGGGCAAGGATCAGGCTTGAACGAGTCCGCATGGCCAGTTCTTAGCCCCCGATCACGCGAGAGGCCAGATTAAACCGTGAAACTCTCGCCACAGCCGCAGCTGCCCTTGGCGTTGGGGTTCTCGAACACGAAACCGGCCGCAAAGTCGTCCTCGCGCCAGTCCATGATGCTACCGACCAGATAGAGCACCGAGCCGCCATCGATGTAAAACACCCCGCCGGGCGTGACGATCTTCTCGTCGAACTTCGCTTCCTCGCTCACATAATCGACCGAATAGGCGAGGCCCGAGCAGCCCCGGCGCGGGGTGGACAGCTTGACGCCGATCGCTCCGTCGGGCGCCTTGGCCATCAGGTCGGCGATCCGCTGCTCGGCCGATGGCGTGAGGGTGACGGCGGCGGGGCGCACGCGCGGGGTTTTCGTCTCCATGTTCATAGCATCCCCAGCTCCAGCTTGGCTTCATCACTCATCAGTTGCGGATCCCACGGCGGATCCCACACCAGATTCACCTCGACATCGCCCACGCCGGGCACCGCACCTACACGCAGCTCCACCTCGGCAGGCATGGATTCCGCCACCGGGCAATGCGGCGTAGTGAGCGTCATCGTCACGACCGCGTGGCCGCCGTCAGACACCTCGACGCCATAGATCAGGCCGAGGTCATAGATATTGACCGGGATTTCCGGGTCGAAAATCTCCTTCAGCGCATCGATGATCGCGTCATAGGTGCCGCCGCCAGGCTCGCCCGCCGCTGCCTCCGCAGGTTGGGCCGCGAGGAAGCCTTCGAGATAGTCGCGCTTGCGCTCCAGTCTGTCGGCGGCGCTTTCGCCAGCGTCCTCGACCCGCGCCTTGGGCGGGGCCTGCACCTTATCGACTTCCTCGGTCATGATCCTGCGTTCAACCTCGCTCATCCGAATATCTTCCTTACCCGCTCAATCCCGCGCACCAGAGCCGCGATGTCGCTTTCATCGCTGTAAATGCCAAAGCTCGCCCGCGCGGTGGCGGGCACGTTCAAAAAGTCCATCAGCGGCTGCGCGCAATGATGCCCGGCGCGGATGGCGACGCGCCCATAGTCTCCATTGGCTTCATCCAATATGGTGCCGACATCGTGCGGATGCACCCCCTCGACCTCGAACGAGAGGATCCCCGCGCTATCCTCCGGCCCGAACAGGCGCACAGAATTGATCTGCGACAGCGCATCGCGCGCCTGCGCCACCAGTGCAGTCTCGTGCGCATGGATCGCGGATAGGCCGATGCCCTCGACATAATCCACCGCCGCCGCCAGCCCGATCGCCTCCGTGATCGCGGGCGTGCCTGCCTCGAAGCGCGTCGGCGCGGGGGCATAGGTGGTTTTCGCGAATGTCACCCGGTCGATCATCGAGCCGCCACCCTGATAGGGCGGCATCGCATCGAGCAGCGCCTTGCGCCCCCACAGCACGCCGATGCCGGTCGGGCCATAGAGCTTGTGGCCGGAAAACACATAGAAATCGCAGCCCAGCGCGCTGACATTCACCGGCACACGCGGCACAGCCTGGCACCCGTCGATCAGAATAACCGCGCCCACGCTGTGCGCAATCTCCGCTGCCCGCGCCACATCCAGCACGCTGCCCAGCACGTTCGACACATGCGCGAGCGCCACCATCTTGTGCGCAGGCGTAATCATCGCCGCCATCGCGTCCAGATCAATCCGGCCATCGTCCGTCAACGGCACGACATCGATCTGCGCATCCGCCCGCTCCGCCAGCATCTGCCACGGCACGATATTGCTGTGGTGCTCAAGCTGGCTGAGCAGGATGCGGTCCCCCGCGCGCACATTCGCCCCGCCCCAGCTTTGCGCCACGAGGTTGATCCCCTCGGTCGCGCCGCGCACGAACACGATCTCGTCCTCACGTCCGCCAATAAAGCCCGCCACCCGCCGCCGCGCCGCCTCGTAAGCGAGCGTCATGTTCGCCGAGCGGGCATAAACGCCGCGATGCACCGTGGCATAATCCGCGCCCAGCGCGCGCGTCATCGCGTCAATCACGACACGCGGCTTCTGCGCGGTGGCGGCGGTGTCGAGATAATGCCACGGCTGGCCTTCGGGCGTGAGCAGGCCGGGAAAGTCGCTCCTCAGGCCCCTCCCCTTCAGGGGAGGGGTTGGGGTGGGAGAGCGAGACGCAACCTCAGCCCCACCCCCACCCCCTCCCCTGAAGGGGAGGGGAGAATCTGCTATCCCGCTCATGCCAGCGCCTCCAGCTTCGCCAAAGTCCCCAGCTTCGCCAGCGCCGCCGCCTCGAACCGTGCACGTTCCGCCTCATCGTCTATGCCGTCAAACACCCCCGCGACAAACGCCCGCAGCAGCAGCGTCTGCGCGGTCTGCGGGTCCATCCCACGCGAGGCCATGTAAAACAGCGCCTGTTTATCCAGCTCGCCCACGGCGCAGCCATGCGCGCACTTCACATCGTCGGCGAAAATTTCCAGCTCCGGCTTGGCGTTGACGGTGGCTTGGCGCGAAAGCAGCATCGCCTTGACCGACTGGCTGGCGTCCGTGCCCTGCGCTTGCCTCGCCACCGCGATCTTGCCGAGGTAATTCCCCGTCGCGCGCCCGCCCATCACCGTGCGCACCACCTGCTCGCTCGTCGCGTCAGGCTCGGCATGGGAAACGGTCGTGATCAGTTCCAGCGTCTGCTCATCGCCACCGATGATCGCCGCATGCAGCCCGAAATGCGCGCCTTCCTCCAGTCGCACATCGAATGTCACCCGGCCCAGCCGCCCGCCGACATTGAGCAGGTGAAAATCGAGCCGCGCGCCCGCCGCCAGCGTGATGACATAATCGCGCACCACCACCGCATCGTCGACCGCATCCTGAAGCAGCGCATCGCTGCGCGCCTCGCCCGCGTTGACCCGGATCGTCGTGGGCGCAGGCACCGGCCACACACTCGCCACCGCCGCCACATCGCTATAGCGCCAGTCCTCATCGTGCCGGGTGGGAAGGGCCAGTGCGCTCATCGGCTATACTCGCGCAAGCGGCGCATTGCGGCCAGCATCTCCGGCTTGCGCTTGTCGACGCACGCATTGATCGCGCCCCGCGATGCCTTACCCTGCGATGCCTTACCCCGCGCTGCCTTAACCCGCGCCGCACAGCGCAGGCCGGTATCGCACAGCATCTCGTCCAGCCTGCGCTCGTCCGTGGTGGCGCTCGGTCGGCACACCAGCTGGCCGTCCGCATCGCGGCTGATGAGCGCGTTCGCCCGCTCCAGCCGCTGGCGCAGCAGGATCATCGTGCTTTCGTCCA
Organism: Sphingobium sp.; assembly: GCA_017984895.1. Classification (GTDB taxonomy): domain Bacteria; phylum Pseudomonadota; class Alphaproteobacteria; order Sphingomonadales; family Sphingomonadaceae; genus Sphingobium. The sequence continues at coordinate 7,442 of JAGNYO010000066.1, read as the reverse complement.
GCACCGGCGGCGCGGCCAGCGTGGTTGCGGAAGCGAGGGCGAGTAGCGCGATCACGCGGCCGCCACCTCGGCCCCGACAACCTCGGCATAGCCTTCGCGCTCCAGCGCCAGCGCCAGTTCCGGCCCGCCACTTTTGATGATCCGCCCGGTAGACAGCACATGCACGAAATCGGGCTTCACATAATCGAGCAGGCGCTGATAATGGGTGATGAGCAGCACCGCCTTGTCGCTCTTACGCATGATCGCGTTGATCCCCGTGCCGACGATCTTCAACGCGTCGATGTCCAGCCCGCTGTCCGTCTCGTCGAGGATCGCGAGCCTGGGGTCGAGGATGCCCATCTGCACCATCTCGGCGCGCTTCTTCTCGCCGCCCGAAAAGCCGACATTCACCGGGCGCTTGAGCATCTCCATATCGAGGCCGAGCAGCGTGGCTTTCTCCTTGGCGAGCTTGATGAACTCCGCGCCGGAGAGCGGCTCCTCGCCCCGCAGCCGCCGCTGGGAATTGAGGCTCTCGCGCAGGAATTGCAGGTTGGACACGCCGGGAATCTCGACCGGATATTGAAAGCCGAGGAACAGCCCGGCCGCCGCGCGCTCATGTGGAGCGAGGGCGAGCAGATCAATCAATTCTAAGCCCCTCCCGTTCAAGTCGAATCGAGGCACCTGACTCGATTCGAGGGTTGGGGTGGGGGAGGCCGTTTCATGCGACGCCGGATCCAGCGGATCGACCCCACCCCCGGCCCCTCCCCTGAAGGGAAGGGGAGAGAACAGTACACTGCCGCCCGTCACCTCATAACCGGGACGGCCGCCCAGCGTATAGGCCAGCGTAGATTTCCCCGCGCCGTTCGGCCCCATGATCGCATGAACCTCCCCCGCGTTGATGGAAAGCGAGAGGCCCTTGAGGATCGGCTTGTCCCCGACGGTGTTCGAGAGGTTATTGATTTGAAGCATTTTCGCGCATTCTTTTTGAAATTTCGGGCCATTCATCGGCAAAGCGTTGCGAAGAAATCATTTCATTTAACGATGCAGTCATGAAATCGAAGATTAGATTATGCCTAACGACCGCATTTGCGGTCTTAATATTTTCAAATTGCTCTTCAAACCAATTCAACTGCTCTCGATTTTGAAGATGGGGATGAACATTATCACTTTGTGCCCATTCATAGGCAGCACCGTCGACCAGATGCTCACAGGCCTTCACAGCTTTGCGCGCAATGTTTTGCAATATTTCCGGGGACCTGTTCGACTTATCGGCAAACCCCAGCCGTCCAGCATTCTCGACAGAGCAGCCAATCAGTTTCTCAAACGTGCGCATTGACTGCCCTGCAGCAGGAGCACTTATCAGAATAGATGCCGGAACGAGACATGAGAGCATCAATACCTGCCGCAACATCACCCCACGCTCCCCTCTAAACTAATCCCCAGCAGCCTCTGCGCCTCCACCGCGTCTAGCCCCTCCCCATCTGGTCGAATCGAGGCACGTGACTCGATTCGAGGGTTGGGGTGGGGGCCATCGGCTTGGCGCAGCGCTTCTGAAATCGTCCGCAATACGCCCTCGATATTCGTCATGACATCGTGATTGCTAGCCCGCACGACGCGCAGCCCCATCGCGCCTAGACGGTCGTCGCGCAAATGGTCTTTGATCGCGTCATGCGTGTCGCCATCGACCTCGACGACGAGACGCGCCGCCGGGCAATAGAAGTCCGCGATACTTGCACCGATCACCGACTGACGGCGGAATTTGCAGCCCTCCAGTTGCGAGGCCGACAAATGCCGCCACAGGCGCCTCTCCGGCTCGGTCGGATTACGGCGCATATCGGCAGCGCGCCGATGCAATTCAGCGAGGCGCTCAGCCGGCAGCCCCCGCCCCCGGCCCCTCCCCATCTGGGGAGGGGTGTTGAGGCGCTTCGCCTGATCCGCGGGCGTCAGGCCTGTCATCCAACCGAACCCTCAAGCGAAATCCCCAGCAGCTTCTGCGCCTCCACCGCGAATTCCATCGGCAGCTGTTGCAGCACTTCCTTCGCAAACCCATTGACGATCAGCCCCACCGCACTCTCCGCGTCCAGCCCGCGCTGCATCGCGTAGAACAGCTGGTCGTCGGAAATCTTGGATGTGGTCGCCTCATGCTCGATCTGCGCGGTCGGGTTTTTCACCTCGATATAGGGCACGGTGTGCGCGCCGCATTCCGACCCCAGCAGCAACGAGTCGCACTGCGTAAAATTGCGTACATTCTCCGCCCCAGCCGCCACGCGCACCAAGCCGCGATAGGTGCCGCTGCTCCGCCCCGCGCTAATCCCCTTGGAGATGATGGTCGAGCGCGACCCCTTGCCATTGTGGATCATTTTGGTGCCGGTGTCGGCCTGCTGATAATTGTTCGTCACCGCGACCGAGTAAAACTCGCCCACGCTGTTCTCGCCGTTCAGCACGCAGCTTGGGTATTTCCACGTGATCGCGCTGCCGGTTTCGACCTGTGTCCAGCTGACCTTGGAATTGCGGCCCTGACACAGCGCGCGCTTGGTCACGAAGTTATAGATGCCGCCCTTGCCGTCCGCGTCGCCGGGATACCAGTTTTGCACGGTGGAATATTTGATCTCCGCATCATCGAGCGCCACCAGCTCGACAATCGCGGCGTGGAGCTGGTTCTCGTCGCGCATCGGCGCGGTACAGCCTTCGAGGTAGGAGACGTAAGCGCCCTTGTCCGCGACGATCAGCGTGCGCTCGAACTGGCCGGTATTCTCGGCATTGATACGGAAATAGGTGGAAAGCTCCATCGGGCAGCGCACACCCTCGGGGATGTAGACGAAGGTGCCGTCCGAAAAGACCGCGCAATTGAGCGTCGCGAAATAATTGTCGTGCATCGGCACGACCTTACCCAGCCACTTTTTAACCAGATCGGGATATTCGCGGATCGCCTCGGAAATAGAGCGGAAGATCACGCCCGCCTCCTCCAGCTCCTTGCGGAAGGTGGTGGCGACACTGACCGAGTCGAACACCGCATCAACCGCAACCTTGCGCGCGCCCTCGACGCCGGCGAGCACTTTCTGCTCCTCCAGCGGGATGCCCAGCTTTTCATAAACGCGTAAGATTTCCGGGTCTACCTCGTCCAAACTGCCAAGCGAAGGCTTCTTTTTCGGCTCCGCGAAATAATAGGCATCCTGATAGTCGATGGCGGGCACATTGAGCTTTGCCCAGTCCGGCGGGGTCATCGTCAGCCAGTGGCGATAGGCCTTCAAACGCCAGTTCAGCATCCATTGCGGTTCGTTTTTCTTACCAGAAATGAACCGAACTATGTCCTCATTTAACCCTTTTGGTGCAAATTCCTGCTCAATATCGGACGACCAGCCATGCTCATAATCCGCCACACGGTCCGCTGCCTCGCGTGCGGCCTGATCCTGCACCGGGGTTTCGGGGTTGTCGGTCATGCGCTCGCGCTCCTGCTGAGGGTCGCGAGCGAAACGCCGCCTAGCGCGCCGCGCAGCGCATCGTTCACCGCGCCCCAGTGCGGTTTAACCGCGCAATCCGGCGCCATCGTGCAGGTGCAGTCGCCATGCGTGGTGCAGTTCGTCATCGCGATCGGCCCTTCGATGGCCTCGATGATATCCGCCAGGCTGATCGCGGCGGAGGGGCGCGCGAGCTTGATGCCGCCGCCCGCGCCACGCACCGATTTCAGCAACCCCGCGCGGGTCAGCAGGCTGACGAGTTTTTGTGCGGTGGGCAGCGGGATGCCGGTTTCGGCGGCGAGTTCAGTCGCGCTCGTGCGCCCGGCGCCACAATGGCGCGCTGCCGCACCCATCATCACCACCGCATAATCGGCCAGGCTTGAAAGCCGCACTGTCTTGCACTCCCACCTCGTAATCGGAACGAATCAATCCGATTTGGCGCATGTGGGCGCGCCGATCCAACAAATCAAGCCTTTCAAAACTATTTCCACGTGGAAAACACCTTCGAAAAGCGGTTTACTGCCTCAGCTTATCCGGTTGATCTTGGCTAGCCCGGTCAGCGCCCGCCGCTGCACCGTCAGCCGCGCCACCGCCGTGGGATCGTTGAGCAACTGGTGCGGGGTATGACCGAGAAACTGCTTGATCTCCCGGATGAAGTGCGACTGGTCATAGAAATTCCCCTCGTCGCACAACTCCATCCAGTTCTTGCGGTCGATCACGATTTGCGAAGCGCAACGCAGCGCCCGATATTTGCGCGCGAGCAATTTTGGCGGCGCACCGTAGAGTTTGTTAGTGTAGCGGGCGAGCTGACGCGCAGAAAGGCCAGTTACAGCAACGATATCTTCTATCTGTGGCGAATCCGAATCGCTCAGCCATACGTCTATAGCCGAAACCAGAGCGATCATCTGCTCGCTCACCCGCGAGAGCCTGCTTTCAAGAAAAGCCCACAACCCCATCGCCGCAGCATCACGGTCCTCTGCCGTGCGCAGCCGCTCCAGCTCCAGCGCGAAAGCATCACCTTTGCGCTCCGCCATATCGAACAGCTTATCAGCGTGATGATAGGCAAGGTCGCCGCACATTGCCAGCCAGCCAAGCGGTAGCACCGATACGCCGTATACCTCGGCTACGCGATCAAGATAGAAGCGGGTTGCTCCCATGGTCGGGCCAACCATGCAAACATCTGGGGTGCGCATGACGGAGCCATCGTAAAATTCATAATTGCCGCCGCCAGATACCATGAAACGCAGTTGCGGCATATCAGCCCGGGTCATGTCACTGTAATTTGGGGTGTTGGTAGCGAAGCGATAGATGGAACCGAAATAATAGCGCAGATGCTCTGATGGCTCCCAATATTGGAGTTCTACCTGCGAACTCTCGTCCTTTCCTGGAAAAACAGGACTCATGCGGCTATCGACCTTGCTGTGCTTTTTATGCTTATGGCCCGGATCGGAATATAAGTCACGTCTACTGTCACGGAGTTTACAGGGGGTGACTTTAAGCGGCAAGAACATGAGCCAGCAATGTATTTCGACACTGCATTGCTCAAGAAAAAAGCCCGGCAGCACATGGCCACCGGGCTTAAGGTGTAAAGGTCTCTTAGGCATAGCCAGAGAGCCCTTCGGGTCGCGTCGCCTTTGTAGGCCAAGCCAAGCTCCAACACTTGTATGAATCGGACATAGGGAGCAGTAGTTTTCGCGACTAACAAGATTTCCGCTATAAAAGGTGCCGTGTCCGAGCGGCATTGTCAGCACTTTTCCCCTTCAAACATTTTTGACTGCGTGCCGTCCGGCTGGCATAGCGGCCATAATGCTCTATCCCCTGCTTCGTCCCCTGTTGTTTCGCATGGATGCGGAAAAGACCCACCACTGGGCGCTCTCGGCTCTGCGCACCCTGCCCGCTGGTGCTCCCGCGCCTAAGGATGCCATGCTGCATAGCACTGTAGCCGGGATAGAATTTCCCAACCCTGTGGGCCTCGCTGCGGGGTTCGACAAGGACGGGCATGTCGCCCATTTAATGCACCATTTTGGATATGGTTTTGCCGAATTGGGCACGCTGACCCCCTTGCCTCAGAAGGGCAATCCAAAACCTCGGCTGTTCCGCTTGGCTGAGGATCGCGCGGTCATCAACCGCATGGGCTTCAACAACGGAGGACAGGTTGAGGCTGCCCGGCGCATTGCCGCGATGCCGCGCGAGGGGCGGGTGATCGGCATCAATATCGGCGCCAACAAGGACGCAACGGACCGCACCGCCGATTATGCGGGCGGAGTGAGGGTGATGGCGCCGCTCGCGGATTACCTGACGATCAACATCTCCTCCCCCAACACACCGGGCTTGCGCGCGTTGCAGGGGCGTGGGGCGCTGGACGAATTGCTCGGTGCGGTCATAGCGGCGCAGGGCGAGCATGGCCCGCCGATTTTCCTCAAAGTCGCGCCCGACCTTGAATCAGCCGACATCAAAGACATCGCGGCATGCGTGATCGATCACAAAGTTGACGCGCTGATCGTGTCGAATACCACAATCAGCCGCCCTGCCCTCCACTCCCGGCATGCGGATGAGGCAGGTGGCCTGTCTGGCGCGCCGCTGCATGATCTGGCGCTGCAATGCTTGCGTGATTTCCGCGCGGCTGTAGGCGGGGCGGTGCCGCTCATCGGGGTCGGCGGAATCGCCAACGCGGAACAGGCCTATGCCCGCATCCGTGCGGGTGCATCGCTGGTTCAGATATACAGCGCGATAGTCTATGAAGGGCCATGGCTCGCGGCGCGGATCAACACGGGGCTGAAAGCGTTGTTAAAGCGTGACGGGTTCTCCAATATTTCTCAGGTGGTGGGCATCGATGCGCCGCATGGTTGATCTTCGCGCAATGCTGCTCGCGCTGCTGGCCCTGCTCAGCTTTCACTCGCAGGCGTGGGCAGTGGGGACCGTCTCCTCGGCCGATCCGCGCGCTTCTGCGGCGGGCATGGAGATGCTGCGCAAGGGCGGTAGCGCTACCGACGCCGCGCTGGCGATGATGCTGGCGCTCACCGTGGTCGAGCCACAATCGAGCGGAATTGGCGGTGGCGGCTTCCTCGTGCATCATGAAGGCAAAAGCGGCGTGCTCGCTACGATAGACGGGCGGGAGGCCGCGCCACAGTCCGCCACGAGCGCCCTGTTCCTTGGGCCAGACGGCAAGCCCATGCCCTTTCCCATGGCCGTTCCGGGCGGTAAGTCTGTCGGTGTGCCGGGCAATGTCGCACTCATGAAAAAGGCGCATAAAAAGTGGGGCCGCCTGCCATGGGCGGCTCTGTTTCTGCCCGCCATCCGGCTGGCGCGTGAAGGGTTCGCTGTGAGCAAACCCCTTGCCGCTGCGCTGCAAAGCATTGAACCGCTATGGGCCGATTTCCCGCAGGCGCGCGGCATTTACTGGATCGAGGGCCGCCCGGCACGCGAGGGCGAAATGCTCCGCAACCCGGCGCTGGCGGATTTCATGGCCACACTGGCGGCCAAAGGCCCGCGTGCCTTCTATCACGGCGAGGGCGCAGCGGCGATCAGCGCGGCCATCGCCAGCACCCCGCGCAACCCCGCTCGCCTCACGAAGGCGGACCTCTCCGCCTACCGCGCCAAAAGCCGCCCGCCAGTGTGCGGCCTCTATCGCGTCTACAAAATATGCGGCATGGGGCCGCCTTCTTCGGGCGCGGTCACGGTGCTGCAAATCCTCAGCATGGTGGAGCGTTTCGACTTGAAGGCATGGGGACCGGACAGCCCCCAAAGTTGGCACGTCATCGGCGAGGCGATGCGGCTCGCTTATGCCGACCGCGCCATATATCTGGCGGACAGTGATTACGTCTTGGTGCCGATAAGCGGCCTGATCGACCGCAGCTATCTCCAAAGCCGCTCCGCTCTCATCACGCAGGTAACCGCGCGTGGCCACTATGAAGCGGGCACGCCACCCGGAGCGCCGCCCCGCACCCAGGCCAAAGGCGATGAAACACCCGGCACCACTCACTTCGTCGCCATCGACGATGCCGG
>JAGNYO010000096.1 GCA_017984895.1 Sphingobium sp. | reverse complement strand
TCGCTAGATCGGCCATCAATTCCTGATCGCCTCTCTGACGCTGACGAAGCCGATGAGGCCTTGGCCGCCGCGTGGGAAATAGCCGCACAACACGGCGCGACGGTGAGGACGGCACTGTGAGCGTAGAGCCATTCACGATCACTTTGCGCCGGGAGCGCCGTCCCGATCGTATCCGCGTTGCGATCGAACCGCCGCGCGTCGACTTCTCCCCGGCGCGCTATGTGCTCGATGAACATGCAGAAGCCGCCGCCGCGCTGCTTCGGGACAAGACGGGATTCGCGATCGCCGACCTGAGGGAGGCCCGGCCATGAGCGCGCGCCCTACGATAGTCTTGCGCGAGCACCGCGATCGGCCAGGCTCTCTTGTCGTCCTTGTCGAGCCGCGCACGCAGGGTCACCAGCCGAAATTCTTTCACCGAGCAGACGCGGCCGAAGCGTTTGCTGAGAAGCTCCGCGATCAAACCGGCTTCCGGCTTTACAACGCGCTGACAGGAACGGTGCGGTGATATGGCGAAGGAAAAAGCGCCTCCCTATGCGGCATTGCCTATCTCCGCGCTGGCTGATCGCAATCTCTCTCGGAACCTTTTAGCCGTGCTTGGCGCCATAGCCTATCATGACCGTTTCTCGCTGTGCTCTGAGCCTCGTGGCCAGGGCTGCTGGGCGACAAACGAAACGCTTGCCCGCCACGCCGGGGTTGAGATCACTGTTGTTTCCCGATCTATCAGCAAGCTGGCTGAGCTAGGATACGTGGCGATCAAACGCGGCAAGGCTGGCCCGCGGGCGCGCAAAACGCTGTTTGTGATCTACCCTGAGTTAAATGGCACGGGTGCCAATGAGCGAAATTCGTTAAATGGCACGGGTGCCATCCAAAATGCCAATGCGATTGGCACGGGTGCCAATTTGCTAATTGGCAAACCGGATTCGCAACGCACTGATTTTAATGGCGAAAAATGCCCTAAAGAGAACCTATATGAAGAGAACCTACTAAGATATGCTGCAGAAGCAGCCCGATCGCAAAACGCGATCGCGGCGGCATATGCAAAAATTGATTCTCCAGATGACTATGAAAACGTCACCGCCTTCCTCTCGATCGTCGAACGTGAGCTGGGGCAGACTCCATCACTGACGACCCCCCAGCTCATTGAAGCCCTCGATCAACTTAACTCCGATACGAGAGACATCCGCATCGCAAATCACGCGTTGCGCCTCATCGAAAAGTTCTCGCCCGAGGATGGCGAAGATGGGCTTGGCAATGGGAGCCAAGACGAACCGCCTGCCCCCCTGTCTGAGCAAGACGCCCGTTTCCTCGCTCACATTCGGTCGACGTGGGCAGAAGTGGGCGACGACCCCGAGAAGCGCAAGCTGTTGGCAACGAAATCCGGCCTCTCGCTCTCGACTATTGCGGCAGTGACGCAGGGCCATGCCCACCTCTCCTCCCAAGACATCAAACGGCTGCGCGACGTTTGCGTCAGCATCTAACGAAAGGAACGATCAATGAGTAGACTTCAAGCTTGGCGCGCCCGAACGGCGGCTATCCGCGCTGCGGCAAAAGGCGAAGCGGCACCAATACGCGCTGCCCCTGTTGCAAAGCCCTCGGCGGCGGCAGCCTTGGCCAGCAGCCCCGTTCCAGCTGTGCCCAAAGCATCAGCCTCCAGTGCCCCAACGCTTCGCCAGCCTCGCCTGAGCGCAGAAGAGCGCAAACGGATTACCGTTGAAGTTCTAGCCGCGGTCGCCGCTGATGCGAAAGCGCAGCGCCAAGCTGAAATCGCCGCAAGTTGGGAGCGTGCCCACGCTGCCGCCAACGGTCGGCCGATGTCCTCCCACAAACCCGCGCCGGTGAAAGCCGAAAATCACGGATGGGCTGCCATCCACCAGCAAATCCGCGCCGAGCGCGCAGCAACCAGAAAGGGTATTCCCGCATGACCTACATTCAAGTTAACCGCGGGCGTTACCGCGGTGCAGATGGCATGCCGAGAACGCCGTCGGGTGGCTTGACCGCCGCCGCGCTGGGCTTGGCCGCCGCACTGGAACGCGGTGGCAGGCAGGCCGCCACCAGAGGCGCTGCTGCCCAGCCTGCCACCAGGACGGCGCCTGCACCCGCCAAGGCCTCCGCGCCTACCTTCACCGGCCCGAAGGCGCGCGCGAAGGCGTTGGCGTGGGCAGTGAAGAACGACCCATTGTGCAAGGGCAAAGCGCAGGCGGCGCTCACAATTCTTGTTGACAACGACTTGGCCTCGGTCGGGCCCCAAGGGCTGATCAAACTGTTGCAGCGCGCGCCGGCCAACATGGCATTGACGCCCGCAGCGCCACGCCACGCGGACGGATGGGCGCATGCCGCTGCCCACGTCAACCACACCCAAGGTCTCGCGGATGCCCCGCCCCGGCTCGCTGGCGGCAATCATGGCTGGGATAAGATTCACGCCAAGATGCGCCAGCGGCGCGGACAATGATCGGAGATAGCAACATGGAAAATTTGATGGATAAGCTCGCCCGTCTCGACGTCAGCGAGGAGGCCACACAGCTTGATAACCTCAAGCAGCAGACAGCAGAACTGACCGCTGCCCGGGAGCGCGGCCACAAGCGGACGCTTGAAATCGCCAAGGAGGTCGAGGCGCTGAAGGCGGGGCGCGGCGATGGCGAAAGCGCCGCTGAAGCGCTCCTAGCTGGGGACAATGTCGCGCTAGCGGCACCACAACAGCAGGCCCTGGAGGAGGAGCGCGTGTCGATCAAGGCGGGCATGGGCACGCTTGCCGAGCGCGAACGCGAGATCAGCCACCGGCGGGCAGGCATCATCGACATTGTGGAGTCCAAGTCGGCCGCAGCCTTCGAAGATCAGGTCGCTGATCTGGAGCGCCGCGCAAAAACCCTTGCCGGTGAGCTGGCGACCGTCATGGCGGACGCCGACGCGATCGGTTACGGCGCTGCGAATTCACATGCGATCAGGTTGGCAGCGAGTCTGCGCGACGGCGTTGCCGGGCTGCGGCGCATGGACGCTCTTGTCCCGCAAAAAGTGGCCGTATCGCCGGACATCGTAGCCGCCCTGACTGCCAGCCCGGCCCGGCCCTTATTGCGCCGACACATACCCTCGACCGTAAACACCATCTAACGAGAACGAGATGGCTGGGGCGGTCCTTGGCATCGGTCCCGCCCCGGCCGGGAGGAGTGGCGGCATGCCGCAAGCGCTGCCGCTCCTCCTATTCCTTTTCCATCACCACGAGGTCACGATGAGGCTCAAATCTAAGAAGATTTCCCCGATCAAGGCTGCCTTGATCCGAAAGGAAATCACCGAGCTCCAAGAGGAAATTTGCCTGATGCCGCGGGTGTCGGCCATGCGCGACATCACGCCCGAACTTCGCGCCGGTCTTGAGCAGATGGCTGCGAACGTTGGGCTTCCCGTCGAACTGTTTGCACCGAACTATGCTGCGTTTCAGGCGATGAACCTGCGCCTGCGCATAGGAATACTTGAGGCGCAGTTGGCCGAGGGCAGTTTGCACTGACGCCTCGGCCTGGCCGCCGCTCATCAGTAATTGCCCATACGGGCATTCCTCCAACCCTGAGCCTGTAACGCCGCTAGAATCTTGGCTGTATTGTCATTGGCCGATTGGCTTTGCGCCCCCAGCGCACTCACAATCGCATTGGTGCTCTGCTGCTGCGCATCGACGATGGGCTTGGTATCGAACGGCGAGGCCGCGCCGGCAGCGCTGGTATAGAGGGCCTTTTGCCGGTCAAGTTCACCCTTCGTCAGCGCCG
>JAGNYO010000095.1 GCA_017984895.1 Sphingobium sp. | reverse complement strand
ACAAAAGCCTGTGTCAAAGGCCGATCTGGAAGCGTTGAGGCGGGAGGTATCCCGGTTGGAGCGGGGCTCATCCCCCGCTGCATCCGAACGCTTTTCAACAGGCTCAAGGCAGCTCGATGCGGCACTGCAGGGCGGGCTCAATCGCGGTGCGCTGCATGAGATTTTTGCCGCCCAGACGGCGGATGAGCCGTCTGCTTCCGGCTTCGCCGTGATGCTCGCCATACGCGCGTCGGAGAAGCGCCCGATTGTCTGGGTCCGGCAGGATTTTGCGGGCATCGAGGCAGGCGAGATCTACGCGCCCGGGCTTGCCGAACTGGGCCTCTCTCCCGATCGCCTGATCGTCGTGCGCGCGCGTGATGGCCCATCCGTGTTGCGCGCGGGCGAGGAGGCGGCGCGCTGTCCGCCGCTGGGCGCCGTGCTGATCGAACCGTGGGGTGCGCCCAAGGCGCTTGACCTTGTTGCTTCGCGCCGGCTTGCGCTGGCGAGTGCGCGATCGAACGTACCGCTCTTCATGGTGCGCGCCGGCGCGCAGCCAGAACCGAGCGCGGCGCTGACCCGCTGGCGCGTGCGCGCCGCGCTATCAAAGGCGCTGGAGGCGGATGCGCCGGGCCATCCGGCCTTCAATGTGGAGCTGCTGCGCGACAAGGCAGGCGCGGCTGGACGCAACTGGATTGTGGAATGGGATCGTGACCAGCGTATCTTCAAAGACAGGATCAGAGAGAGTGTCCCGGCGCTATCTGGCGGCGTGGTTTCCCTACCTACCGGCGGATCGGCTGATCAGGACTCGCGACGAGCCGTCTGAACTGCCGCTTGTCATCACCGAGAAGGTGAAAGGCGCCCAGCGCCTCATGGCGATCTGCCCGGATGCAAAGCGGGCAGGGCTTACCATGGGGATGACGCTGGCGGACTCCCGCGCCCGCATTCCCGATCTGTGGGTCGAGGAAATGGACGCGCGCGCGGATGCCGCCTTGCTTGATCGCATCGCCGAGGATTGCGACCGCTTCAGCCCCGCCGTGATGATCGATCCGCCGGATGGCTTGCTTCTGGACATTACCGGGTGCGAGCATCTTTTCAGCGGAGAGGCCGAGCTTCGCCGCGTCTTCTCGCAGCGCATGCGCCGGGCAGGCCTGCATGTCCGCACGGTGATTGCCAGCGCTGCTGATACCGCCCGCGCGCTTGCCCGTTATGGCCGCATCGCCATCGTGCCGCCGGGAGAGGATGCGGTCGCCGTGCGATCCCTTCCCATCGCCGCGTTGGGCCTGGATGAGGCGGATCGCCTCGCGATCTCCCGCGCCGGCCTCAAGACCATTGGCGCGCTTGCTGATCGGCCGAGCCTTCCCTTCGCCGCCCGCTTCGGCGAGCAGATGACGCTCCGCCTGCGCCGCATTCAGGGGCTTGCTCATCCGCCGCTCGATCCTCGCCGCGCTGTCCCAGAGCTGTGGGTCGAGCGCCGTTTTCCTGAACCGATCGGGCGGATGGAAGATGTCGAAGCAACCCTCGCCGAACTCGGCCACGAGGCGGGAGCGCGTCTCGGCGAACGTCGCGAAGGCGGTCGCGTCTTCGAGGCCAGCCTGTTCCGCGCTGACGGCGCCGTCCGGCGCGTGGTGATCGAAACCGGGCGGCCCATGCGCGATACGGCGACGCTGCTGCGCCTTTTTCGCGAAAGGCTCGATGCGCTGGCCGATCCTGTGGACCCCGGTTTCGGCTTCGATCTGATCCGCCTGTCCGTGCCGCATGTTGAGCCCTTCGACGCGCTGCAGCCGGGGCTCGATGGTCACGCCGTTGAAGCCGACGCTGTCGCCGACCTCACCGATCGTCTATCGACCCGCTTCGGAGCTGATCGCGTCGTGCGCTTTCTCCCCGAAAATACACACGATCCCGATCGGGCGGCGCGCCCCGTGCCCGCCAGCTTCAATCCGATGACGTCTGATGTCTGGCCGGCGCCCGAAGCAAAAGAGCCGCCCCTGCGCCCGATCCAGATGTTCGATCCGCCCCAGCGTATCCGCATCACCATGGCGGAAGTGCCCGATGGCCCTCCGCGAAAATTCTCATGGCGCCGCCGCGAGTATCACGTCTCCCGCGCCGAAGGCCCCGAACGTATCGCTCCCGAATGGTGGCTGAAGCCCGGCGCCCTCACGCGCGACTATTACCGTATCGAAGACGCAGAGGGCCGCCGCTTCTGGCTTTTCCGTGCCGGTCCCTACAGCAAGGAAACGCCCCAACCCGACTGGTTCATGCACGGGGTATTTTCGTGAGCGAGCTTGAACCGCTCAGCAATGTCGTCCTGTTTCCGGAGCGCGAAACAGCGCCCTTCGAATTTGTGGCGCACCCCTATGCCGAGCTTGCAGCCGCTACCAATTTTTCCTTCCTGCGCGGGGCGTCTACGGGGAAGGACATGGTGCTGGCGTCCGTCCTGTTGGGGTATACGGGCCTTGGCATTGCCGACCGCAATACGATTTCCGGCGTTGTGCGCGCGTGGGCTGCGCTCAATCACCTGCGTGAAGAAGGTCTTCCCGCGCCTGACAAGGTGAGGGAAGGCGGCTCGCCCGGCGAACATGGCTGGATGCCGCATCCTGATGAGGAGAAGCTCAAGCAGTTTCAGGAAGACCTGAAAAAGCGCGCAAAGGATTTCAGGCTCGTTGTCGGTGCGCGGCTCAGCTTCACCGACGGTGCGCCTGATGTGATTGCCTATCCGCAGAACCGGAATGGCTGGGGTCGCCTCTGCCGCTTGCTTACGGTGGGCAACACGCGCGCGGCGCCGGGCGCGAAGCGCGCAAAGAAAGGCGAGTGCCTGATCACGATCGATGATCTCGCCGCCTATTCAGACGACCTGCTTCTGATCGTGATGCCTGGCGATGACCTGGATGATCTGGCGCAGCCCCTGATGCAGATCGGGGATATGCGGCCCGGAGCTGTATGGTTAGGTGCGACGATGAACCGTCGCGGCGATGATGCACGCCGCCTTTCCAGATTGAAACGCATTGCCGCGGCGGCGGGCGTTCCTCTGATCGCGACCAACAACGTCCTTTATCATTCGGCCGGGCAGCGAGACCTGCAGGACATCATGACCTGCATACGCGAAGGGGTGAAGATCGCCGAAGCTGGCAAGCTGCTGGAAGCGAACGCCGAGCGTCACCTGAAACATCCGCTGGAGATGAAGCGCTTGTTCGCGAAGGCGCCTGAAGCAATCGAGCAGACCATCGAACTGCTTGGCCGGATCACCTTCGACCTTGGCGAATTGAAGTACGAATATCCTGACGAGCCGGTCCCGCCCGGCTGGAACGATCAGGATTATCTTGAAGACCGCACATGGTTTCATGCGAACATGAAGTATCCCGACGGGATACCACAAAAGGTCGACAGGCAAATTCGCGAGGAGCTGGAGTTCTATCGCCGGCACAGTTACGCGCGGTATTTCCTGACGCTCTACGACATCGTCCGCGTTGCGCGCGACAAGGGCATTCTCTGTCAGGGCAGGGGTTCTGCGGCAAACTCCGCCGTCTGTTTCGTTCTGGGCATCACATCAGTAGACCCGAATGTTTTCGATCTCCTGTTCGCACGCTTCATGTCGGACGAGCGCAAGGAGCCACCGGACGTCGATGTCGATTTCGAACACGAACGTCGTGAGGAAATCATTCAGTACATCTACGAACGCTATGGCCGTCACCGCGCAGGTATCGCCGCCACGGTGATCCACTATCGCCCGCGCAGCGCCATGCGGGAGGTGGGCAAGGTTCTGGGCCTGACCGATGATG
>JAGNYO010000065.1 GCA_017984895.1 Sphingobium sp. | reverse complement strand
TTTAACGGGTGCACATTAGTGTGAGGCGTGGGAAATCCCCTTGAACCTGCCTCGTTTTGGCACGATGTAGGCGAAGCACAACACACCGTCTGAAAGAGCATCATGCACAACAGCACTTTTGATCCGATGGCCGCGCTGGTCCCCGTCGTTATCGAGCAATCCAACCGGGGCGAACGCAGTTTCGACATTTATTCGCGCCTGCTGCGCGAGCGGATCATCTTCGTGACCGGGCAGGTCGAGGACCATATGGCCTCGGTCATCGTCGCCCAGCTTCTGTTCCTCGAATCGGAGAATCCGAAGAAGGACATCTATATGTACATCAACTCGCCCGGCGGCGTGGTGACGGCGGGCATGGCGATTTTCGATACGATGCAATATATCCGCCCCAAGGTCGGCACTGTCTGCATCGGCCAGGCGGCGAGCATGGGCAGCTTCCTGCTGGCGGCGGGCGAACCGGGCATGC
Source organism: Sphingobium sp. (assembly GCA_017984895.1). GTDB lineage: Bacteria > Pseudomonadota > Alphaproteobacteria > Sphingomonadales > Sphingomonadaceae > Sphingobium. Next base: position 13,359 of record JAGNYO010000065.1, on the reverse strand, counting down.
GCATCGCGCTCGCCAACGCGCGAATCATGGTGCACCAGCCCTCGGGCGGTGCGCAGGGCATGGCGTCCGATATCGAGATTCAGGCCAAGGAAATCCTGCGAATCCGGGCGCGCATGAACGACCTCTACGCGAAGTTCACCGGCCAGCCGCTGGAGAAGATCGAGGCGGCGATGGACCGCGACACCTTCCTCGAGGCCGAGGAAGCCAAGGCGTTCGGCATCGTCGATCAGGTGTTTGACAAGCGGCCCGCACCAGCCGACGCGGAAGGCGCATAAACCGATCATAAGGGTGCGTTAATCGGCGCACGTTATTCTACCCCTTGTGATTTTGGGAAATCGCGGTCTAGGATAGGCCGCATATAGCCCGGCCATAAAGGGCAACCTCATGTTGCCCCGGCCGGGTCAGGAAAGACAGGAATGACCAAGCTGACCGGCTCCGACTCGAAAAGCACCCTCTATTGCAGCTTCTGCGGCAAGTCCCAGCATGAGGTGCGCAAGCTAATCGCGGGACCAACCGTATTCATCTGCGACGAGTGCGTGGAGCTGTGCAACGACATCATCCGCGAGGAGACCAAGAGCGGTCTTGTCGGTAAAAAGGATGGCGGCGTGCCGACCCCGCAGGAAATCTGCGATGTGCTCGATGATTATGTGATCGGCCAGGCGCGGGCGAAGCGCGTGCTCTCGGTTGCGGTGCACAACCACTACAAGCGGCTGAACCACGGCGCCAAGGGCGCTGAGGTCGAGCTGGCGAAGTCGAACATCCTGCTGGTCGGCCCGACCGGCTGCGGCAAGACGCTGCTCGCGCAGACGCTGGCCAAGACCTTCGACGTGCCCTTCACCATGGCGGATGCGACGACGCTGACCGAGGCGGGCTATGTCGGCGAGGATGTCGAGAACATCATTTTGAAGCTGTTGCAGGCGTCCGATTATAATGTCGAGAAGGCGCAGCGCGGCATCGTCTATATCGACGAGATCGACAAGATCAGCCGCAAGGCCGAGAATCCCTCGATCACCCGCGACGTATCCGGCGAGGGCGTGCAGCAGGCGTTGCTCAAGCTGATGGAAGGCACCACCGCCTCCGTGCCGCCGCAGGGCGGGCGCAAGCATCCGCAGCAGGAATTCCTCCAGGTCGACACCACCAATATTCTGTTCATTTGCGGCGGTGCGTTCGCGGGGCTGGAAAAGATCATTGGCGACAGGCTTGAGTCCAAGTCCATCGGCTTCGGCGCGCATGTCGCCGCGCCGGAGGAACGCCGCACCGGCGAACTCCTGCGCCAGAGCGAACCGGAGGATCTGCTGAAATTCGGGCTGATCCCCGAATTCGTCGGCCGCTTGCCGGTTATCGCCACGCTGGAGGACCTCGATATTTCCGCGCTCGTCAGGATCTTGACCGAGCCGAAGAACGCATTGGTAAAGCAATATGGCAAGCTGTTCGAAATGGAAGAGGTTGACCTCTCGTTCACCGACGACGCGCTGACCGCGATTGCGAAAAGGGCAATCGAGCGCAAGACCGGGGCGCGCGGGCTGCGTTCCATCATCGAGGCGATCCTGCTCGATACCATGTTCGATCTGCCCTCGATGGAGGGCGTGGCCGAAGTGGTGGTCGACAAGGATGTCGTCGAGGGGCGCAAGGAGCCGGTGCGGGTGTTTGCCGACAAGGGCGCACAGGCGGAGGACGCGGCTTAAGAGTTTGTTTGGAAAAGCGGTGCCGGCCCGCTCCCCCACCCAACCACCCAAATATTTTGCGCTGTTTTGGGTGGTTGGGTGAGGGAGCGGGCTGGTGCGGCCTCTCAAATTCGTTTGGAAAAGCGAACTTCCAAACGGCCTCTAAAGTGCGATACGAAAAAGTGGGAACCGGTTTTTCGCGATAGATCGCACGATACCAGAGATTTTTAGGGCCTGATGCGATTTAGCCCAATCTCGTCAGGCTCCAGTTTCTGATCGGAAACGTGCTGCTTCGTTGATGGTTCAGAGGGACCGCCCAGCCCTTTCCCAGCGCAGCGGAGCTTTGGGTCACGCCACCTTGCGGCTGAACTCGCTCGATGCCTCGCGCAGCTTGCCCAGCATGGTCTGAGCCATGCCGAAACCCTGCTCCAGATCGTCGATCTCGCAGGCGACGACCTCCGTATCGCGGCGGATCGCGGCGATGGTGCCGGACATGGAGTCGGCCGCCAGCGCGGTTTCATCGACCGCGGCGGTAATCATCGTAACGGTCTGCGCCTGTTGTTCCATCGAGAGGCGGATGCGCTCGGCGCTGTCCTGAACGTCGCTCACCGTTTCGCGGATGCGCTGGTTGGTATCGACCGACTGGCGTGTGGAGGTCTGGATCGCGGTTATCTTGCCAGCAATATCGTCCGTCGCGCGGGCGGTCTGGCTGGCGAGCGATTTCACCTCCTGCGCCACCACCGCAAAACCCCGCCCGGCATCCCCGGCGCGGGCCGCCTCTATGGTGGCATTCAATGCCAGCAGGTTGGTCTGCCCCGCAATGTCGCGAATGAGGCCAAGAATCGATTCGATCGCCTTGGCATGATCGGACAGCATGGCGGACATCGACACCGCCTCGCCTGCCTGGAGGCTGGCGCGCTGCGCGACCTCGGCGGAGTTTTCGACCTGCTCGCGGGTTTCATCGATGGCGCGGATGAGGCCGGCGGAAATATGGGCCGCCTCGCGCATGGCCAGCGCCGATTGCTCTGCCGCCGCCGCCACTTCGGATACCTTGTCGAGCATGCCCCGCGTCGCTTCGGAGGCATGTTTGGCCTGATCGCGCAGCCCCTCGCCGAAGCGGGAGGCATCATCCACCTCGCCGGCGATACGCTTTTCAAACAGCTCGCCATAATGCTTGCGGTCGTCCAGTTCCTCGCGCGATTGCGCCTCAGCGATGAAGGCGCACATCATTTCCGCCTCGATCAGCCCCATGCGCATGAGGCTCTGGAGCAGGCGATGGCGCTCTGTATCGTCGTCGGGCATGTGCAGACGGATGCTATCCGCGACCGTCTCCTGCGCCGCGCACAGCGCCGCGAGAATAGACCGAAACGCGATCTTGTGCTTGCGCGCATGCAGAACACATTCCTTCACAGACAACGCCCAGGCGCTCTCCTCGAAAGCGACGAACTTCACACGCGCGTAGCGTTCGGTTTCGGCGCGCAGGGCGGTAAGCGCTTCGGCCGAGAGAATCCTGTCCAGACCGGAATGCCGGGTGTAATAGGCGAAAAAGGCGTGGGCGGCGGCGCTGTCCTGCTCGGTCACCGCCCATATGCGGCGCGCATCGGCGGCTAGCCGGCCCTGAGGATCGAACTCCGCCAGCCTGTCCTGCATCTCGATACTGGCCGATTGCGTCCCATTGACCGACATGATGATCCTATCCATCCATCGAGGTTTCATAATTGCCTCAGGCGTGCGGCGACCATAGCGGCCGAGGGTTAATCTTTGATTATCCATATGCGGGCGCTGACAATCGGAGCGCATGAGGGTTTGCACCTGCGGGGCGTGCGCGCTAAAGGAGCCTGATTCTGGTTGTTACAGGGGATTGAAACCGGCATGGCTCAGGCACGGAAAGGCACGAAAAACCGGCCATTATCGCCACATCTGGGGATATGGCGCTGGGGGCCGCACATGGCGCTCTCCATTCTGCACCGCGTCACCGGCAGCGGCATGGCCGTCATTGGTATGCTGGGCATAGTGTGGTGGCTGGTCGCGGCGGCGAGCGGGCCGGATGCCTACGCGACATTCCTGAGCTGCGCCACCAGCCCTGTCGGCTATATCATCCTGATCGGCCTTAGCTGGGCCTTTTTCCAGCATCTGCTGTCTGGCCTGCGCCACTTCGTGCTCGATATTGGCGCGGGCTACGAGTTGCAGACCAACAAGACCTGGTCGCTGATGATTCCGGCGCTCGCCATCGTCATTACGGCGGCGGTATGGCTGCTGGTTTTCGCGGGGAGGATCTGAACCATGGGTAACGGCACATCCATCGGCCGGGTGCGGGGCCTGGGCTCCGCGAAATCCGGGCCGCATCACTGGATTCTCCAGCGCTTTACGGCGGTCAGCAACATGGCGCTGGTGCTGTGGCTGATCTTCTCGCTGCTGCACATGCCCGGCCTCGATTATGACAGCGTGGTGGGCTGGCTGCGGCAGCCGCTGGTCGCGGTGCCGATGGCGCTGATGCTGGTCAGTGTGTTCTGGCACCTCAAGCTCGGCCTTCAAGTGGTGATCGAGGATTATGTGCATGACGACGGGTTGAAGTTCTTCGTCATCATGCTGCTCAATTTCTACGCCATAGGCGGCGCCGCGCTGGGGCTGTTCGCCATCGCCAAAATCGCATTCACCGGGGGCGCCGCGGCATGACCGAAGCCTATAAGATCATCGACCACATCTATGACACCGTCGTTGTCGGCGCGGGCGGCTCCGGCCTGCGCGCCACCATGGGCAGCGCCGAAGCAGGCCTCAAGACCGCCTGCATCACCAAGGTATTCCCCACGCGCAGCCACACGGTCGCGGCGCAGGGTGGCATCGCGGCGTCCTTGCAGAACAACACGCCCGATCACTGGACCTGGCACATGTATGACACCGTCAAGGGGTCTGACTGGCTGGGCGATCAGGACGCGATCGAATATATGGTGCGCGAGGCGCCCGCCGCCGTCTATGAGCTGGAGCATGCCGGCGTGCCGTTCAGCCGCAATGCCGATGGCACCATCTATCAGCGCCCATTCGGCGGCCATATGCAGAACATGGGCGAAGGCCCGCCGGTGCAGCGCACCTGCGCCGCGGCAGACCGCACCGGCCATGCCATGCTCCACGCGCTCTATCAGCAGTCGCTGAAATATGACGCGGACTTCTTCATCGAATATTTCGCGATCGACCTCATCATGGAGGACGGGCCGAACGGCAAGGAATGCCGCGGTGTAATCGCGCTGTGCATGGAAGATGGCAGCATCCACCGCTTCAGTGCCCAAGCGGTTGTGCTGGCGACGGGCGGCTATGGCCGCGCCTATTTCTCCGCCACCTCGGCGCATACCTGCACGGGCGACGGCGGCGCGATGGTGCTGCGCGCGGGCCTGCCGTTGCAAGACCTGGAGTTCGTGCAGTTCCACCCCACCGGCATTTATGGTGCGGGCGTATTGATCACCGAGGGCGCGCGCGGTGAAGGCGGCTATCTTACCAATTCCGAGGGCGAACGGTTCATGGAGCGCTATGCGCCATCCGCCAAGGATCTCGCCAGCCGCGATGTCGTCTCCCGCTCGATGGCGATGGAAATGCGCGAAGGGCGCGGCGTTGGCCCGAACAAGGACCATATCTACCTGCACCTCGACCATATCGACCCCAAGGTGCTGGCCGAGCGGCTCCCCGGCATTACCGAAAGCGGCAAGATCTTCGCGGGCGTGGACCTCACCCGCCAGCCGCTGCCCGTGTGCCCCACGGTGCACTATAATATGGGCGGCATCCCGTGTAACTATCATGGGCAGGTCGTCACCAAATTGGGCGATGACCCGGAAGTGGTCGTGCCCGGCCTTTATGCGGTGGGCGAAGCGGCCTGCGTCTCCGTCCATGGCGCGAACCGGCTCGGCTCCAACTCGCTGATCGACCTCGTGGTATTCGGCCGCGCGACCGGCCTGCATTTGAAGGAAACGATCAAGTCCGGTGTGGCGCATCGGCCGCTGCCCAAGGACAGTTCCGATCTGGCGCTCGGGCGGCTTGACCATTTCCGCAATGCCAAGGGTGGTTCGCCGACCGCCGAAGTGCGGCTGCAAATGCAACAGACCATGCAACGCCACGCCGCCGTGTTCCGCGACTCCGGCCTGCTCTCCGAGGGCGTCAAGCAGATGGAAGCTGTCAACAAGCGGCTGGCCGATGTGTCCGTCTCGGATCGCAGCCTCATCTGGAACACCGACCTGATCGAGACGCTGGAGCTGGACAATCTAATGGCGCAGGCGGTCTGCACCATGGTCGGCGCAGAGGCGCGCAAGGAATCGCGCGGCGCCCACGCGCATGAGGACTTCCCCAACCGCGACGACTCGAACTGGATGAAGCACACGGTGAGCTGGTTCGAGGGCTGGGGCGGCAACGGCGGAAAGGTGACGCTCGATTATCGCCCGGTGCACGAATACACACTCACCGACGATGTCGACTATATCAAGCCCAAGGCGCGGGTATATTAAAAACCCGCACCAGCCGGGTCACGCCACGTTGTCGATGCCCAGTTCGGTGAGCTTGCGGTAGAGCGTCGAGCGGCCGATGCCCAGCCGTCTTGCGACCTCGGTCATCCGCCCGCGATAATGCCCGATAGCGAGGCGGATCACGTCCGCCTCGATATCCGCGAGCTGGCGAATATGGCCGGTCTGCTCATAGAGCGTGATCGCACCACCCTCGGCATGATCGGCGCCGTCCTGCGCGGCGGACTGGCTCGACCTGTGAATGCGGGCCTGTGCCGCGATATGCGGGAAATCCTGCGGGGTGAGAAAATCCCCGTCGCACAGCACAGCGGCGCGAAACAGCACATTGTGGAGCTGGCGGACGTTGCCCGGCCAGTCATGCTGCATCAACAACGACAGCGCCTCATTGGTGATACTGAGGCTAGGCAGGCCATGCTGGCTGGAGAGGCGGGCGAGCAGGTGCCGCGCCAGCGCCGGGATATCATTGGTGCGTTCGCGCAGGGGCGGCACCGTGACATGCATGACATTGAGGCGGTAATAGAGATCCTCGCGGAAGCGGCCGGCGGCGACCTCCTGCTCCAGCACCTTGTTGGTGGCGGCGATCACACGCACGTCGATGTGCAGCGGCAGGCGCGCGCCCAGCGGCTGCACCTCGCCTTCCTGCAACACGCGCAGCAGCTTGACCTGCGCCTCGAGCGGCATCTCGCTTATCTCGTCGAGGAAGATGGTGCCCATGTCGGCATCGGTGAATTTGCCGATCTGCCGCTCGAATGCGCCGGTGAACGCGCCGCGTTCATGCCCGAACAGCTCTGACTCGACGAGGTTGGCGGGGATGGCGCCGCAATTGACCGCGACCATGCGGTTGCGGTGGCGGGGCGAAGCGGCGTGGATCGCCTGCGCGATCACTTCCTTGCCCACCCCGCTTTCACCCTCGATCAGCACCGGCACCCGCGCCCGCGCGGCCTTCGCGGCGATGGCGAGCGCGGCGAGGAAATTGGGACTGCCGCCGACGATCTCATTAAACGCGAGCGGCGCGGTAAGTTTTTCGCTGAGCGGGCGCAGTTCGCCCGTTTTCTCCTCGGTTCTGTCCAGCGTGGCATTAAGCGCGGCGAGGAAGCGATCTGGCGCGATTGGCTTGGCGAGATAATCCGTGGCCCCCGCGCGCATCGCCTCAACCGCGTCCAGCACGTCGTTCTGAGAGGTGATGACGAGGATCGGCAGGCTGGGGCGGCGGGCGCGGATCTCGCGGATGGTTTCAACAGGCTTCATGCCCGGATTCCAGTGATCGATCAGCACGGCATCGAGCTGCATGCCATCCCGCGTGCCGAGGGTGGCAAGAGCGGCGCTCTGGTCGCTGGCATAGATGGTGCGCCAGCCCGCACGGGCCGCCAACGCCGAAACAAAACGCTTCTGCGCCGGCTCGTCATCTATCAACAGCAATAGTGGCATGCCGCTCAGCGCCATCAATTATCCTTACAGGTTGACGTAACGGCATAGCGGCCTCAGGTAAAAACGGTGTTAATCAGACCCTCTTCCCCTGTTTTCTTCGCTTGTTCCTGCCGACACTTGGCCCTAAGTGTCTCGATCTTGGGTTGATTCACACTCGCGAGGGGGAGTCGTATGGCGTCTCAAAATGATATGAAAATGGCCGAACAAACCTATGTCGGTTTCCTGGGGCTGGTGAAATGGGGCATGATCTCAACGGTTTTGGTGACGGCTCTCGTCATCCTGCTGATCGCCTGATTACCTGATCGCCACCACGGGGAGTTTTGCGCGTGAAAATAGCGGTATTGAAGGAGCTTGCCATCGGCGAGCGGCGGGTTTCCGCCACGCCGGAAACGGTCAAGAAGTTCATCGGGCTGGGGGCCAGCGTAGCCGTCGAGGCGGGCGCGGGCGAAAGCGCGTCGATTGCTGACGCGGATTATGCAGCCGCTGGTGCCAGCGTGGGGTCGCGCGCCGAAACACTGAAGGATGCCGACATTCTGTTAGGCGTGCAGGGTCCGGCGGTGGAAACCCTGGGCGGGCAGAAGCCGGGCGCATGGCTGGCGGCGAGCCTTAATCCCTTCGGCGAGCGCGCTCGGGTCTATGCGTATGCGAACGCAGGGATCGAGGCGCTCAGCATGGAATTCATGCCGCGCATCACCCGCGCGCAATCGATGGACATCCTCTCGTCGCAGTCGAACCTGTCTGGCTACAAGGCGGTGCTCGATGCCGCATCGGAATATGGCAAGGCCTTCCCGATGATGATGACCGCGGCGGGCACGGTGAGCGCCGCCAAGGCGTTCGTGATGGGCGTGGGCGTAGCAGGCCTTCAGGCGATCGCGACCGCGCGCCGGCTTGGTGCGCAGGTTTCCGCGACCGATGTGCGCTCCGCCACGCGCGAGCAGATCGAGAGTCTCGGCGCCAAGGCGATCTTCGTCGAGGACGTGAAGGGCATCGAGGGCGAAGGCTCGGGCGGTTATGCCACGGAAATGTCTGATGAATATAAGGCGGCGCAGGCGGCCTTAGTCTCAGCGCACATCGCCAAGCAGGACATTGTCATCACCACCGCGCTGATCCCCGGACGCTCGGCCCCGCGCCTCATTTCTGACGCGCAAATCGCCAGCATGAAGCCGGGCAGCGTGATCGTAGACCTCGCGGTTGAGCAGGGCGGCAATGTTGAGGGCGCAGTGGCGGGAGAAGTCGTCGTCAAGCACGGCGTCAAGATCGTCGGCCACAAAAATGTGCCCAGCCGCCTCGCGACCGACACCTCGGCGCTGTTTTCGCGCAACCTCTTCAACTTCCTCTCCGCCTTCTGGGACAAGGAGCAAGGCAAGCCGATTCTCGACGACGAGATCGGCAACGCCATCCGCCTGACCAAAGACGGCAAGGTGGTGAACGAGAGGCTGCTTTCCAACTGATGCACGCCCCGGCTCCGGGCTGACCGGGCCGATAACAGGGGGGACACTCATGGACTTCATTTCAATCTTGTCGATTTTCGTAATGGCCTGTTTCGTCGGCTATTATGTCGTCTGGTCGGTCACGCCGGCGCTGCATACACCGCTCATGGCGGTGACGAACGCGATCTCGTCCGTCATCATCGTCGGTGCGCTGATTGCGTCCGCTGAGGGCGGTGCGGGCCTCGCCAAATGGCTGGGCCTTGCGGGCGTCGTGTTCGCCAGCGTCAATATCTTCGGCGGCTTCGCCGTCACCGAACGCATGCTTGCCATGTATAAGAAGAAGGAGCGCAAGTAATGCATGAGGTAGCTCAGCTTCCCTGGGGGGTGGCGCTGGCCTATTTGGTGGCGGGCGTACTGTTCATCTTCGCGCTGCGCGGGCTTTCCAGCCCGGCGACCAGCCGCGCGGGCAACCGTTATGGCATGGCCGGCATGGCGATTGCCGTGGCAACGACGCTGTATACCCATGATGTCGTCGCGATACCGGAGATCGTCGCGGCCATCGCGGTCGGCGGCATCATCGGCTTCATCACCGCCCGCAAGATCGCGATGACCGACATGCCGCAGCTTGTCGCCGCGTTCCACTCGCTCGTCGGCATGGCGGCAGTGGTGGTCGGCGCGGCGGCGTATCTCAGCCCGGCGGCGTTCGGCATTGCGGACCCCGCGACCGGCCAGATCTTCACCGCCAGCCGCATCGAGATGGGTCTTGGCGTCGCGATCGGCGCGATCACCTTTTCCGGCTCGGTCATCGCGTTCCTGAAGCTGAATGGCAACATGTCGGGCAAGCCGATCATGCTGCCCGGCCGGCACATACTCAACCTTGGCACCCTCGCCACGATTCTCGGCCTGGTCGCCTATTTCACGCAGGACCAGGCGCCGTGGGTGTTCTGGACCGTGACGGCGCTGAGCTTCCTGATCGGCTTCCTGCTCATCATCCCGATCGGGGGCGCGGACATGCCGGTCGTCGTCTCGATGCTCAACAGCTATTCGGGCTGGGCCGCCGCCGCGATGGGCTTTACGCTCGGTAATACCGCGATGATCATCACCGGCGCCTTGGTGGGCAGCTCCGGCGCGATCCTCTCCTACATCATGTGCAAGGCAATGAACCGGGGCTTCCTTTCGGTTATCGCGGGCGGCTTTGGCGCTGAGGCAGCGGTTTCCGGAGGCGAGGCCAAGGAACAGCGCCCGTGGAAGCGCGGCTCTGCCGAAGATGCCGCGTTCCTGATGGGGCAGGCCGAAAGCGTGATCATCGTTCCCGGCTATGGCATGGCGGTGTCTCAGGCCCAGCACGCGCTGCGCGAAATGGGTGATCTGCTCAAGAAAGAGGGCGTCTCGGTCAAATACGCGATCCACCCGGTCGCGGGGCGTATGCCGGGCCATATGAACGTGCTGCTTGCCGAAGCCAACGTCTCCTATGACGAGGTGTTCGAACTGGAGGATATCAACTCCGAGTTCTCTCAGGCGGATGTCGCCTTCGTCATCGGCGCGAACGACGTGACCAACCCGGCGGCCAAGACCGACAAGACCTCGCCCATCTATGGCATGCCGATTCTGGAAGTCGCCAACGCCAAGTCTGTGTTGTTCGTCAAGCGGTCCATGGGTGGTGTCGGCTATGCCGGCGTCGATAACGACGTGTTCTATATGGACAACACGATGATGCTGCTGGCGGATGCAAAGAAGATGGTCGAGGATATCGTCAAGGCACTGGCGCACTGATCAGAGTGCGATGCGAAAAAAAGGGGTGCGGCCCGAAAGCGCGCACCCCTATGAAGTGCCGAGGAGGAGGCGTGGGAAGACGCCTCGAACCGGAGACAAAAAGAAAATTTCGCCCGCCGGTCGATTGTCCTGCTACCCGCGTCAGCCCATTTGTTCGTTGACCTGTGTCAAGTTAGCGCAGTTTCCCGAGAAATTTATGCACCGCCGCCGCGAATTTTTCCGGCTGATCGAGCATGATCTGGTGCGCGCTCGGCCCGATGCCGTCAATGAAGAGGCTGGGCACGCGGGCATAAGCCGCCCGGTATCGCCGCAATTGCGCCCTGTCCGTCTCTGCCTTGCCGGACAGTGCGGGCATGACGGTGAGCGGGCAGGCTATCCGGCCCAGTGCGGGCGTGAGGTCCGTCTGCGCCAGTTCAGACAATGCCTGCGCGATTACCCGCGCATCGCTGTCCCGCCCCGCCGGAGTCTCGCGCACCATATCGGTCAATATCTGCCGCCCCGCCTTGGTGCCGGTGAGATAGCCGTTTAGCTGCCCCGCCAGATAGCCCAGCCCCTGCGCCGTGCCACCGACCATCGAGGACGCATCGGGCAGCATATCGACCACCAGCACGGATGCGGGCCGCACATCGGCGCGCAGGGCGAGCATCAGCGCCAGCGTCCCGCCCATGCTGTGCCCGATCACCACCGGCGCGCGCAGCCCCTCGCTCGTGATATAGCGCGCCAGCTCTCCGCTGAGGGGGCCGAGCAGCGCCCCGCTCGCATTCGCACCTGCCGCCCGTCCGGCAAAGCCGTTGATATGCACCAGATGCAACCGATGCCCAGCGAGGCGCGAAACCAGCGAGGACCATATGGCAGGGCTGCTGGCAAGACCGGGGATCAGCAGGATGTCGCGTCCCTGACGGGCGCGCTCGCCCCGCGCGACAATGCCCAGCCTGCCGGATGTGAAGGACGGCCCGGCGGCCTCCGCGCGCGCTGGCAGGCCGACCGCCACGGAACAGAGAATCAGCGCGCCGCAGCCGCGAATCATTGCACGGCGGCTCACGCCAAAATCGTCATATTTATCAAGCATCAATGGGCTTTTGCCCTGTTTCGCGCCAGATTGAAGCAGACGTTCCACAGGTTAACCGAATATTTGAATCATTCGTCGCATAATCCCTGTTTCCAGCCGGTAAAAACACCTTAATCCACTGGCGGGGAAGCAAGCGTTCATACAAGGTGTGCCATAGGGTCATCGATAGCTGATAACCGATGGGCGGCAGGGTAGCGGGTGGAATGAAAGTTAAAAGAGGCAGCAAGGCCAATTATCGGTTCAGGAAAGGCAGAGGCTTTGGCCATTGGCCCAAGGCGGCGGTCGCGATGGTTTTCGCCACCGGGCTGATGGCTGCCGGGTCTTTCTCCACCAGTCAGGCGGTGCCGCCCGGCCCATTCTCGTCGACCATCCGCCATAACCAGATCTCCACGCAGGAGAGCCGGGCCAAGGCGCCCGCCAGCTTGCGCGCTGAGATCGAATCGCTGGGCAGCCGCTTCAACGGCACGGTGGGCATTTCGGTGCGCCGGATCGATGCGGACTGGGAAGCCACCTACAACGCCGACAGCCTGATGCCGCAGCAAAGCGTATCGAAGCTGTGGGTGGCGATGGCCGCGCTGGATGCGGTCGACCGGGGCAGACTGACCCTGCTCGACACCGTTACGCTGAAACCCGAGGACTTGACCCTGTTTCACCAGCCGCTCGCCGCGATGGTAACGCGCAACGGCTATACCACCGACCTCGCCGATCTGATGACCCGCGCAATGACCGAGAGCGACAATACCGCCAATGATGCGGTGCTGAGGCAGGTTGGCGGGCCGGATGCGGTGCGCGGTTATCTCGCGCGCCGGTTCATCCCCAATATCCGCTTCGGCCCTGGCGAGCGCCTGTTGCAGAGCGCGACCGCTGGCCTGCAATGGAACCAGAAACTTGCCTTTGGCGGCGGCTTCAGCGCGGCGCGCGCCGCCCTGCCCCGCGCGGTGCGGGACAAGGCGCTGGATGATTACCTCGCCAACCCGATGGACGGCGCCGCGCCTTCAAGCATCACCTACGCGCTCGTGCGCCTCAAGCGGGGGGAGATGCTCTCGCCCGCCTCCACCGCCTATCTGCTGGAGGTGATGCACGAGGCCAAGACCGGGCGCCAGCGCATCAAGGGCGGGGTGCCGGTGGGCTGGTCCTATGCGCACAAGACCGGCACGGGACAGGAATTATATCCCCGCTCGACGGGCTTCAATGATGTCGGCATCATGACCGCGCCCGATGGCACCAGCTATGCCGTGGCGGTGATGATCGCGAGCACGACCGTGTCCATCCCCGAACGCTGGGCAGTGATGCAGGGCGTGGCGCGGGCGGTGGCGGCCTATCATGACGGGTCATCGGTCGAGCCGAAATTCACCTACGCCACACGCTAGGGCGTGGTGACGATTTAACTATCTCAACCATATAGCGATGGCTGCGAGTTTGACGAAGCCCATGAAGTTGACGAGCAGCTTGTCGTATCGGGTTGCTACGCGGCGAAATTGTTTGAGTTTGGC
>JAGNYO010000094.1 GCA_017984895.1 Sphingobium sp. | reverse complement strand
CAGTTTCGATATCGCTCCATCCCCCATTCTCGCATCACCACAGCTTGTCATCCCCGCCGTAGCGGAGCGGAGAGCCGGGATCCATTGAGAGGGTGTCGTGCTGGCGCAATGGGTCCCGGATAGCGCTTCGCGCTTCCGGGATGACAAGCGGTGGGTGTGGCTTGCCCCCTCCGTCTCGCCGCTGCGCGGCGATCCACCTCCCCCGCCTTTGGCGGAGGAGGAAAGAGAGCGGTGTTCGGGGCGACGTGGCTTGTCGCTAGTGCATCGTGATGGTGGCGACCTGGTCCATCATGTCGAGCACCGCTCCCGACATCGGCGTTTGCGCGGAGGCGGCGAGGACGAGGATGATGGGCGCGAAGAAGGCCACGGTTCCGATTATCCAGCGCATCCTGCTCTCCTCACCACACGGCATTCGTATGGGTAGAGGGAACGAGGGCGCCGAATGGATGCGGGGACTGAAAAATAATCAGTCGATGCGCTTCAGGCCCTTCGCATAGCGCTTCCAGTTCTCGACATAGTGGTGCGAGCCGAGCTGCATGCCGGCGATCTGCTGTTCGGTCAGTTCGCGCACGATCTTTCCTGGCGCCCCCATGACCATCGAGCCGTCCGGAATAACCTTGCCTTCCGTGATGAGGGAGTTGGCGCCGATCAGGCAGTTCTTCCCGATCTTCGCGCCGTTGAGGATGATCGAGCCGATGCCGATCAGCGAGCCGTCGCCGATCTCGCAGCCGTGCAGCATGACGAGATGGCCGATCGTGACGTTCTTTCCGATCGTGAGCGGATAGCCGACATCGGTGTGGAGGACCGAGCCGTCCTGAACGTTGGACCCCTCCCCTATGATGACGGGGTCGTTGTCGCCGCGCACGGTGGCGCCGAACCAGACGCTGGAATCCTTGTGCATGATGACGCGGCCAAGGACGGCGGCGCTGTCCGCCACCCAGCTCTCGGGATGGCGTTCCGGCTTCACGCCATCGAGTTCATAGACTGCCACGCAGCGCTCCCATCATTTGTTCTCTGCAGGGACCAGCCTGATCATCTGGACGGGCCAATGCTCGTCCCCCTGCCTGCTGGATGTGGTATCGGGCCCCTCGTGGATTTCATAGCCTGAGGCCTCGACCTTCAGCGTGCCGGGATTGGGCAGGCTTGCCTGGGGAAATGGCACGAAATACGACCGCGTCGTGATCGCATCGATATGAGCAGCGCCGCGCGCGTCGGACACGACGCTGCGCGGGGCGACACCCTCGAACGCCATGTGCGGCATCAGCGTGACTTTTGCGCCCGGAATGGCTTTGCCCGTCACTGCATCGACAACACGAACATCGACGCCGGTTGCCGCCGTATAATCGAGAGAGAGCGCGCAGCCGGCCAACAGCGCGATAACCGGCGCAGCGAACAGCGATCTTGCCGCCTGCCCGGCTTCGCGTCGGAAGACCGCCATTGCATCACTCCCATGACGGTGTGCCTGCTTTTGAGTCACACACCTGTAAAATCGGGTCCGGCTGCCAACTGCGCGGAACTGTCCCTTTATAGTTCCGTTAAGCGGGAACTAGTCTAGTTGTAGGGAAGCTGATTCGGGATGGCGAGGTCTTCGGGCTACATCCTGAAAAACGGGGATACGGGATTGAGTCGACCGGGATCGGTTGCATCATTCGCCTGTCACACAGCGGGACGCCCCATGCGGCGGCCGCCGCCACCAACGGTTTCCATTTCAATCCGGCCTTTCGCACGCCGCGGCCCCGCAAAGGTCCGCGGCGTTTTTGTTTCTTCCTCAGGGTTTCCGACTACCAGCAAGGAGTAACTCCATGGCCAAACGTTCCGCTGTCCGCCGCATCCGCGCCGACTACGACGCGCGTGACGGCCGGAAATCCGGCGGCGTTCATCTCAATGTCATAGAGGGAGGCTGGGACCCGGCCGATGACGGCCACTACGCGCCGCGAAAGAAAAAGCGCGTGGTCGCGAATGATTACAGTCACCAGCAACAGCATCGCGAGCCGCCGCGCGAGCAGGCTTACGTCAAGAACATCCAGCCGAAATCCGAAGGCCAGGCGAAGCTGATGGAGGCGATTGATCGCTCCAACCTGGTGCTGGCGCTTGGGCCGGCGGGTACGGGCAAGACTTACATCGCAATCGCCAAGGCGGTGGATGCGCTGCGCGCGGGGACGATCGGGCGGATCGTGTTGTGCCGGCCGGCGGTGGATGCGGGCGAGAATATCGGCTTCCTGCCGGGCGACATGGAAGAGAAGCTCGCGCCCTATCTACGCCCGCTCTACGACGCGCTGCAGGATCGCATGTCGGCCAAGCAGGTGAAGGCGATGATCGCCGAGGGGCAGATCGAGATTGCCTCGGTGGGCTTCATGCGCGGACGGACGCTGAACAATGCTTTCATCGTGGTCGATGAGGCGCAGAACTGCACTTACGTTCAGCTCAAGATGATCCTGACGCGGCTTGGCTGGAATTCGAAGATGATCGTGACGGGCGATCCGGCGCAGTCGGATCTGTTGCCGGAGCTTTCGGGTCTGGCGCCGGTGGCGGACAGGATCGAGAGCATGGGCGGCGATATCGGCGTGGTGCGGTTGCAGCAGGGCGATGTCGTGCGCCATCCGCTGGTCGCGAAGATGCTGGACGTTCTGTAGGACGTCAGCCCATCGGGTAATCGGGCAAGCCCGCGCGTTCACACGTGCGGGCTTGTCGTTTTCAGTGTTTGACGTCTGGCGGCGGGCCGAGGCCCATCGGCTTGGAGCAGTTGCCGGACGACGTGCCGGCCTCGTTGCCGTTCGATTGCGCCGTGCCGCCTGACGGCGAGGGACATAGGGGGATGGTGATGAGGTCGGTTGATGCAGGCGCACCCGGCGCAGCGTCCGTTGCTTTTGTCGATGGAAAGGGAACGGGGACCGGGCATGCAGGGCCGGCACAGGGCGGCTCGACACGCTGGCCAGAGGCCTCGGCTGGTTTGGCGCCGCGCGTACCGGCGGGCTGATCAAACTCCGGCGCCGCTGTGGCCAGCGCCAGCATGGCCAGGGCCAAAGACATGTTCATCATGGCTGCAACCTTCCCGCTTCGCGCATCCGATCCGGATCACGCCCCACGTGATGGTGCGCCTGTACGCGCGGTTGCACAAGGCTAGGCCGAGCCGACCTCGCGGTGGCTGACAGTCGGGCTACGCGTGCGTCGGGGACGGCGGGTGCGGCGCAGGGCCACGAAGCGGAGGGCGGTCGCCGCGCTGGCGGCGATGACGCCGCCGGTCAGCATGGACAGCATCAGCACAGCCAGCGCGAGATTGATGCGCTCGTCCAGCAGCACGGGGATCGAGCCGCCATTGCCGAGCGTGAGGCCCGCGCTGATCGCGAGGCCGATCGAGACGGCGACCACGCTGAGGCCCAGCGCCTGAAGGGTGCGTGGCATTGCAGGTGATGGCGCAAGCCAGCTGACAATGGCGACCAGCATGGCGGCGCTCGCGGCCCCGCACATGAGGGTATAGACGCCCATGGCCGTGCTGGCCGGAGCGCTGCCAAGGATCGCAACGCCTGCGACGCCAAGCGCCAGAGGATTGAGCGGACCGCCGAGCACGAAAGCCGCAAATCCCCAGCCCCATCCGGGCCTGCGCCAATCCAGCCGCGCCGGCTTTTGCCGTTCCGCCGCCATATCCCACCTCAACTCTACTGAGCGGTGACGCTAGGGCGGGGCGCTTGAACGAGTTCCTTCCGCGAACGATAAAATTTCACCGATCTTGCCCTGCTCCACCGCTGCTCCACAGGGGAAATCGCAATACGCGAAATACGGGTTCTTTCCGCGGGGAACCCTTTCTCTCTGCACCCACGCTGCACGTGGTCGGAACCGCTCACGCCAAGCCCCGTTCTACAC
>JAGNYO010000012.1 GCA_017984895.1 Sphingobium sp. | reverse complement strand
ATTGCACCTTGGGCACCATGCCCAGGCCGATCACGAAGAACACGAAGCCGAACGTCAGCAGCAGCCAGAAAATCTGGGAGCTGTAGGTCGCGGCCAACTGGGCTATCTGAGGCATTGCACCCGTCCCGTTAAGTCTAACCGTGGAGCGGGCGGGCGCTTGTTCGCCCGCCACGCCATATTCTCAATCGCTAAAAAATCAGGCGACGAAGATCAGGATCATCGACACGACGAACGCCAGCAGGCCGAGAAGCTCGGCAGCGGCGAAGCCGATGAACAGACGACCCTGCTGGCCATCAGCGGCCGAAGGGTTGCGCAGCGCGCTCTCGAGGAACGAACCAAAGACATTGCCCACGCCAAGCGCGGCCATGCCGGCACCAATTGCGGCCAGACCGGCACCGATCAGCTTTGCGGCTTCTGCGTCCATAATGATAACTCCTTTTCTAAACTCTTCTGGAAGATGGGGTGGAAAACTCAGTGAAGATGCTCGGCGTCGTTGATGTAGAGCGACGTGAGCAGCGCGAAAACATAGGCCTGGATGCAGGCGACCAGCATTTCCAGCGCGCTGATGCCGATCATCAGCGTAAAGCTGGGAATGCCGACCAGCGCACCATAACCCGCGCCCGCATTGGTGGAATTGATGACGAAGCCGGCCAGCACCTTCAACAGCACGTGGCCCGCCGTCATCGCGACGAACAACCGCAGGCCGAGCGAGAACGGGCGCACGAGGAACGACACCAGTTCAATCGGGAAGATCACCGGGATCATCGGCAGCGGGGTGCCATGCGGCACGAACAGCGAGAAAAAGTGAAAGCCATGCTTCCAGAAACCAACGATCAGCACGATCGAGAAGCTCATGATCGCGAGTACGCCGGTGACGGTAAAGTGGCTGGTGAAGGTGAAGGGATGCAGGCCGAAAATGCCGATGGGCATCAGGCCGAGCAGGTTCGCCATCAGGATGAACATGAAGATGGAAAAGACATAGGGCACATATTTCTTGCCCGCCTCGCCCACATTTTCCATCATCAGCTTGTTGATGAAGCCGGTGAAAAACTCCACCGCCATCTGCCAGCGGCCGGGGACGAGCTGGCGCTTCATGCCGCCTGCGACGAAGATCCACAACACGACGGCGGTAATCACCATCCAGAGCGCGCTGTTGGTGAAGGCAATGTTGTAGCCGCCCAGCGCCAGTTGATCGGTGCCGAACAAAGGCTCGATCGAAAACTGGTGCATCGGGTCGATTTTGCCGGATTCTGCTGCCACGCTTAGCCCCTAAACCACTCAAAATATGCCTGCAACGAAAGCGCCCTCATTCCTTTGGGCGCTGCATCGAAATCCTGTAGATATTCCTGAAGGCCACGATGATCCCCAGAAAGAGGAAAACCAGCAGGAGCCAAGGCTGCGTGCCGAGGAAGTGGTCCAAGACCCATCCCACCAGCGCACCGCCGGCAATCCCCCCGATCAGCTCCGCCAGAACCCGATTACCGAGGCGGGTGTTTGCATCCGCCTGTTCATCGCGCTCGCCGGTCCTGATCCGCTCGGCCCGCTCTACTTGCTCGATTCGCTTTTTGAGCGAGGCAACGCGCGGGTCTTCGCCAACAGGGTCTTGCCCAGGTCCGTTTTCCGTCATTTCCACGCTTCCTTCCCAGCTAAATCAAGGACAAGACAACGCTTGAAACGCGCAAACCGCACCCGTCAAGGCGCGGTCCGTTTAGAAAGGGCGGGGGGCCAAGTCAACCGGGCTTGGCATCAGACGCGCAACGCCTCGTCGTGGCGGCGGTGCCGAGGGATAGCGCAGTCCAATTACTGCGCCGTGGCGCAATAGTCGGGAAGGGCGATGGCGGCCGCACCCTTGGTCTGCCACGAGCCGGTGCCGATGCGATAGACCTGCCCCGACTTTACCCGCGATGCCAGTGTCTGGCACCCGGTTGCCGCCGCGACATCGGCCACGGTGACGCCCCGCTTGGCCGCAAGGTCCGTATAAGCGGCGCGTCGCTTGATGTTAATGGCGTTCACCTCATCCCGCACGGCATTGCTGACCTGCCCAACGATCCCTAGATAGCCGTCTGATTGCTCGCCTACCGCCCCGGAAGAGAGCGCCTGCGTCACCATGCTCTGGGCGCGGGCGGGAGCGGAAAGGATGACGCCAGTAGCGAGCGCGCCCAGCGCGGCGGCGATAAAAAAAGAGGTGCGTGTCATTCTGGGAACAGCTCCGGGTTACTCTGGATAAGATCCTGCGCGTCTTTTTGAAGCCGCACAATCACTTCCTGTTGCACTTTCACATTGAGGTTGATCTCGATCGGCTTGTCCGGCGCCTTCACTGTAATGCATCCGCAAACAAACAGGCAGGATGCAAAAACGGCCAGCACCTTTCTCGCCATGCTTACGCGATCAAACTCCTCACTATCGTCATTCATTTCGCTTCCCCTGTTGGCACAGTCTGGCTTTCGCCGGGCTGAACGGCAAGTGTGTTTCGCTTTACCGGCGTGAATTCGTCCCCCAGATGCTGGCGAATTAACAGGGACGGATCGGTGAACGAGCGCGCGGTGTTGATAAGTCCACGAAATGGCGCCGTGATCGTCACGTTGAAAATAAAGGGCAGGCCGACGAACTGCCGGGCGATCGGCTTTGGCACGGTGGATAGCACCCCTCTGTTGACGCCGTTGAAAGAAATCTGCGTCACTACTTCGCCATCCAACGCGCCATCCATCACGATGGTAAGGCATTTATATTGCAAGTCCTTCAGGGCATCGAAGGCCAGTCTCCCCATTCGCCCCAGATTTTCGTTGGATACCTGACCCACATAGGCGAGGCGGCCACCCTGCCGCGCCCTGTCGCACGGAATTGTCACGCCCGCGGCATCATCGAGCACCAGCGGCGGCATGCCCTGCTGGCGCGCGGTCAGGATGCCGCCCGCAATCCTGCCTCCTCCTGCATCGAACACCATCGGCAACAGCCCGTCGAAGGTGCCAGTGGCGGAGATATTTTCCAGCTCCATGAGCTGGATGAAACGGCCCGCGTCCAGCCCCACCACGCGGAAAGTCATCGCGCGGGCCTTTTCCGCGCTCATATCCATGATTGTGGGCAGCAGGGTCAGCTCCCCTCCCGCGAGCGGCCAGCGACCGCTTTCTATCGCTACGCGTTGCTCCGGCAACAGGGCATAGCGCACAATCCCGTCGCGCACCTCAATGCCGGGGTTGGCAGACGCGATCCGCATCTGCTGCCCCGGTGCGGTGACGAGGCCGAGCAGGTCGGTGAAATGCAGGCGTGTCGCCAACCCGCGCACCGGGCCGAACGCAGCGGCGAGGTTCGTGCCGTCAGTGGCGAAGTCGCCGGTGCTGGTCACCCCTGTCGGCGTCCAGGCGATGCGCCCCCCACCCTCGACCACGCCCTCGACATTAGCGACAACGCCGAGTGCGATGTGCGTGATCTCGTCAGGCTGGAGCTGCTTGTCGAAGCGCAGAGCGCCGATATCGAAGTCTGCGCTGCCCGTGCCGGAGTCGAGCATATGACGGATAGAGAGGGACGCGATCGTTCGCGCCCGCCCCGGCAGATGGATGCTGCCGCCCGCCTCAATCCGGCCATTGGCAAGGGTGAGGTGGAAATCCTCAGCCTCGACCGGATTGAACCTGTCCGGCGCCGCCGCATCGAGCACAAGAATGCGCCCCTTCAGCACAAGCGCGCCATCCGCGAATCCCCATTCCGCCCGTCCCTCGCTCACCAGCAGCGGCACGGCGCCGATCTGTGCCTCGATCCCGCGCGCGGTGCCGCTGATACCCTGCGACAGCGCCTTGCCCTCCATGCGCGCCGCTGACAGCAGCACCGGCGAATCCGCCGCGCCAAACCGCAACCGCGCATCCACGAGCGCAAAGCCACCCGGCAAGGCATAGCGCGCACTGCGTGCCTCCAGCAGCATCGGCGCATCGCCCATGCGCCCGGCAAGCCGCGTCGCTCCCATTGCCAGTCCGCCGCCCATCACGTTGCCACGCATCACCATCATCCCGCCATCGAGCGGGCAGACGCGCAGAGCCGCAGACCCCAGTTGCAGCGATCCCGCGGCAATACTGCTGAAATGCAGCGGCACACAGCCGGGGTTGAGGATTAATCCGCGCGGTCCCCATGTCGCGGCGAGCGGCACGGTCAGGCCGCGCAGGCGCCCATTGGGCAGTGGACCATCGAGGCGGAGCGCGGTGCTGATCCGCGTCATCCCGCCCGGACCGGGCAGTATCCGCACCGGCTCCAGCTCCAGTCGCGCGGTGCCCTGCGCATAGGGCGCCACGAACAGCTGCCCTGCAAAGCCTCCGCCCACGGCGGGCCGGAGCCTTAACGCCGCATCGGGCAGTCCTCCACCACCGCTCGTCATGCTGCCGTTCAAGGCCCAGCGTCTATCCGGCAGAGCAAGGTCGATATGCCCGCCCTCGCTCAAGGCGATGCGGCTGCCTTTGTCGCCAGCGAGCGTCAGAGAAGTGAGGCGCAGTGCAGCCTGACGGCCTTTCTGGTCGAAGGTCAGATGGCTTTCGAAGCGGTTGTCCGTCTGCAACGCAGCGACGCCGCCCGCCAGTCTGGCGAGCAACGGCCCAACCGGGGTGGAGGATGCTCCACGCGCCGCCGCTATCAGGGCACGGTTATCCAGCCCGGCCATCGCCAGCCGCTCGGCCCGCACCACGCCTGCCCCGCGCGTGCCTTGCGCGCTTCCCTCAAAGTCAACGCGCAGCCGGGGCGCGGAAGCCGTCGCTCCTTCAGCGCGGACCGCCCGCGCCTCACCCGCCAGTGTGCCGCGCCAGCTATCCAGCGCGGGCGACAACAGCACATCGGGCCGCAGCGCCAGCCCGGCCACTCTCAACGCCCCGCCTCCACAATCCAATGCATCGGCCCGCACCGGCCCTGAGACGTGCGGCGCACCGCCATCGCGCGTCTGCAAACCCAGATAGGCTGTCACGCGCGGGCTGGCGCATCCGTTCGCCCGCACATTGCGCATCATTGCCGCAATTTTGCCGACAAAGCCTGCGTGCAGACCACCCTCGCCGCTGATGCTCAGCCCCAGCGGCCCCAGTGGTGTTTCGATACGGGCACGGGCGTCGTCCAGCGTCAGGTCGATGTCCGGCAGGCTGAACGGCGCTTTCGATGTGGGTTCGCGGAACTTGTCCAGCTCGCCGAAGTGGAGTCCGGTGCTATCCGCCTGGCCGTGGACGCGCACACCGCGCGCACGCACCGCCACCACACGCGGCGCGCGCAAACCATAGCCGATGTCCACCTCCACCGAGCGCGCTACCAGATCCGGGCGGGCGGGATCGCCCAGCACCAGATTCTCGATCCGCTGGGTGCGTAATGCGATTTGGCTAACGGTATAAGTGGCGCGGACGCCCCGCTCCGCCAGCGCGCGTTCCACATAATGCTCCGCTACCGGCACACGCTGCAACCACAACAGAGCCAGCCCCACCCCACACAGGCCGAGCAGCATCCATATCCTGCTTCTCATAACGGGAACAACGCGCATGAAACCGTAAATATCCTTGCGGGGGGATTTGGCAACGCCTAGCCAGAAGCAAATGAACGGAGACTTACCCAAACGACCTGACGACGCACCCCCGGCAGCGCGGTTGACCGATGCCGGATTCTGTCCTCCTGTGGCGGCAGGCGGCCTGTTCGCGGGCCTCTCCGAACCGCTACCCGCCATCGCCGATCAAGAAAAGCCCGAACCGCATCATGGGACAGGCCATAGAGCGCGCCTGCGCCAGCGTCTGGCAGAGGGCGGGCCAGAAGCACTGCTCGATCACGAACTGATCGAATATCTATTGGCGCTCGCCATTTCCCGACGAGATACCAAGCCGCTTGCCAAGGCACTGCTCGCGCATTTCGGCGGCATCAACAATGTGCTGACGGCGGACTGGGATGCGCTCTGCCGCTTTCCGGGTATGGGCGAGACAAGCACTGCGGCTATAAAAATGGCACAAGCAGCCGCTCTCCGCCTGTTACGCGCGCCGATCACGCAGCAGGCCATCCTGTCCAGTTGGCAGGCATTGCTCGACTATCTGCGCGCAGACATGGCCCACCTCAAGATAGAGCGGGTGCGGGTGCTGCACCTGAATGCGCGCAACATGCTGATCCGTGACGAACACATGGCTGATGGCTCAGTCGACCAGGCGGCCATCTATACGCGTGAGGTTATCCGCCGAGCGATAGACCTTGGCTCAACCTCGCTCATACTGGTGCATAATCACCCCAGCGGGTCGCCCCAGCCCAGCAAGCAGGATATAGCCGTCACACGCAATATCATCGAGGCGGGTAAACGACTCGGCATTTCGGTACACGATCACATCATAATCGGCACCGAGGGGTATAGCAGCATGCGCGCAATGGGTTTGTTCTGAACTCATTGAAGAAGCGGGGAAAGAATCTGCGTTCCTCCCCCGCCACCACGCCTTACCCGCCGAGATATTTGGTCAACTCCGTGCGGCTTACATTCTTGTTCTGATCCGCATCCGCAGTGGTGAATGCGGCCGTAGCCCATGCACTCAGCTCTGTCTGGCTTGCGGTTTTGCCACTTGCCTGCATTTCCTTGGCTTTGAGGTCAAGGATCCACTTGGAAAACTCGGTTTTATCAAGCACCCCTGATTTGTCGGCGTCATAGGCCGGGAATTCCTGATCGACCACCGCGGCCACCTGAGCACCAGTTGCCGCCGTCACCCCCGCGCTCGAGGAAGAAGGGGAGGCGGTAGAGGTGCCACCCTGCATGCTTGTGCCCTGGGTTGTGGTGCCCTGCGGCGTCTGCGCAGACGACGAAGCCGAGCCTGTGCCCATGCCCTGCTGAGACGCATCCTGCGCTATGAGCGAAACCGGAGCAGCCAGTGCAAGCCCGGCCAATACAATGCGGATCATGATAAACTCCTTGAAAAAATATCTCTTCTACCCGCCCACGCTATCGAGAATGGTTGGCTTTAGCCGCCAGTTCAAGGTGCCGATAGGGAGGCTCTGCGGCTCGTCAGACAGATTGGCTCGCCTTGCCCTGTCACCGTGCAATATTTGCGACATCATGCGGCCGCCTGCTCAGCTTGCCGTGCGCCGTTCATACTGCTACCCGGCCGGCGTTCATCCATTCCAGCCCTGAAAAGAGTCGTTTATGGTTCCGCGCTATTCCCGCCCCGCAATGTCCTCCATCTGGGAGGCGGAGAACCGCTTTCGCATCTGGTTCGAGATCGAGGCCCACGCGACCGATGCGCTGGCGGAGCTAGGCGTGGTGCCCAAATCTGCGGCGAAGGCATTGTGGGACTGGTGGGCGACCAACCCGGTGATTGACGTACCCGCCATCGACGCGATCGAGGCAGTCACCAAACATGATGTCATCGCTTTCCTCACCTGGGTGGCAGAGCATGTTGGCGAGGAAGCGCGCTTCATGCATCAGGGCATGACCAGCTCCGACGTGCTGGATAGCTGCCTTGCGGTGCAGCTCGCTCAGGCGAGCGATCTGCTGCTCGCCGATCTCGATGCGCTTTTGGAGGCGATCAAGCGCCGCGCCTATGAACATAAGATGACACCGACGATCGGGCGCAGTCACGGCATTCATGCCGAGCCGGTGACGTTCGGCCTCAAGCTGGCGGAGGCCTATGCCGAGTTTTCGCGTGCCAAGACGCGGTTGATCGCGGCGCGGGCAGACATCGCCACCTGCGCGATTTCTGGCGCGGTCGGCACCTTCGCCAATATTGACCCGCATGTCGAGGCGCATGTCGCCGCCAAGCTGGGCCTCGCCATAGAGCCAGTGTCGACGCAGATAATCCCGCGTGACCGGCATGCGATGTTCTTTGCGACGCTGGGCGTGATCGCAAGCTCTATCGAGCGGCTTGCGGTGGAAGTGCGGCATCTTCAGCGCACCGAAGTGCTGGAGGCGGAGGAATATTTTTCGCCCGGCCAGAAGGGCAGCTCCGCGATGCCGCACAAGCGCAACCCGGTGCTGACCGAGAACCTCACCGGCCTCGCCCGCATGGTGCGCAGTGCCGTCGTGCCCGCGATGGAGAATGTCGCGCTATGGCATGAGCGCGATATCTCGCACAGCTCAGTCGAGCGATTCATCGGCCCGGATGCGACAATCACCCTCGATTTCGCGCTCGGCCGGCTCACTGGCGTGATCGACAAGCTGCTGATTTACCCCGACCGGATGATGAAAAACCTCGACCGCATGGGTGGCCTTGTCCACTCCCAGCGCGTGCTGCTAGCGTTGACGCAGGCAGGCGTTTCGCGCGAGGATAGCTACCGCTACGTCCAGCGCAACGCGATGAAAGTTTGGGAATTGGACGGAGCGCTTTCGCTGCTGGAGTTGCTAAAGGCGGACCCGGATGTCGCCGCCGCGCTCTCCGCGCAAGAGATCGAGGACAAGTTCAACCTCGACTATCACTTCGCCCAGGTGGATACCATCTTCGCCCGCGTATTCGGAGAATAAGACCAGCCCAGCCCGTGAGGAACCGGGAGGCGCAGGGCTGGCCGATATGTGCGCTCAGGCGGCCTTTTTCCCGCTGAAAGCCCGCTTCCACATGCCCTTGTCTCCTTCCGGGCGCAGCTTGTCGCGACGCTCCAGCAGGAACTTGTCGACCAATTGCTTAAGAGTATTGGCCTGACTGGTTAGCGCGCGCGAGGCGGCGTTGGATTGCTCGACCATCGCGGCGTTCTGCTGCGTCGTCACATCCATTTCGGCGACCGAGCGGCTGACCCTTTGCAAACTGTTGGCCTGCTTCTCGGCGAATTCGGAAATCTCGTGCGCCTGGACGGTCGCGGCGCTGACCTGATGAATGATCTGCTCCAGCGCCCTGCCAGTCTGGCCGACAAGCTCGACCCCCTGATGCACATCAGATCCGGACTTGCTGATAAGTTCCTTGATGTTCTTGGCCGATTCGGTGGTGCGATGCGCCAGCGCCCGCACCTCGCTCGCCACCACGGCAAAGCCTTTTCCCGCCTCGCCAGCGCGCGCGGCCTCAACTCCCGCATTGAGCGCGAGAAGATTGGTCTGAAACGCGATCGCTTCGATCACTTCGGTAATCTTGGCGATTTCGACCGAAGAGTTCTTGATCTTGTCCATAGCGGCGACCGCGCTTTCAACAATCTCGCCGCCTTTGCAGGCCTCGGTATTGGCCTGCGACACGCTGATATTGACCTGCTTGGCGTTTCCGGCGCAGTCGATCATGCCTTTCGTGATCTCCTGCATCACCTCGGCCGTGCTCGCGAGGGCGGAGGACTGCTGCTCGGTGCGGATGGCGAGGTCGTTCGCCGCGGCGCTGATCTCGCCGGAGCCGGTGTTGATATTGTCGGCCGCATCCGCAATCTGCTCGATGATCTGGCTGATGCGGTGACGCATGGTATGAAAATCCTCCGCCAGCGCGGAATAGCCTGCCGGCAGGTCATCCAGTTGGGCGCGCAGATCGCAGTTCGCCACTTTCGCCAGCACCTCGCCGACCGAAGCCAGCACATTGGAACGATCCCTCTGTTCGGCGACGGAATAGGCGGATAGCGCTGCTTCCATGTCGAGCATCGCAGTCTTGACCAGAGTTCCTATGACATTGCCAAGTTCACGCCCGTTGAGGCGGCTATGAATACCACGCGTCAAGGCCGCGCTGATGATTTCTTCTAGCACCACCGCGTAACCACCAATATAATAAGCGGGAGCCAGACCCACGCGGGAATGCACTTCACCGATATTGGCGGACCGCGCCTTGGCGGCGGCATTGAACTCGCCGGAGAACAGGTTCACCCAGTGCTTGAACTGAGCCTTCGCCGCGCGGTTGCGTATTTCCTCATTAGGCAGCAGGCCTGCTGTTACCGGGTGCGCGCCGATGCGCTCATAAAGTTTTTTGAGGGCTTTGTCGGCCGCGCGTTCGACCAGCGCCTTTATTTTGGGGAAAGCCCGATAATTACGTTCGGCAAGGGTGACGAACGCATCGTCATGAGGATTTACGACGGTTGGCACGGGCATCACGGACACTCCTCAAAGGAAGGACTGAAGGCTTGGTTTTCTCACCACGGCGAGCAAAAATCCTCACCCGGCGTTCGTTTCACTTCTGATCAGGGTTGATACGGTGGATTGGTTGATGGATGCTTAATTTCGTTTGATTTCATAGACTAATATCAGACGAACTGAGGGAGTCGGCCGAGGCGTCGGCTGATGACACGTGCGACCCCTTGAGCGGCGCCGCAGACCTTGGTGGCTGCCCAAAATACGCTCATGGTTTCCGTCACGGTTACCAATTATCAAGCCTTTAGCGCTACTAGCCTCGCCAAAGAGGTTCTTGAAAAGGAAATAGGCGTGCCCAAGGGTATAACCATATCAGCGAAGATGCTTTTTGCTTTCGCGGCGCTGCTGGCGCTCGTGGCGGCGATAGGCGGTTTTGCCATCATGAAGATCGGAGAGGTTAACCAGCTTTCGTCCGAAATGCGCTCCAACACACTGCCCGCGACGCAACTGATCGGCGATATACACGCCTATACCTCTCAGTATCGCATTCAGCAGAGCGGCATCATCACCGCGACCACACCAGAAGCCAAGGCCAAGGCGGAAAAGATGATCCGCAATGCGAGCAAGGCGATTTCGGGCATGATGGACGACTACGAGAAACTGCTTGCCACCAAAGAGCAGAAGGATGTTTTCGCCACATTAAAAACCAACTGGGCACAATATCAGCAGCAGACCGACCAGCTCATCACCCTGGCGAATAACAGCGATCCCGCTGCCAGCGACATGTTCGAGGGCGAAGCGCTCGACATGTTTTATACGGTGGAGGACTCGATCCTCCAGATGATCGATCTTAACCAGAAAAGTGGGCAGGCGATCAGCGCCAAGAGCGAGAGCATTTATGCCGATTCGCGGCGTATGCTGATCGGCGCGGTGGGCCTCGGCCTCGTCGTGACACTGCTGCTCTCAGGGCTGCTGATGCAAACCATCGCCAAGCCGATCAAGAAAATGGCCGGCTCGGTCAGCCTGCTGGTGGAGGGCGACCTGTCGGTCGAGATTCCCGGCATGAACCGCAAGGATGAGCTAGGCAGCCTCGCCCGCGCACTCGACAGTTTCAAGGATCTGTTCGAGGCCGACAAGCGCCGCGCTGAGGAAGAAGCCCTGCGCGCGCTCGAGACGGAAGAGACAATCAATGCTATTGGCGCTGGCCTTTCTGCCCTGGCCAAGGGGCAGCTCACGTATCGTGTTGACGAGGATGCCAGCGGCCCGCTCGCGAAGCTCTATAATGATTATAATGACGCGCTTCAGCATCTTCACAATGCTATGATGCAGATCGTCGATGGCTGCAACACCATCAAGAACGGTACCAACGAGATCGCGCAGGCATCATCCGACCTGTCGCTACGCACCGAGCGTCAAGCCGAGTCACTCGCCCACACTTCCAAGACGCTGGGCGAGTTCACCGGATCAGTGAAGGTTGCGGCAGACAATGCCCGCCAGACCAGCAGCCGTCTTGCCGTGGCCCGCGAATCGGCGGAAAAGGTCGACGAAACCGCCAAGCGCGCCGCGGTCGCGATGCGCAACATCCAGGCATCGTCGAAGGAGATGAACGACATCATCTCAACCATCGATGGCCTTGCCTTCCAGACCAACCTCCTGGCGTTGAATGCAGGCGTGGAAGCGGCACGCGCCGGCGCATCCGGTGCGGGCTTCGCGGTCGTCGCGACCGAGGTGCGGCATCTGGCACAGCGTTCGGCCGAAGCGGCGAACTCTATCCGCCAGCTTGTCGCCACTTCCGGCGCGCAAATCACCGAAGGCGTGGCGCTGGTCGAAAATAGCGGCGATGCACTCCGGCAAATCGTGACCGAAGTAACGGAAGTTTCGGACCTGATGGACGAAATTGCCGCCGCCGCAGGGCGTCAGGCGAGCGGTCTGACGGAAATTTCCGACATGGTCACCGCCATGGACACCGCTACGCAGCAGAACGCCGCGATGGTGGAGGAAAGCACCGCAAGCTCGCGCAATCTCAACGACGAGACGGAGCGCCTGTTCGAGCAGCTCTCCTTCTTCGAGCTGGGCCGCACGGGCGGATATACCGGCGGGCTGGGCGTATCGTCCCATGAGGAGCGCAGTCCCCCCATCCGTCGCAAGGCCTCTGCCCCGGCAAGCCACGGCAACCTCGCCCTCAGCATGGACGAGGACGACTGGGCCGAGTTCTGACGACCCATCCGGCCATTACTACCAGAACCTCCCCAATTGGCCCGGCTTCCTCTGCGAAGCCGGGCCATTTTTGGTTTTCGTCAAGGAACCAAAAAGCATCATATACGTGCCAAAACAGTTAGCGGAAGCGCCGGCTACGCAGGCCACATCGGACAAGTAAACGCGTTGTTTACCATCATGATAAACCTCATTTTATCCGCTGGGACATATATGGGCTTACCGGTTCAATCTTCATAGAAAAGTGAAGCATGGGAAGGAATGCATATAATGTTCAATAAATTCTCTGGTAAACTTATGGTCGCCGCCATCGTCGTCGCTACCTCCACCCCCGCTTTCGCTCAGCCCGCCGCCTGGCAGCAGGCTGTTGCGCGCCAGATCGCTTCCAAGCAGACCTATCCCCGCGCTGCGCAGATGCGCGGTGATGAAGGCACTGTGAAAGTGAAAGTCTATGTCAGCGCTTCGGGTGCTGTGGAAAAGACCGAACTGATCGCCGCTTCCGGCTCCTCGGTGCTGGACCGCGAGGCGCTCGCCCTACCGTCCAAGGTTGGCACTCTGCCCGCTCCTCCCGGAGGCCCGGCGGCCGTGGTGCTGCCGCTAACCTACAAACTGATGTAATTCGCGCTTCATCACTATCATAGCAGGCTCCGGCCCGCCCTTCCCTCATGCCTGCAACCGGTCATGGCGAGGGAAAGGCGGGCCGGAGTGTTTGTGCCACTTTTGCGCGCTGTTCGTCACGGCAGACATTCCCGCACTGGCAATATGCGCTGAAATTGCATAAGCTCGTCGCGTTGTCGGTATAGAGGATGTGGCATGCAGGTGCTCAAGACCATATTCTGGGTTGTCATTGCCGTCGCGCTGGCTCTGTTCACCAAGGCGAACTGGGAGGCGGCCAGCCCGGTCCTTCCCGGTCGGGTGGCTGTCAAGCTCTGGGGCGATGCCGTGATGGAAACGCGCCTGCCAGTGCTGATCCTCTTCGCCTTTCTGCTGGGGCTGGTGCCGACATGGGCATGGGGCCAAGCCGTGAAATGGCGCCTTAGCCGCCGCGTTACGAGCGCCGAGCGCGCGCTCGAGAGTATGACCGCGCAGCCGCCGCGCTCCATCGAGCCTGGCTCAGATACTCTTCTCTCAGCAGCGCCGGAAACCCCATGACCAGCCCGCTCTACGTCGCCATAGACACGCCCGATCTCGCCCGCGCGCAAAGCCTCGCGCGCGCTGTCCACCGCCATGTCGGCGGCATCAAGCTGGGCCTCGAATTCTTCTGCGCCAACGGCCATCATGGTGTGCACGAGATGGCCAAAATCGGTCTGCCGGTTTTTCTCGACCTCAAGTTGCACGACATTCCCAACACCGTGGCGAAGGCGGTGCAAGCGCTGCATGTGCTGGAGCCGGCAATCCTGACCGTCCATGCCGCTGGCGGGCGGGCGATGCTGGAGGACGCGAAGGCGGCTGCGGGCGTCCACACCAAGGTTGTGGCGGTAACAGTGCTCACCAGCCTGGATGCCAGCGATCTCAATGAAATAGGTGTTGAGCGCAACGCCGCATCGCAGGTCGAGCGACTAGCCGACCTCGCACAGGATGCGGGGCTGGATGGCATCGTCTGCTCCGGTGAGGAAGTGGGGCTTATTCGCAAGCGCTGGCCCGGCGGATTTTTCGTGGTGCCCGGCGTGCGCCCGGCTGGCGGAGCGATGGGCGATCAGAAGCGCGCCGTCACTCCGCGCGCCGCGATTGACGCTGGCGCCTCGATCATCGTCGTGGGCAGGCCGATTTCTCAGGCG
The DNA here is from genome assembly GCA_017984895.1 of Sphingobium sp. Classification (GTDB taxonomy): domain Bacteria; phylum Pseudomonadota; class Alphaproteobacteria; order Sphingomonadales; family Sphingomonadaceae; genus Sphingobium. The sequence continues at coordinate 38,803 of JAGNYO010000012.1, read as the reverse complement.
AAAGACCCGGACTTGGCGGCGCGGGAAATCGAGGCAACCTTGTGAACCTTGTGACCACTGAAGAGTTTTGCATCCGCCCGGCCCAGAATCGGGATTTGCCCGCGCTTCATGCCGTGATCCAGCGCGCCTATCGCGGCCAGGACGCCCGCGCCGGCTGGACCCATGAAGCAGACCTGTTGGAGGAGGAACGGATTACGCTGGACGCGCTCGGCGCGATCCTGCACGATCCAGCCTCTCTGCTGGTGATCGCTGAGCGACGAGGCGTGCCCATCGGCTCCATCCAATTGACTGACAAGGGCCAAAGCGAGATATATCTCAGTCTGTTAAGTGTTGACCCCGGAGTGCAGGCAGGCGGACTGGGCCGACAACTCCTGAGCGCGGCGGAGAACATCGCGCGCGACAATTTTTCCGCGACATTGACAACCATGACCGTGATCGACAGCCGCACCGAGCTGATCGCTTATTATGTGCGGCGCGGCTATCAGGAAACGGCCTGGCGGCTCGATTTCGTCGTGCCACGCGATCCGCCGTTGTTCATGACCAAATTGCAGAAACGGCTGGACTAATCTGGTCATATGACTTTCCCTGGGGCGGCGGGGCCGGTAAGGCCGCTCATCATGTCTCGAATCTCGATCAAAATCTGCGGCCTCTCGACACCGGAAACGCTGGACGCAGCGTTGAAAGGAGGGGCGAGCCATGTCGGCTTCGTCCACTTCGCCAAAAGCCCGCGCCATGTGGCGGTGGAGCGGCTTGGCCAGCTTGTCGCGCGGGTGCCCGGCCATGTGATGAAGGTCGGCGTGGTGGTGAACCCGGATGATGCGACCGTCGACATGCTGGTGGGGTCGGGCCAGCTCGATGCGCTCCAGCTTCATGGCAGCGAACCGCCCGCACGCCTCCTTGCCATCCGGGCGCGTTTTCCGGCGCTTGAATTATGGAAAGCTATCCCTGTCAAGACTGCCGCAGATATTGCCGGCGCTGCACCTTACAACCAAGTGGCGGACCTCGTGCTGTTCGACGCCAAAACCCCCGACCACGCAGACCTGCCCGGCGGCATGGGCCTGCGCTTTGACTGGTCTCTGCTCAGCGAATATCGCGCACCCGGCCCGTGGGGGCTTTCGGGCGGCCTCGACCCCGCCAATGTGCCAGAAGCAGTCCGTGTCACCAGCGCGCCGCTGGTAGATGTTTCTTCGGGCGTTGAAAGCGCGCCGGGCATCAAGGATGTGGACAAAATCCGCGCCTTCTGCAAAGCGGTTCAGTCATTATGAGCATTACCAACTCCCTTCGCACCCAACCTGACGAGCGCGGCCACTTCGGCCAGTTCGGAGGTCGTTATGTCGCCGAAACACTGATGCCGCTCGTTCTCGCGCTCGACGCGGAATATCGCCGCGCCAAGGCCGACCCGGCTTTTGAGGAAGAGTTCCAGTATCTGCTGCGGCAATATGTCGGGCGGCCCAACCCGCTCTATTATGCGCAGCGCCTGACCGAGGAGTTGGGCGGCGCGAAGATTTACCTCAAGCGCGAGGAGCTGAACCACACCGGCGCGCACAAGATCAACAACTGCATCGGCCAGATTCTGCTCGCCAAACGCATGGGCAAGACGCGGATCATCGCGGAGACGGGCGCGGGTCAGCATGGCGTCGCCACCGCCACCGTCGCCGCCCTGTTCAACATCCCCTGCACCATCTTCATGGGCGCGGTCGATGTCGAGCGGCAAAAACCCAACGTGTTCCGCATGAAGCTCTTGGGCGCGGAGGTGCGCGCGGTCGAGAGCGGCACGCGCACGCTGAAGGACGCGATGAACGAGGCTCTGCGCGATTGGGTCGCGAACGTGCATGACACCTTTTACATCATCGGCACCGTCGCCGGGCCGCATCCCTACCCCGAACTGGTGCGCGATTTTCAGAGCGTGATCGGCAAGGAAACCCGCGAACAGATGATGGAGGCCGAGGGCCGCCTGCCCGATATGGTGCTGGCCTGCGTCGGCGGCGGATCGAACGCCATCGGCATGTTCCACCCGTTCCTCGATGACCCGGACGTAGCCATCGTCGGTGTCGAGGCGGCGGGGCGCGGCATAGAACTGGGCGACGGCCACCACGCGGCCAGCATCGCGGGCGGCGCGCCGGGCGTGCTCCATGGCAACAAGACCTATTTGTTGCAGGACGCGGACGGCCAGATTACCGATGCGCACAGCATTTCAGCGGGGCTGGACTATCCCGGCATCGGGCCGGAACACGCCTGGCTGCACGAGATCGGTCGGGCGCGCTATGTTTCGGTGACAGACGACGCGGCGCTGGCGGCGTTCCAGAAGCTGTGCCGGCTGGAGGGGATCATCCCCGCGCTCGAAAGCGCCCACGCCCTCGCCGCCCTGGAAACCCTTGCGCCCGAACTGGGCAAGGACAAGATCATCGCAGTGAACCTCTCTGGCCGGGGAGACAAGGACATCTTCACCGTCGCGCAGGCGCTGGGGGTGGAGATATGACCACAGATCGCATCGCCTCCGCCTTTGCCCATGCGCGCTCCGAAGGCCGCGCCGCGCTCGTCACCTTCGTCACGGGGGGCGATCCCACGCCTGCTGACACTGCCGCCGTGCTGGATGCCTTGGTCGCGGGCGGCGCAGACCTTATTGAGCTGGGCATGCCGTTTACCGATCCGATGGCCGATGGCACCGCGATCCAGCTCGCCAATCTGCGCAGCCTTGGCGCGGGCACGAAAACGGCGGACATCTTCGCCATCGCGTCTGCTTTCAGACAACGTCACCCGAACACCCCGCTGATCCTGATGGGCTATGCCAACCCGATGATCCGGCGCGGGGCGGAGTGGTTTGCAGATCAATCCAAAGCGGCGGGCGTTGATGGCGTGATCTGCGTCGATATCCCGCCCGAAGAGGATGCCGAGCTTGGCCCGGCCCTGCGCGCGGCGGGTGTGCACCTCATCCGCCTCGCCACGCCGACGACCGACATTGCCCGCCTGCCCGCCGTGCTCGAAGGCTCCAGCGGCTTCCTCTATTATGTCTCGGTCGCGGGCATCACCGGCAAGCAGCAGGCCGCGCATGCAAGCATTAATCAGGCGGTGGCGCACCTCAAATCAGGCACCAGCCTGCCCATCGCAGTCGGCTTTGGCGTGCGCACGCCCGAACAGGCGGCGGCCATCGGCGCGGTGGCGGATGGCGTCGTCGTCGGCTCGGCGATCGTCGAGATCGTGGGGCAATATGGCGCCGCCGCCGCGCCCCATGTGAAGGATTATGTCGGCTCGCTCCGCGCGGCCCTCAACGCAAAGGAAGCTGTCCGATGAGCTGGCTCAGCCGCGTCCGCAAGGCGATCCCCTTCATCGCCAAGAAGGAGAGCAGCACCGATACGCTGTGGCACAAATGCCCCGGCTGTCAGCAGATGATTTTCACCCGCGAGTGGGAGGAAAATCTTTCGGTCTGCCCGAAGTGCGATCATCACGGCCGCATCGGCGCGAAGGAGCGCTTTACTCAGATACTGGACGAAGGCAGCGCGCAAACCCTCCCCACGCCGCAGGTGCGCGAAGATCCGCTCAAGTTCCGCGACACCAAGAAATATACCGACCGCATCAAGGCCGCGCGCGCATCGACTGGCGATCATGACGCGCTGATCAACGCCTGCGGGACGGTCGACGGGCAGGCCATCGTGATGGGCGTGCAGAACTTCGCATATATGGGCGGATCGATGGGCGTCGCGGTCGGCGCGGCGTTCGTGCAGGGCGTGGAGGAAGCGATCGCGCGCAAATGCCCCTATGTTATCTTCACGGCGGCCGGCGGCGCGCGCATGCAGGAGGGCATCTTGTCGCTCATGCAAATGCCGCGCGCCACAGTCGCAATCCAGAAACTGCACGATGCGGGTCTGCCTTATATCGTGGTGCTGACCGACCCCACCACCGGCGGCGTCACGGCGAGCTATGCGATGCTGGGCGATATCCAGATCGCGGAGCCGAACGCGCTGATCGGCTTCGCGGGCCAGCGCGTGATCGAGAGCACGATCCGCGAAAAGCTGCCCGAAGGGTTCCAGCGCGCCGAATATCTCCTCGCCCACGGCATGATCGACATGGTGGTCCACCGCAAGGAGCTGCGCGAGCGGCTGGCGCAGGTTGCCTGCTATCTGATGCCCAAGAAGGCGGCGTGAACAACAAACCCCCTCCCCTTTAGGGGAGGGGTTGGGGTGGGGGCGATGAAACGAAACATGATGAACCTGGCCGATACCCATCCCCCGGCCCCCTCCCTTGAAAGGGAGGGGGAGTAAGTCGTGGCTGACCACGCAGTATCTGATTCGCCGGAGGTGCAGGCGCAGCTTGACCGGCTGACGAGCCTCTCCCCCGGCGCGGATGTGCTGGGGCTGGAGCGGATCACGCGGCTGCTCGCAAACCTCGGCGATCCGCACCTCGCCCTGCCGCCAGTGTTCCATGTCGCGGGGACCAATGGCAAGGGTTCGACCTGCGCGTTCCTGCGTGCGGCGTTGCAGGCGGAGGGGTATAGCGTCCACGCCTACACCTCGCCGCATCTGGTACGCTTTAATGAGCGCATTCGGCTGAACGACAGGCTGATCGACGACGCGCGCCTCGCCGCCTATCTTGAGCGCGTGCTGGATACCGCGGGCGACATCGGCCCCAGCTTTTTCGAGGCGACCACCGCCGCCGCCTTCCTCGCCTTTGCCGAACATACGGCCGATGCCTGCATTATCGAGGTGGGACTGGGCGGCAGGCTCGACGCCACCAACGTGATCCCCGCGCCCGCCGTGTGCGGCATCGCGCAACTGGGCATGGATCACGAGGCGTTTCTGGGTACCGACCTCAAGGCCATTGCGACGGAAAAAGCAGGCATCGCCAAATCCGGCGCTCCACTCGTCACACTGGCCTATGAGCCGCATATCGCGGGCGTGATCGCGCATGCGGCGGCGGATGCGGGCGCGCGCTGGCTGCCGATGAAAGACGCGTGGGACGCCGCGCTTTATCGCGAGCGCCTGCATTACCGCGATGAGGCGGGGCGGATCGACACACCGCTGCCGCGCCTTGCGGGTCCGCATCAAGTGACCAATCTCGCGCTAGCGTTGGCGATGCTGCGGCATCAGGAGGCGCTGCACATCGGCGAGGCCGCGCTCAACGCCGCGCCGCTCTGGGCGCATTGGCCCGCGCGGCTGCAATGCCTCTCAGGCGGGCCGCTGGTCGCGCGGCTGGGGGAAGCGCGCGCAATCTGGCTCGATGGCGGACACAATCCGGCAGCGGGAGAAGCCATCGCGCGCTTTTTCGACTCCGCGCTGCCGGGTGACGAGAGGCTCACGCTGCTCATCGGCATGTTGGCGAACAAGGATGTTGCCGGTTTCCTCGCGCCGCTGCGCCCCCATATCGGCGCGATCCATAGCGTGCCGGTGGAAGGCCACGCGCATCATGGGCCGGAGGTATTCGCGGCGGTCGCAAGTGAACGGGGCATCGCCCACAGCGCACACGCCAGCCTCCATGACGCCGCAGACGCGCTTGCAGAGGCGGACGGCCCGCTGCTCATCACCGGCTCACTCTATCTCGCGGGTGAAGTGCTGAAGGCGAACGATCAACTGCCGGATTGAGCGCGCCCCTGCCGCATCCACTCCACCACACACAGCGCCACGGCGATAAAGCCCAGCCACGTCACGAAAATAAACACGGCATAATAGCCTTGGGCTTCGATCATCTGGCCTAGCGCACCGCGCCCCAGCGTCCCCATCAGGAAGGTGAGCGAGGAGAGCAGCGCATATTGCACCGCGCTGTAACCCTTTGACGTAATGGAGCTTAAGTAAGCCACCAGTGCCGTGCCCGCCAACCCGCCCGCGATATTCTCTCCGCCGATCGCGAGCATCAGCTTCGCCATGCGCTCGTCACCGCCCAGATGCTCGACCGCCCAGCTAAAACCGGTCAGCCGCGCGCTTGCCGCCATCACATGGCCGCCGGTCGAGAGGTCCGCATAAAGAAGGTTAGTCAGCGCCGCCGTCAACGCGCCCAGCGTCATCGTCGCCATGCGGCCCAGCCACGCCATGCAGATCCCGCCCAGCGCCACGCCCAGCATCAGCGCGCCCACGCCGAAAAACTTCGACGCCACCGCCATCTCGCTTTTCGTATAGCCCAGCTCGGTCAGGTAAAAGGGCGAGGCGAAGCTGCCCCAGATCGTGTCCGTCAACCGATAGGTCAGCACCAGCGCCATCACCAGCACTGCTGCCCAGCCGAGCCGCCCCATGATGTCTATGAGCGGCAACACCAGCGCGCGATAGCCATGATCGAGCGCGCGGTCGCTTATGCTGCGCGCCGGTTCCGCCTGCCGCAGCACATAGTGGCCCTTGGCCTGCCAGCGCGCCAGCACGGCGGCGATGATCGCGGGGATTACCACCGTCGCCAGCACGATCACCGGACCCTGCACCTTGATGAAGCTGCTGCTGTCCGGTCGTTGATCGGCAGGGAGCGCGAGCGAGGCGATCATGTAATACAGCACCAGCCCCAACGACACCGCCCAGAAGGTGCCGACCAGCCCCAGCGCCACCGCGCGCACCTTCGGGCTCAAATGGCCCGCCGCGCGCAGCTCATGCCCCTCCTGCTCCGCGCGCTCGGTGGCGTTGGCGCTCTCCGGCGCGAAGATGCTCAATACCCCCAGGCCCAGCATCACGCAGCCCATCAGGCTATAGACCGGCACCCAGCCCCACGCGTCCGCCATGAACAGCGCCAGCGCCCCGCCGAGCAACACCGCCGCGCGGTATCCCAGCTGATAAACGGTCGAGAGCGTATCGACCGGCGCGTCCTCCCCCGCCACATCGACTCGCCAGGCGTCGATCACGATGTCCTGCGTCGCCGAGGCAAACGCGCCGATCCCAGCGCAGAGCGAGAACATCCCAATGGCGTTCAGCGGGTCCATCTGCGCCATCGTCAGCAGCATCACCCCCAGCAGAAACTGGGCGGGGACAATCCACTGCTTGCGCCGCCCCAGCTTGGCGAAGCCGGGCAGCGAGAGCCGATCCAGCAGCGGCGACCATAAAAACTTGAAAGCATAAGACAGGCCGATGAGCGAGATGACACCCATCGTCTCAAGGTCCACTTTCGCATCCGTCAGCCATGCTGTCAGCGTGCCGAGCAACAGCGCATAGGGCAGGCCAGAGCCAAAGCCGAACAGCGTCATATAGCCGGTCTTGGGGTTGCCAAGCACCGCCCGCGCCCGCGCCAGTGCCGATGTCTTTATCGCGGCCGTCGCCATATCCCGAACCCTCCCGATGCAGTGTGCTGGTTGTAATGACTTTGCGGCGAAGGGCAACGCACGTTGCTCTTGGGCGCAGAGTCGGGCATGGGCGATGCGATGAAGCCACCCTCACGCCCCCCGCGCAAGCCCGCCGCCAAGCCCGCGTCCGCCCGCCCGCCGCGCCGCGCGGAAAAGCCCGCGCCTGACAAGGCCAGAGCCGATCATCCTGCCGCCGCCAAGGGCGCCCCACCCAAAAAGCCCACTTTCAGGAAAGCGCCGCCGCGCGCATCCTCTGCCGTTGAGCCTCGGTCCGAGGGCGGGCGCGAAGAGCACCGTATCGCCAAATTGCTCGCCCGTGCAGGAATCGCCTCGCGCCGCGAGATCGAGCGGATGATCGCGGAGGGGCGCATCGCATTGCACGGCGAAGTGCTGATCACCCCCGCAACTTTGCTCACGTCATTGAGCGGCGTCACGGTCGATGGCGCGCCAGTGGGCGAGACAGAGCAGACACGGCTGTTCCTGTTTCACAAGCCGTCTGGCTGCCTCACGGCGGAGCGGGATTTCTCGGGCCGCAAGACGATCTATGATTTCCTGCCCAAGGATCTGCCGCGCCTGATGCCGATCGGGCGGCTGGACATGACCACCGAAGGCCTGCTGATGCTCACCAATGACGGCGGGCTGAAGCGTACGCTGGAGCTGCCGTCGACCGGCATAGAGCGCACCTATCGCGCGCGGGCCTTTGGCCCAGTCACCCAGGATCAGCTCGAAAGCCTTATTGAGGGGGTGGAGATAGACGGCATGCGCTATGGCCGCATCGACGCGAATCTGGAGCGCAGCACCGGCCACAACAAGTGGATCGAGATGAAGCTAACCGAGGGCAAAAACCGTGAGGTGCGGCGCGTGCTGGAGTATCTCGGCCTCACCGTCAGCCGTCTCATCCGCACGCATTATGGCCCGTTCGATCTAGCGGACAGCACGCCGGGCGCACTAGTGGAAATAAGGCGCGGGGATCTTGACCGCTTTCTAGCGGCGCTGAAAAAGCTCAAGAAATGAGGATTATCTCTGGCAAATGGCGCGGGCGAACTCTGATCGCGCCTAAAGGAGACACCACCCGCCCGACGGCGGACCGCACGCGCGAGGCGTTGTTCTCGATGCTCACTAGCCGTCTGGGTAGCTTCGAGGGGCTGGCGGTGGGCGATTTCTTCGCAGGGTCCGGCGCTTTGGGGCTGGAAGCATTGTCACGCGGGGCAGGCTCATGTTTGTTTGTCGAGCAGGACAAGGCTGCACTGGATTCACTACGCGCCAATACCGAAAAACTGGGGCTAGGCCGCGCTGACCCTCGCGCCGACATCCGCGCGACATCCGTCATGGCGCTCGGCCCTGCGCCCGCAGGTCTGGACCTCATACTTATGGACCCACCCTATGACAGCGGAGCGGGCAGTGTGGCGCTGGACAAGCTTGCCCGCCTCGGCTGGCTAGGCCCACACAGCTGGATCAGCATTGAGACGAGCCGACGCGAGGATGTTATTGTGCAGGGCTTCGATGTCGAGACGGTGCGCGATACAGGCAAAGCGCGGCTTCATTTACTGCGCCTTGCCTGAGCTTAGAGAGTGTTACCGTCTTTTCTTGCGCGCATATCCGCGCGGTGCCTCGCTTGGTTGCATGCAGTGATCGGTTACTGTCCGGCTGCACAGTGGATAATCCTGCATCGACGACCCCGGAGAAGAGGTCGATCCCATTGCGGAGGAGGAGGGAGTGGAGGGCTGACTCATAGGCATGCTCTGGGACTGTGACGGCATGGTGGGTGATTGGGTCGGCGCGGGTGCCATAGGATCACCCATATTAGGGGACTGAGGAGGCGCCGGGGGCATAGTGTCACCCGCCGGTGGCATGGTGGTATCTCCCGGAGGAGCCCCGGTCGGCGAAGATGGCGCTGGCGGCACGTCTGTCGGCGAGGTAGGCAGCGGCGCGGATGGATCGGTCGGCGGCTGATCCATCGCTTGCGACTGCGCATAGGCCAGTGGCGTGACGCATAACAATGCAGCCGATCCCAATAATGTGATTCTCTTCATGCTCATTCTCCTGATACGAGATCCTACCCCTCCTCAAAGCCTCAACCGCCCGGACAGTTCCCGTTTTGTTAACCTATCTTAACGGCCTACCCCATGCGGCCCGGCATTCATCGCATCCCCCTCCCAGATCGGCCCTTGCTCCCGCCGTATTTGTTCCCTAATTGTTCGACCATGACCGTGCAGCCTTCCCCATTGATGACCGACCAAGAGCCGCCCTATATTGCTGGCCTCAACCCGCCGCAGCGCGACGCGGTGCTGACCAGTGAAGGGCCACTACTGGTGCTGGCAGGGGCAGGCACCGGCAAGACCGCAGCGCTGACCGCGCGGCTCGCGCATCTGATCGCCACCCGCCGGGCCTACCCCAGCGAAATCCTCGCCGTCACCTTCACCAACAAGGCGGCGCGGGAAATGAAGGAACGCGTGGGACGCCTGATCGGCGCGGCGGTGGAGGGGATGCCCTGGCTCGGGACATTCCACAGCATCGGCGCACGGATGCTGCGCCGTCACGCCGAACTGATGGGCCTGCACAATAATTTCTCGATTCTCGACACCGACGATCAGCTCCGCCTGCTGAAGCAGCTCATCCAGGTGGAGGGACTGGACGAGAAGCGCTGGCCCGCGCGGCAGCTTGCCGGCCTGATCGACCAGTGGAAGAACAAGGGTCTTACCCCTGTGGACATTGGTGCCGAAGAAGGCGAGCTTTACGCCAATGGCCGGGGGCAGAAAATGTATGCCGCCTATCAGGCACGGTTGATGACACTGAATGCCTGCGACTTCGGCGACTTGCTGCTGCATCCCCTCAGCCTGCTACGCAAGGAACGGGAGGTGCTTGAACACTATCAGACCCGTTTCCGCTATATCATGGTAGACGAGTATCAGGACACCAATAGCGCGCAATATCTGTGGCTGCGCCTGCTGGCGCAGGAGCGCAAGAATATCTGCTGCGTGGGTGATGACGACCAGAGCATCTATAGCTGGCGCGGCGCGGAAGTGACCAACATATTGCGGTTCGAGAGGGATTTTCCGGGTGCGAAGATTGTGCGGCTGGAGCAGAATTATCGCTCCACGCCCCATATCCTCGGCGCGGCATCGGGGGTGATCGCGGGCAATAGCGCGCGGCTGGGCAAGACCTTGTGGACACAAGAGGAGCAGGGCGAGAAAGTGCGCGTACTCGGGGTGTGGGATGGCGCGGAGGAAGCCCGCACCGTCAGCGAGGAGGTGGAGCAGCGTAATCTGGACGGCCAGCCGCTCGATGAATTCGCGATCCTCGTGCGCGCGCAGTTTCAGACACGCGAGTTCGAGGAGCGCTTTCTTCAGATCGGCCTGCCCTATCGCATCGTCGGCGGTTTTCGTTTCTACGAGCGGGCGGAGATCCGCGATGCGCTTGGCTATCTGCGCCTTGTTGCACAACCGGCGGACGATCTGGCGTTCGAGCGCATAGTCAACATGCCCAAGCGCGGGCTGGGCGACAAGGCGATCGAAAAGATCCACCGGCTCGCCCGCGCCGAGCAAACCCCGCTGCTCACCGCCGCCGCGCGTCTGATCGATAGCGACGAGCTGACCCCACAGGCGCGGCGTGCGCTATCCGGCTTCGTTTCGGCCATAGCCCGCTGGCGCGACATGACATCCACGATGCCCCATGCAGAGCTGACGCGCGTCATACTGGATGAAAGCGGCTACACCGCCATGCTTCAGGCGGAGAAAAGCGCCGAGGCATCGGGGCGGCTTGAAAATCTTTCCGAGCTTGCCCGCGCGATGGAGGATTATGAAACGCTCAGCGCGTTTCTTGAGCATGTCAGTCTGGTGATGGACAACGACGCGGCGGAGGACACCGCCAAGGTCACGATCATGACTATCCATGCGGCCAAGGGGCTGGAATTTGGCCATGTGTTCCTGCCCGGCTGGGAGGAAGGAGTCTTTCCCTCGCAGCGCTCGCTTGATGAGGGCGGCGTTTCGGCGCTGGAGGAGGAACGCCGCCTCGCTTATGTCGCGATCACCCGCGCGCGGCGGCGCTGCGTGATCCTGCATGCCGCGAACCGCCGCATCTATGGCCAATGGACCAGCTCCATTCCCTCCCGCTTCATCGGCGAGCTGCCGCCTGAGCATATCGACGAACAGAGCAGCGTTACGGGCGGTGTCAACCTGTGGCGCACCAACTGGATGGAGCGGCCAGACCCCTTTGCCCAGGTGGCATTGGGCGGAGGACGCGGCCCCGGATGGCAGCGCGCGGCGCAAGCCGGCGGCATCGGCACGCCAGATATTCGTGCACGGGATGCACGGTCCGCTACTGCCTCTGTCGCCGCGAAAGCCAGGGACGACCTCGCCGTCGGTATGCGCGTGTTTCACCAGAAGTTCGGCTATGGCATCATCCTCAGCCAGGAGGGTAACAAGCTCGAGATCGACTTTGACAGCGCCGGGCGCAAGCGGGTGATCGACAGCTTCATCAGCATCGGCTGAAGATTTTCTCGTTGCTTCCCAAGATATAGCCGGTTGTCGCTGCGACGGCGAGAGTGCACATGAGCAGAATGAGCAGTTCGACAGCGCCTACCCACCCCCTGCATGTGCGCGATTTTCGCCTCTACCTGATTGCGCGGTTCGCGGGGATTCTTGGCCAGTATGGTTTGATGCTCGTCATTGCCTGGCAAACTTACTCCACCGCGCGGCTGACGATGGACACCAATGCCGCGGCGGCGCAGCTCGGCCTCATTGGCTTTGCACAGTTTCTGCCGCTTTTTCTGCTGACACCGCTATCGGGGTGGGCGGCGGACCATATCGACCGGCGCAAGGTCGCAATCGCCTCGGTAGCATTGCAGATGGTCTGCACCGCCATCTTGGGGCTGGCAACCCACGATGGCTGGATCAGCCTGCCCCTGCTGTTCGCCATGGCAGCGCTGCTGGGCGTATCCCGCTGCTTTACTGGCCCGGCATTCAGCTCGATGGCGCCGCGCCTTCTGCCGCCGCACCTGATACCGCGCGCGGTCGCGATGTCGTCGCTTGTATGGCAGACAGGCATGGTAACTGGCCCAGCGCTGGGCGGCTATCTCTATTCCGTTCATCCCTGGCTGCCGCATATGTTGTCAGTCGGCATGTTCGGCATAGCGATAATTGCGACCATGCTGCTCCCGCGCATTCCACCCGCAGGGAGCGATCAGAGCCGCCATCCGTTGCGCCAGATGCTTGACGGTTTGGTCTATGTGCGGACCAACCGCCTGGTGCAGGGCACCATTACACTCGACCTGATGGCGGTGCTGCTCGCCGGATCGACTGCGCTGTTACCAGTATATGCCCATGATATTTTCCATGCAGGGCCAAAGGCACTGGGCATCTTGGCCGCCGCCATGGGCACAGGGGCGGGTTTGACTGCCCTGTGGTTCGGCTTCAGGCCACCGCAGGAAAATGTCGGGAACAATATGCTGCTCGCCGTGGCGGCCTTTGGCGGCGCGACCGTCCTTTTCGGCCTCACCGCCTTCATGCCAATAGCCATCGCCCTGCCTGTGGCGTTCGCCGCACTGTTTGCGTGCGGCGTGACGGACATGTATTCGGTATTCGTGCGACAGACCCTGATCCAGGTCTATACGCCCGATGCAATGCGCGGACGGGTGAGCAGCGTGTCCCAGCTCACCATCTCCGCATCCAATGAACTGGGCGAAGCAGAGTCGGGCTTTGTCGCGGCGCTGATTGGCCCCGTGACGACGGTGGTCGCGGGCGGCATCGGGGCAATAATTGTGGTGGCCCTGTGGTCGCGCCTCTTTCCGGAAATCGGACTTGCGCGCCGCTTCGATGCGGCGGAGAATAGCGGCCCTGTGCGCGGTAAGGAGAATCAGGCATGAAGGCATCATCCATCCTAGATACCATCGGCAACACGCCGCATATCCGCATGGGCCGGTTGTTTCCGGATGCGGAGGTATGGATCAAGTCAGAGCGGGCGAACCCCGGCGGCTCGATCAAGGATCGCATTGCACTCGCCATGGTCGAGGCGGCGGAAGCAGCGGGAGATCTGAAGCCCGGCGGCACTATCATCGAGCCGACATCGGGCAATACCGGCATCGGCCTCGCTATGGTGGCAGCGGTGAAGGGCTATCAGCTTGTGCTGGTGATGCCCGAGAGCATGAGCCTCGAGCGCCGCCGCCTGATGCTGGCCTATGGCGCGAGCTTTGATCTAACCCCGCGTGAAAAGGGTATGAAGGGCGCAATCGAGCGCGCGCTGGAGCTGGTGGCCCAGATGTCCGGCGCATGGATGCCGCAACAGTTCGAGAACCCCGCCAATATCGAGGTGCATGTGCGCACCACGGCGCAGGAGATCCTTGCCGATTTCGCCGATGCACCACTCGATGCGCTCATCACCGGGGTTGGCACCGGCGGGCATATCACGGGCACGGCGCAGGTGCTGAAACAGGCATGGCCCTGCCTCAAGGTGTTCGCGGTGGAGCCGACGCTCTCGCCAGTCATCAGCGGCGGCGCACCCGGCCCGCACCCCATTCAGGGCATCGGCGCGGGGTTCATCCCCTCGAACCTGCACACAAAGCTGCTCGATGGCGTGATCCAGGTGGACCCTGCCGAAGCCAAGGAAATGGCCCGCCGCGCCGCGCGCGAGGAGGGGATGCTGGTCGGCATATCCTCCGGCGCAACCCTCGCCGCCATCGCGCAGAAGCTGGCCGAACTGGGCGCGGGCGCCAGGGTGCTCGGCTTCAATTACGATACGGGCGAGCGCTACCTCTCCGTGCCGGATTTCCTGCCCGAGTGAATATGTTCTCCTGTCCGTCCGGTTCGAGCGCAGTCGAGAACCTATGCGCGTCCGTGTCTCGACTATGCTCGACACGAATGGAAGTGCGACGCCTCACCTATCGGCGAACATTTCCGGCGGCAGGGCCATCAGGCTCTCCGCCCCGCCCTCCAGCTTGCGGCGCAGTGCGCCCGCATCGGGCATGATCCGCTCGGCATAGAAACGCGCGGTGGTGAGCTTCGCCTCCAGCCATGCGGCGTCGTCCGCACCCGCGTCCAGCCGTTCCGCTGCCGCCACCGCCATCCGCAGCCACATCAGCCCCACCGCGACGATGCCCATCATGTGCATATAATGGTGCGATCCCGCCCCGGCATTGTTGGGGTTGGTCATGCCGTTCTGCATTAGCCACATGGTCGCGGCCTGAAGCTGGCTGTTCGCCTTTTCCAGCGCCTCGGCAAAGCTCGCCGTGCGCGGGCTGCCCTTGGCGGTGGCGACTTCCTCGGTGATGATCTTGAAGAAGGCCTGAAGCGCCCGCCCGCCATTTTGCGCCAGCTTACGGCCGACAAGGTCCATCGCCTGCACGCCGTTCGCGCCTTCATAGATCTGGGCGATGCGGGCATCGCGCACATATTGCTCCATGCCCCATTCGACGATGTAGCCATGCCCGCCATAGATCTGCTGGCAGTTCACCGCCACTTCAAAGCCCTTGTCGGTGCCATAGCCCTTGATGACCGGGGTGAGCAGCGAGATGATGTCGTCCGCCGTCTGCCGGTCCTCCTCGGTCGCGGCGTGGTGCGTCAGGTCGACCTGCACCGCGCCCCACAGCATCAGCGCGCGCAAACCCTCGGTCAGCGCCTTCGCCTCCATCAGCATGCGGCGCACATCGGGGTGGACAAACAGCGTATCGGCCTTCTCGGATGGGTCCGCCGGGCCGGTGAGCGCACGGCCCTGCCGCCGGTCCCGCGCATATTGCACCGCGTTCTGATAGGCGATCTCCGCTTGCGCCAGCCCTTGCAGGCCCACACCGAGGCGCGCGTCGTTCATCATGATGAACATGGCGGCAAGGCCCTTGTTCTCCTCGCCCACCAGCCAGCCGGTCGCGCCGTCATAGTTCATGACGCAGGTGGCGTTGCCATGGATGCCCATTTTGTGTTCCAGCGAGCCGCAGGACACCGCATTGCGCGCGCCGAGCGACCCGTCCGCATTGACGAGGAACTTCGGCACCACGAACAGCGAGATACCCTTGCTGCCCTCCGGTGCGTCGGGCGTTTTCGCCAGCACGAGGTGGATGATGTTTTCCGAAAGGTCATGCTCTCCGGCAGAGATGAAAATCTTGGTGCCGGTGATGGCATAGCTGCCATCGGTATTCGGCACCGCCTTGGTCTTGATGAGGCCAAGGTCCGTGCCGCAATGCGGCTCGGTCAGGTTCATCGTGCCGGTCCAGGTGCCCTCCACCATCTTGGGCAGATAGGTCGCCTGCTGCTCCGGTGTGCCCTTCACCAGCAGCGAGTTGATCGCGCCGGTGGTGAGGCCGTGATACATTTCGAAGCTGTGGTTAGCGGAGCAGAAATATTCGCCGATCGCTGTCGCTACCGCAGAGGGCAAGCCCTGCCCGCCAAACTCGGTTGGCGCATGGAGCGTCGGCCAGCCTGCGGCAACGAACTGCTCATAAGCCGCCTTGAAGCCATCGGGCGTAGTTACGCTGCCGTCCGCATGGCGGGTGCAGCCTTGGGCATCGCCGATCTGATTGAGCGGGGCCATCACCTCGGCAGCGAACTTGCCGCCCTCCTCCAGCACAGCGGAAACGAGATCGGGCGTGGCACCTTCAAAGCCGGGCAGGTTGGCATAGGCATCGAGCCGCACCACGGCATCGAGGACGAAGCGGGTGTCTTTCACCGGCGGGGCATAGATGGGCATGGCAATCCTCCAAATATCTTATAGCGGGGGAATATGGCGTATCTTACTTATCATTCCGTTTCGCAGCGTCTACGAGCGCCACGAACGCGGCAAGCTCTTCGATCGCGCCATCGATATCGGCACGCTGCCGCTCCAGCAGGGCAATCCGGTCCCGGCATTTCCGCAGCGTCACCTCGCGCTGAGTGGCGCGGCCATCGCCCACATCATAGAGATCGATCATCTCACGAATTTCGGCTAGCGAAAAGCCCACCCGCTTCGCGCGCAAAATCCACGCGAGGCGGGCGCGATCCCGTTTGCCGTAGACGCGCATCGCTCCATGCCGCTCCGGCGCGATCAACCCTTCGTCCTCGTAAAAACGCAGCGCGCGCGGGGTAATTTCAAACTCGGCGGCGAGTTGGGAAATGGAATAATTGTGCTGCGCTTTCACATCGGGCAGCTCAACCCAGCCGGGTTTCGTCGTCAGATCGTCCATAGAGTCAATCTCTACTTTACGTTCACGTAAACGTCAATAGGCGTTCACCTACTCTTTGTCAGGAGCATAGCTCCGCGCCGCCCCTCCCGCGCGCATCCCGTGCAACGCCTTCCTCACGAGAGACACGGGGAAAGGATACGCCCTCCAGCGAGCCGCGCGCACTGCACAATGTGGCGCACTCCATATCGAGCGCGCCGGGGATTGCCACCCTATCGCCTTCATAGCTGGCGACGATAAGGCAAGCAGACCGATCAAAATTGAGGATGAGCCTGTCCCCCGACCGTCTGAGTGACCCGGCGCCATGACATTCGCTATTCTCGCCGAAAGCCGCCTCCAGCCCAAAGCGCATCTTGCCCTGATCTTTGCCC
Organism: Sphingobium sp.; assembly: GCA_017984895.1. Lineage (GTDB taxonomy): Bacteria > Pseudomonadota > Alphaproteobacteria > Sphingomonadales > Sphingomonadaceae > Sphingobium. The sequence goes on along the minus strand of JAGNYO010000012.1, from coordinate 22,044 downwards.
GCCACGATGCACAGGCTATCCAGACCCGCCTCGTGCCGGCTGCGATAGAGGCCAATAGGTGAAGCGCTGGTATTTATCACCACCCCTGCCTGCATCGCCGCCGTCTCCAGCGGCGAAAGGGCGGCATCGCTCTGTGCACCGCGCGATTGATCAGGCTGGTGCGCGCCCTGCCCGCCACATGCGCTCACAAGCATCAGCGCCAGCGCGGCGGCCCACGCTAGTCGGGTACGGTGCCAAGCCTCAACGCGCCCCCTACCCATCAATCCTTTCCAGACCATCATCTGTAAGGCGCCGGTAAAAACAGCTCGTCTCGCCTGTGTGGCAGGCCGGGCCAGCGGGCCGCGCGATGACCCAGACCGCGTCCTGATCACAGTCGATCCGCAGCTCCACCACATGCAGCACATGGCCGGATGTCTCGCCCTTCTTCCACAGCCGCCCCCGGCTGCGGGACCAGAAATGCGCGATGCCGCTCGTCTGCGTCAGGCTCAGCGCCTCGGCGTTCATATGCGCGAGCATCAGCACCGCGCCGGTGGCCGCGTCCGTCACCACCGCGGTGATGAGGCCGCTGGCATCAAATTTGGGGTCAAGGGCCAGGCCCGTCTCGCGTTCGCTGCTCATAAGCGCAGACTATTAGGCCCGCCGGAAGATCGCGGCAAGCTCGACATGGGTGGACCAGCGGAACTGCCCGACCGGCTGCACGCTCTCCAAAGTGTAGCCGCCCTCGATCAGCATCTTCGCATCGCGCGCGAAACTTGACGGGTTGCACGAGACATAGGCGATGGCGGGCACCGTCGCGGCCGCCAGCTGGATCGTCTGTTCGCGCGCTCCGGCGCGGGGTGGATCGAGCTGGATCGCGTCAAACCGGTTCGCCTCTTCCGTGGTTAGCGGCCTGCGGAACAGATCGCGATGATCGCTAAAAAGCTGGTTCTGCGCGCGGTTTGCGGCGCCTTTCAGCGCCATCACGAGGTCGCGCGCCGCCTCCGCCGCATAGACGCGCTTGCCCGCGCCCAGTGACAGCGCGAAGGTGCCCAGCCCGCAAAACAGATCGGCCCACACGCCCGCGCCGTCCAGCGCTGGACGCACGGCATTGAGCAGCGCCGCCTCGCCATCCGCAGTCGCCTGCAAAAAGGCATAAGGCGGCATCGGCACCGCCACGCCGCCGAAGGTGACGGTCAGCGGCTCCGGCTCGTGCCAGGTTTGGATGCCGGTGCCATCGTCGATCGAAAGCCGCGCCAGCTTATGGTCGCTGGCGAACGCAGAAAGCCGCTCCGCCGCCGCAAGCCCTTCCGCCTCCACCCCCTCGATCAGCACATCGACACCCTGATCGGCGAGGGTGAGCTTCACATGCGCGGCGCGGCGCTCGCCCACCATATCGGCAAGCAATACCCGCAATGGCTCCACCAAGGCAAACAGCGCCGGGTGAAGCACCGCGCACATCGAAAGATCCACGATCCGGTGGCTGCCCTCGCTCGAAAAGCCAAGCGCGGTCTTTTTGCCAAGCCGCGCGACACGCAGCGCGGCGCGGCGACGGGTCTGCGGCGCGGAGAGGATTGCGGGCAACACGTGCGCGCCTTCTATCCCCTGCCCGATCAGTGCGCCTGCCACGCGCTCGCGCACATAATCGGCGAGGCTTTCCTCATCGAGATGCTGAAGCTGGCACCCGCCGCACAGCGGATAATGCACGCAGGGCGGCGCGGCATGATGCGGGCCATAGTCCAACCCGCCATCACTCATCAGCCGGTCCCCCGGCGCGCTCATCGGCACATGGCGGCCATCGGCGGTGACGCCATCGCCCTTCGCGGCGATGCGGATGATGCTTGCCGGGTCGATCACAGGCAGGCGGCTAGTGCAGCGGGAATATGCGCCAGCAGATCGTCTGCGATGAAGGATGGTCCGGCCCGCCGCGCAACCTCGCCATGCAGCCACACCGCCTCTACTGCCGCACGCAAAGGATCGCCACTCACCGCAAGCCGAGCCGCGCACAGGCCGGCAAGCACATCCCCCGTGCCCGCGGTAGAGAGCCAGCTTGACGCGCGGTCCGCTACCAGCACCCGTCCATCCGGCGCGGCAATCACGGTCGTCGGCCCTTTCAGGATCACCACCGCGCCAGACCCTTGCGCGGCGGACATCGCCTGTTCGATCACCGTTCCGCTAATGTCCAGCCCTTTGAGGTTGGCGAACAGGTCGGCAAATTCGCCGGCATGGGGCGTCAATATCGCCTTGTCAGGCAGCGCGGCGAAGGTGCCCCGCGCCAGATGCCAAAGCGCATCCGCATCGAGCACGGCGGGGTGACGATGCACCAGCGCCTCACCCAGCCGCTCCGCCGCCGCATCGCCGCGCCCCAGTCCCGGCCCGATCAGCAGCGCGCCGATACGCCGGTCATGGAGGGCCGCCTCATCACGCAGCGACGCGCGCACGATGGCATGAGGCGTATGAAGAATCGCCTGCGCACCGAGCAGGCGCACATAACCCGCCCCCGCGCGCGCTGCCGCTTCTGCGGATAGGGCCGACGCGCCCGCCATCTCGCCTGCCACCGCGACCACCAGGCCGCGTGTATATTTGTGCGCCCCATCCGCAGGGGGAAAGAGGCTTGGCTGTGCAAGACGATGCACCCGCGCATCGGGCGCTTCTATGCCGATGTCGCAGCAAACCATGCGGCCCCAGCACTGGTTGGCAGGGCGCAGCATATGCGCGCGCTTCCATGTGCCCAACGCAATGCAGATGTCGAAGCGGGGCACCGGCGATAGCAACGTGCCATCGTCACTCGCGATGCCGCTCGGCAGGTCAATGGCATAGGCGATCTCGGCCTCCTGCACGAGCGCCGCCAACCGCGCCGATGCCGCATTCTCCAGCCCGCGCGTCAACCCGGTGCCAAACAGCGCATCGACCAGTTGATGCGCTGGCGCGGCCTCCGCCAGATCCTCGACCGGGCCGCCCCAATCCGCCAACGCCCTGCACGCGCTTTCCGTTTGCGGTGGACCCAGCGCCGCCACGCGCACTGGCACGCCCTTTTCCCGCAACACCCGCGCGATCACATAGCCATCGCCGCCATTATTCCCCGGCCCGCAGAGCACCAGCGCATCGCGCATCGCACCCGCGCGCCAGATGATCTCCGTCGCGGCGCGCCCGGCGCGTTCCATCACCGTATATTCGGGCACACCGCGGGCGAAGAGGGCTGCCTCCGCCGCGCGCATTTCGGCGGCAGTGAGGACCGGAAAGCTCCGATCAGATGTCGGCATAGACATGCGTTTCGGCTTTGGCGCCCGGATGAGTGACCGCTCCGCCCCGCGCCGGGCCGACATTTTGCGCAAAGCGCCACAGCGCACCCGCCTGATAATCATTGCTGCGCGGCTGCCACTTCGCCTTGCGCGCGGCGAGGGTCGCCTCATCCACCAGCAGGTCTATGCTTCCCGCCTCGGCATCTATGCGGATGATGTCGCCATTTTCCACCACCGCGATCGGGCCGCCCTCGGCCGCTTCCGGCCCGACATGGCCAATACAGAAACCGCGTGTCGCGCCCGAGAAACGTCCGTCTGTGATGAGCGCGATCTTCTCGCCCATGCCTAGGCCATACAGCGCGGCGGTGGTAGAAAGCATCTCGCGCATACCGGGGCCACCCTTCGGTCCTTCATAGCGGATGACGACGATCTGTCCTTCCCTGATTTCGCGCTTTTCGACTGCGGCGAACGCATCCTCCTCGCAATCGAACACCAGCGCCGGCCCCTCGAACTGGAGCCGCTTCATCCCCGCAACCTTGACAATCGCGCCTTCGGGCGCAAGGTTCCCCTTCAGCCCAACAACGCCGCCGGTCGGGGTGATCGGCGTTTTCGCATCGTAGATGACCTTCTGGTCAGGGTTCCACGTCACCTCGTTGATATTCTCGCCCAATGTTTTACCGCTAACCGTCATACAATCCAGGTGGAGCAAGCCGGTTGCGGCCAGCGACTTCATCAGCATATAGATGCCGCCCGCATCATACATGTCCTTCGCGACATATTTGCCGCCGGGTTTGAGATCCGCCATATAGGGCGTGGTCTTGAATATCTCGGCAACATCGAACAGATCGAAGTCTATGCCGCACTCGTTGGCCATGGCGGGGAGATGGAGCGCGCCATTAGTCGACCCGCCGGTCGCGGCTACAATGCGCGCGGCATTGATGAAGGCTTCACGCGTGCAGATATCCCGTGGGCGGATGTTGCGCGCGAGCAGTTCCATCACCTGACTGCCCGCCGCCACGGCGATTTCCTGACGGCTCTTGTAAGGCGCGGGGGCCATGTTGCTGTTGGGCAACGAAAGCCCGATCGCCTCGCCAACACACGCCATCGTATTCGCGGTATATTGCCCGCCGCATGCCCCGTGGCCAGGGCAGGCGACCTTTTCCAGCGCAACGACTTCGGACAAGGGGCACGCGCCGGCAGCATATTTGCCGACCACTTCAAACACATCGACGACGGTGACGTCGCGGTCCTCGAACCGACCGGGGAGGATCGAGCCGCCATAGACGAAGATTGACGGCACATTCAGACGTAGCATCGCCATCATCATGCCGGGCAGGCTCTTGTCGCAGCCCGCGAATCCGACCAGCGCGTCATAGCAATGCCCGCGCACCGACAGCTCGACCGAATCGGCGATCACCTCACGCGAGACGAGCGACGACTTCATCCCCTGATGGCCCATGGCGATGCCGTCCGTCACCGTGATGGTATTGAAACGGAACGGCGTGCCGCCCGCCGCCATCACGCCCTCACGCGCCCAGTCCGCCTGCGCATCCAGCATGGTGTTGCACGGCGCGCTGTCGTTTCCCGCGGAGGCGAGCGCCACGAAGGGTTTGGCGATGTCCTCCTCCTTCCAGCCCATCGCATAATAATAGCTGCGATGCGGCGCGCGCTCTGGCCCTACGGAGACATGGCGGCTGGGAAGTCTGGATTTGTCGAAACTGTTGGTCATCACTCTGCCCTTAAATAATGGGGCAGCCTCTATTCGCTTGGCCTGTGTTATGCAAGCAACGCGCGGCACTGCGCCACTATTGGCGCAAGGATGTTTGCATAGCGGGCCTGCCCTTCCGTCCTGCCCGCTATGTCCTGCCGCAATTCTAAACCAAGATAGGGAATGCCATTGGCTTCAGCATGGCGGTTCATAGTGTAATTGAGTTGGCGCCCCGAATAGGGCAATTGATCCCCCACGATAAAACCCGCACTTTCCAGCAGCGGAATGGCGATCCGCGCCGCCTGGTCATCCTCATTATACAGCACGCCGATCTCCCATGGGCGCTGGTGCGCCGGGTCTGTCGCTAGGCGCGGTGTGAAACTGTGCACAGACAGGATGAACGGTCGGTCGAGGTCCGTCAGTAGTCGTTCGATCTCCCGATGATAGGGGCGATGGAAACGATTAAGCCGCGCCTCAACGCTGGCGCTGCGATTACCCGGCACTGCATTTCCATCGCTCGCGGTAACCAGCAGACCCGGCGCGTCCTCCTCGCGGTTCAGATCTATCACCAGCCGCGATATACCTCCGAGGATCGCTGTGCATCCAAGGCGCTCCGCCAGCATAGCGGATACCTGTGCGGCACCGATATCGAACGCGATATGCTGATCCAACAGCATCGGCTCGATGCCAAGGTCGATATCGTCCGGCACATGATTGCTGGCATGGTCGGAGACGATCAGGATCGGGGCATCGCCCTGGTTCAGGATACGGAACGCTTCGCTCATCGCAGCACGCTTGCGCATGTCCACCAAGCTGGTTGCTGGGCGGCAATTTCAGCGCGCGCCGCATCCCGCGCAGCCTCGTCAGCAAACAGCGCAAAGCAGGTCGCGCCCGAGCCAGACATCCGGGCGAGCTGCGTGGTGCCCAGCTCATCCAGCAGATAAAGCGCCAACCCGATTTCCGGCACAAGAGTGACGGCGCCCGGCGTCAGGTCGTTGCGCCAACCCGAGCGGGCGATAGCGAGCGAGCCGCGGTCCGCGCCATCCCACCCCTGATAGACAGGCCCGGTGAGGCAGGGCTTAAGCGGGTTGACGAGAAGAATGGGCGTTCCCGGCAAAGGCATGTCTGCTGGTGCAGGCGACAGGAGATCGCCCATGCCCTTCCCCAAGGCGGGCCGTGATGCAATGCAGGCGGCCACATCAGCGCCGAGTGGGCCAATCGCGGCACAAAGCGCCGAATCAGATGCATCCAGCCGCCATAGCCGGTTCAGCGCGCGCGCCACGGCGGCTGCGTCAGCCGATCCTCCTCCCAGCCCCGCCGCCACCGGCAGGCGCTTGTCGAGGCTGATCCGTGCGCCAGTGCCTACCTTGAAATGCGCCTGCATCGCCTGTGCGGCGCGCAGCACGAGATTGCCTTCGTCTACCGGCAATCCCGCCGCAAAAGGGCCTGAAATCCCGAGCGTCAGCGCCGCCGCATGTTCTACCGCAATCTCGTCTCCATCCGCGCAAAAGGCGAACAATGTTTCGATCTCGTGATAGCCATCAGGCCGTCGCGCGCGGACATGCAGCGCGAGGTTGATCTTGGCATAGGCGGTTTCGTTGATGCCTGTCATGACGTGGGCGAAGGGAACCCCGCACCCACATCGAGCTTGCTTGTCAGGCGGGTACGGACCTTTGCGTCATTCTCGCCCTTGTCCAGCCCGGCAAGCGCTGCCCGCCATGCTGCCCGCGCCTCGAAATGTCGCCCCAGTGCCCACAATATATCGCCCAGATGCTCGTTGATCTCGGGATTGCCGGGTGCGGCAGCCACCGCGCCCTCGATGAGGGGGAGCGCCTTGTCGGCCTGCCCTGCCTTGAACAATGCCCAGCCTAGGCTGTCGATAAAAGCAGGCTGGCGCGGGGCGATGCGGTTGGCCCGTTCCAGGAGGGCGATGGCGCGCGCCACTTCTTCTCCCCGGTCGGCCATCGCATAGCCCAGATAGTTCAACGCGGCGGCACTATCAGGCGCACGTTCCACTACTTTTTCGAGCAGAGGCTTTGCTGCCGCCCAGTCGCCCGCCTGCTCATGCGCGGCGGCGAGCTGCAACAGCAGCGCCGGGTCGTCCTTATCCTGCATCTGCGCGCGCGCGCGGCCATAGGCAGCCACCGCACCCCTCGGATCGCCGGTCTGCACCAGCATATCGCCGAGCAGACGCTGGCCACGCGCATCCCCCGCCAGCCGTCGCGCCTCCGTTACGGCCTCCGCATCATCACCTGCGGCAATCATCGCACTCAGGCGCACGGATTGCGCCTCATGATAGGCCGGGGAACAGGTGCCGATCTTCTCCGTCTCGCTGCGCGCCTCGTCCGGCAGCTCGGCAACCAGTGCCGCACGGGCAACGAGCAGGCGCGCGTCGTCATCCGCCTTGTCGGCAAAGCCCGCCAGCCGCGAGATACTCAAGGTTGCGCCCGGTTCGCCCTGGCCGATGAGATCGAGCGCGAGGCGATACAGCAGCTTGGAAAGGCCATATTGTGGAGTGAACGCCTCTGCTGGCGCCGCGCATCCCTTGCCCGCCGCCCCGCCCTCAGCTTTGGCGTCCTGCGCGATATCCGACCTGCCCAGCATAGCGAAGCGCGCCGCGATCGCCGCGTGCTGCGCCGGACCGAAGGCGGTGCCGCGCGCCCGCGCCTGCATATAGGTATCCGCCGCGCCTGCCGCATCGCCCAGCGCCAGACGCTGAAGCAGCAACTGCTCCTCCAGATAGCGCACCGCAAACACCGCATAGGGCTTGTCCACCGGCACTACCGGAGGATCGTATGGGCCATCCTTCATCGACACCCAGCTCTGCATAAATGGCACGATGAAGGCGAAATTGCCCTCCCGCTCGATCCGCTCCAACAGGGTGCGCGCCTCTTTCCATCTGCCCCGCTCCAGCGCATCGGCGAGCAACAACACCACGCCGTCTGGCGGTAGCATCCCGTCCTCATCAAGCAGCAGCGCGGCCTTAAGCGCCAGCGCCCTGTCTCCCGCCAGCATCGCCTGACGATAGGCGCGCCGGGCCACCTCGGGGCTGGCGGGATCGAGCATAAGCGCCTGTGCATAGCTGCGCGCAGCATCCCTCAAGGCGCCGTCGCCTTCGGCCATGCGCGCTTGCACATAGGCATCCAGCCGCTGCCCATCGAGGCCCACCTTGCCGCCCGATGTCGCCAGCACGGGCTGCGCGACCAGCAGCGCCAGCACGGTCGTCAGCAATCCTCGCGCCTGCCGCATCATCCGCGTTCGCTCACATGTTCGGATAGTTGGGACCACCGCCACCTTCCGGCGTTACCCAGTTGATGTTCTGGGTCGGGTCCTTGATGTCGCATGTCTTGCAATGGACGCAGTTCTGCGCGTTGATCTGGAAGCGGGGATTGCCCTCGTCCACCCCTACGACCTCATAGACACCTGCCGGACAATAACGCTGCGCCGGTTCGTCATAGAGCGGCAGGTTATAGCTGATAGGGATTGACGGGTCCTTGAGCTGAAGATGGCAGGGCTGATCCTCCTCATGATTGGTGTTGGAGAGGAACACCGAGGACAGCCGATCGAAGCTGATGACGCCATCGGGCTTGGGATAGTCGATCTTCGGGCAATGCTCCTTGCGCCACAGCTTGGCATAATCGGGCTTGTGCTTCATCGTGATAGGCAAGCCTATCTTCAGCGTGCGCATCCACATGTCTATACCAGCGAGGATGGTGCCCAGCGTGCCGCCAAACTTCGAGACGGCAGGCTCGGCATTTTTCACCAGTTGCAGTTCGTCCGCAATCCAGCTTTGCCGCAGCGTGTTCTCATAGCTGCCCAGTTCATCGCCCGCGCGGTCCGCTGTCACCGCCTCGAACACGCTCTCCGCCGCCAGCATGCCGGATTTCATTGCGGTGTGCGTGCCCTTGATACGCGGCACATTGACGAAGCCCGCCGAACAGCCGATCAGCGCGCCGCCGGGGAACTCCAGCTTCGGCACGGACTGCCAGCCGCCCTCGTTGATCGCGCGTGCGCCGTAGGACACGCGCTTGCCGCCCTCGAGGAACTTGCGGATTTCCGGGTGCTGCTTCCACCGCTGAAATTCCTCGAACGGATAGAGGTGCGGGTTGCGGTAGGACAGCCCTACCACGAAGCCCAGCGCCACCTGCCCGTTAGCCTGATGATAGAGGAACCCGCCGCCATAGGCATCCGTGAGTGGCCATCCCTGTGTATGAATAACAAGGCCGGGTTGGTGCTTGGCAGGGTCAATATCCCACAGCTCCTTCATGCCAAGACCATAGACCTGCGGCTCGCAATTCGCCTCAAGATCGAACTTCGCCTTGAGCTGCTTGGTCAGGTGGCCGCGCGCGCCTTCGGCAAACAGGGTATAGCGTCCGTGCAGCTCCATGCCCGGCTGATAATCGCCCTTGTGGCTGCCATCCCGCGCGACTCCCATATCGCCCGTTGCCACGCCCTTGACCGAGCCATCCTCGTTATAGAGGATTTCCGCCGCGGGGAAGCCGGGGAATACCTCGACGCCGAGTCCCTCAGCCTGTTCCGCCAGCCACCGGCACAAGCTGCCCAGCGAGCCGGTATAAGTGTCCTCATTATGCATGAACTTGGGCGTGAAGATATGCGGCATCGCCACCTTACCAGTTTTGGTGAGGAACCAATGCCGGTTGTCCGTCACTGGCACCTCAGCGAGCGGGCAGCCCATCTCGCGCCATTCGGGTAGCAGCTCATCAAGTGCGCGCGGATCGATTACCGCGCCTGAAAGTATATGCGCGCCGATCTCTGATCCTTTTTCGAGGATACAGACCGCAATCTCCTTCCCCGTCTCGTTAGCCAGTTGTTTCAGCCGGATCGCCGCAGACAAGCCCGCCGGGCCTCCGCCGACAATCACAACATCATAGGGCATGGATTCGCGTTCGCTCATATTGCCTCCATTCGGCATCGCGCCTCAGCTCGCCGCATCTCAGGCCAGCGCGCCGTTCCAACAGTTTAACACTCTGGCGCGATGACCCTTCTTGACGCATTCGTCAAGCCATGCGCCTATGCGTGCCTATGGCGGGGACTCATGATATGAATGCGGCGTTAGCCTCCTCCTGCAAGGCGCAGGCGGAGGGTCTGCTTGCGTGGTGGTCGCTGGCAGGGGTAGACTGTGCAGTCTGTGAAAGCCCGGTCAACTGGCTGAAGCCGAAGCTGGCCACGACACACTCCGCACCGGTGCACCCTGCCCTCTCCGCGCACGGAGGCTTGCCTGCCAACCTCGACGCGTTTCACGATTATCTCGCCAATGCGCCAGATTTGCCCGAAGCCGGGTGGCCCGGCCCGCGCATATTACCTGCGGGGCCGGCGGCTGCGCGCCTGATGATCCTGGTTCACGCGCCAGATGCTGCCGCCAGCGAACGGGGCGCTCCCTTTGATTCAGCGGGCATGCGCCTCGTCGAGCGCATGCTGAAAACGATCGGCCTTAGCCTTTCCGAATGTTATATCGCCACGCTTAGCATCATTGCCCCGGCGGGCGGCATGATTGACGCCGAGGCGCTTTCTACGCTGACCGAGCGGATGCGCCACCATATCAGCCTCGTTTCACCGCAATCCTTGCTAATGCTGGGAGATCAGGCGAACCGTGCCCTGAGTCCGGTCAATGGTCTTGATGTTATTAAAAATTTACCCTTTGTTAACCATTCGGGCGGCATCGTTCCAACGGTTGCGATTGCGCATCCAAGGCTAATGCTGGGGCAGCCATTGGCAAAGGCGGGCGCGTGGCGCGCCCTGCGGGAACTGGTCAGGGATTGGGGACAGTGAAAAGATTTTTGATGGCAATCGGGGCCAGTACGCTGGCCTTTCACGCGGGAACTGCCCTTGCGGAGCCAACCCTAGTGCCACCGCAGAATATGGCGGATGCCCAAGGCGCCGTTTCTCCGCTTTCCGTGCAGGACACCTACCGCGCCACCTTTGCCGCTTTGCGCGCCGCTAACTGGGCCGAGGTGAAAACCCGGATCGGAGCACTGGACAAGGATGACCCCGTCCGCGCCGTCGCGCTCGCTACGCTCTACACCGCGAAAAATTCTCCCAAAACCGAGCTGTTCGATATTCTGGACCTGATGAACAAGGCCAGCTGGCTCCCGCATGCGGAGCAGCTCTCCCGCATGGCGAAGAAGCGCGGCGCGGAATTGCTGCCCGATGGCCCGCAGGTGCAGAAACTGGTATGGCTCGGCGCCGCACCGAGACGGCAATATACCCCTACCGTGAGGGAAGATGCCGCGGCGCAAGCCCTGGTCGCGCAGATCCAGCCCTATATCAAGGCGGACACCCCCGGCACTGCCGAAGCGCTGATCACTCCGGAACTTGAAGTCACGCTCTCGCCCGATGGCCTTGCCGAAGCGCGTCAAAGGGTGGCCTGGGCCTATTATATCGGCAATGACGACGGCAATGCGCTGCGCCTTGCCAGTCGTGCGGTGGATACAGGCTCATCCGGTGACTGGGTGGTGCAGGCACAGTGGACCATCGGCCTCGCCCACTGGCGTCAGCAGGACGCGCGCGCCGCAGCCGTCGCCTTCGAGCAGGTGGCGGGCCGGGCCTCAAACGACGATATGCGCGCGGCGGGTTCCTATTGGGCGGCCCGAGCATGGATGAACGCAGGACAGCCCGGCAAAGTAGCGGCACTGCTCAAGCGCGCGGCGCAACGCGGAGACACATTCTACGGCATGCTGGCGCGCGAAACCCTCGGCATTGAGGCGCCACAGGCAGCCATCAACCCGATGCGTTCCGCCATCATTCTCGACAAGCCCGCCGTCAAGGCCGCGCTGGCGCTGCATGATATCGGCGAAAATGACATGGCCGACCAGTTGCTGCGTCATCAGGCTGCCATCGGCACACTGCGCGATTATGATTCGCTCCTTGCACTTACCGATACGCTGGACCTGCCGACCACGCAGATATGGCTGGCTCAGCGCGGCCCTGCCGGGCATAATGGCGGCAGCTTTGGCAGATTTCCCCGGCCGAGCTGGACCCCCGACGGCGGCTGGCGCGTGGACCCAGCACTGGTCTTTGCCCACGCCTTGCAGGAATCCGGCTTTCGCACCGATGCCGTCAGCCCCGCCGGCGCGCGTGGGTTAATGCAGGTGATGCCCGGCACAGCACGGCTGGTCGCGGGGGAAAGCGTCAGCGCCGTCCGCCTTTCCGTCCCCTCTACCAACATGGAATATGGCCAGCGCTATTTGGAGCAATTGCGCGACATGAAGGCGACTGGTGGATTGCTGCCCAAAGTGATGGCCGCCTATAATGCCGGGCCTGCCCCGGTCGAGCGCTGGAACTCCCAGGTGCGCGACAATGGCGACCCGCTCCTCTTCATGGAATCGCTGCCCTATTATGAAACCCGCGCCTATGTGAACATCGTGATGCGCAATTACTGGATGTATGAACTACGCGCGGATAGCAAGGCTGAGGCCCTCACCGCAATGGCGCAGGGTAAATGGCCCGCTTTCCCTACCATACGAAACGGCAAGCCCGTGCAACTGAGCTACCGCATCAGCCGATAGGGCAGCAATCAATGCCAATTGACGAAAATGCCGTATTCCTGCCGGTCCGCATCGCGCTGCTGACTATATCGGACACCCGCGGCCTGCATGACGACCGCTCCGGCGACCTTCTGGTGGAACGGATTCATGACTCAGGGCATGAACTTGCCGCCCGCGCGATAGAGGTGGATGATGTGGAGCGTATCGTCGAACGGCTTCGCGAATGGATTACTGACCCGAATGTGGACTGCATCGTGACCACAGGCGGCACCGGCGTCACTGGGCGGGATGTCACGCCCGAAGCAATTGCACAGGTGGTTGAAAAGGATATTCCCGGCTTTGGTGAACTGTTCCGCTGGATCAGCTATCAGCAGATCGGCACATCAACGATCCAGTCACGCGCCTGCGCCGGGGTCGCGAACGGCACCTATATCTTTGCTCTGCCGGGCAGCACCGGCGCGGTGAAAGACGGATGGGATGGCATCCTCGCCACCCAGCTCGATAGTCGTTACCGTCCCTGCAACTTCGTAGAGCTGATGCCGCGCCTCAAGGAAAGCTAGGATTGAAGCTAAGGGTTAAGCGATATGAGAACATACCGCATGCGCCTGTCGCATTTTCATCCTCCAATCCGGGATGATCCAGAACTTCTTCTCCATTAGTTTAGCCCTATGGAGATCTACGCTTCGTAATAATGCTCCAGCCCATATCCCAAAGCACGGCCAACATGGGATGTTATTTCCATGAAGCGGAGCTTGTCAGCCTCGCTCCAGTGCATTTCGCTGAGTTTCAGAAACTGGGTCAGGTCGCGGTCCTTCTTCGCCTGCGGACGTTGCGAATGGAGATAGTTTTCAACATACCGGATTTCTTCGGGATCAAGCTCGAGATATTCGCCAATCTTCCTTGCGACGCCCGACGGGTCTGCGGCCATCTGGTAGAAATTGACCTCCAAAAACTCCTGTCCCCGATTTTCGAGTGTCTGCCGGGCAGCAAACCAGGCCTGATGGCAGTCGGTCCATTCCCGCGCATGATTTTCCAGTGACTTGTCAGGGAACTTGGTCACCTTGGACTGGATGTTGTCGAGATGGCGGCGGGAGCAATGAATGAATTTCGCATTGCTATGATAGGCGGCCAGATCGGGCGTGGCGAGGATCGGTGCGATCGTGGGGGTTTTATCCACGATATGCGTGGCATGCAGTTGATCCGAAAGATACTCTTCATAACCTGCAAACAGCGCCTTGATCAGATCATCCGCTTTGAGGCCCGATAATCCGTTTCCGGGCACATCCACGCCCAGACCGGCTTTGCCGTTCCGGCGAACCGAACCGATGATTTCCGATAAGATCGGCACGAGATGGCCTTCGCCATATCCCTTATAGCGCGTACCCGCGATCGCGTTGCGCAGCGCCGAAGTGCCAGACCGGGTAGACCCGAGAATATAGAGGATCGTCGTCATCAGTGCCGCCTTTCTATCCAGCCAAGGTCATCTGTGGGCCCGCCTGCGCGGTGGCCACCAGCGCATGCGCCAGTTCGACATGGCGCGACCAGGCAAGGTCGAGGGAAATCTCATCCGCGACATGCCCGGAGATGGAATTCCACAATTGCGTGTTGCCAATGCATTCTGCCATCAGTTGCGCGAGGCCGGAGACGCTGCCCGGCGCGAAGCTGAGGCCGTTCTCGCCGTGCTTGATCCGCTCGATCAAGCCACCGGCGCGCGACGCCAAAATCGGCCGTCGCGCCTCCCATGCTTCCGATACTACCAAGCCGAAGGTTTCGGGCCAGACCGAAGGCACGACGACCCAGTCGACGCTGTTCATGAGATCGAACACATTCTCGCGCGAGTAGGCGCCCATCTCGGTGACGCGCAGATTTGCGGGCGCATTTTCGAGGGCTTTTTCTATGCGGAGAAGATAGTCCGGGCTGGCGTGGCTTTTGTTGCCGCCGAAGATCTTGACCTCGACCGGGCTGTTGGACCCTTCCGCCACCACGCGGGCCGCCTGTAGGAGAACATCGATCCCCTTGGCGTCGACAAACTGGCCGAAGTAACCGAAAACATTGAGTTTTTTGCTATGCTCGGGATGCCACTCCGCCGGGCGGCTCGTCCGGTGCCCGTTGGCGATGACCGACATTTTCTCGCGCGGGATGCCCCATTCGATGAACCGCTCCGCCAGATAGGCGGACGGTGACACGAAATGATCAACCCTGGAAAATGCGCGTTGGAAAAACCGCTTGCGCAGGGTGAATTCCTCCACCGACCGTGCGGGAAAGCATTTCACGCACTGGTCCGGCGCCACCTGATGGCAGATCGCCCGTTCGTGATAGCGGAAGAGCTGCCCTTGCGCGTAGCACATGGCGAGATATTCATGCAGCGTGTAGATGATCTTCACATCAGGCAGCACCTTGCGGCACAGCTCGATGAACTCCAGCCCTACCCACAGCGAGTGGTGGATGTGGATGACATCCGGCTGGTGATCCTCCAGAAACCGCGCCAGCATCTTGTTACGGCGCGGATCGTGGACGACATGATAAAAGTCGTCGAACTTGAAGCCGCCGAGAATATATTCGCCATCCGTCTCAGGCAGCGCCGTGATGACTGAGCCAGTTTTGACATATTGCGGGAACATCCGCCCGTCGATCCCGGCGAGCAGAACCGCCTCAAAGCCGTCGTCCATCGCCGCCATATCATGCAGATCCTTGGCGACATACTGCGCCCCGCCCTTCATCACACGGGGGTGATAGAGCGCAACGGTGAGATATTTGAGTGTTGTGCGGGTCATAGCAGCGAGTGATCCATCAGAGTGTCGACAACATGCGGCGTATCCGCATAGGTCTGAGAGAAATGCGCACGGTTGAGCCATAGGAAGCTGCGCACATGCGGGGGCATGGATTTGCCGACGCCCTCCATGTGTATCCAGCGCGCGCTGGTATCGATCGTCACCGGCACGCCTGCTTTCAGCGCCTCCAGCCCGAAGGCAGCGTCCTCGTAATAGGCGTAGATATAATCGGTAGAGAGGCCGCCCATCTTGGCGAACTGCTTCTTGCGGATCTTCCATAACGCGGCGCTGGGGATGCAGATCTGCTGGGGGATGGCGGCAATCGCCCGGACAACGGCCTTCTTGTCCGCATCGATATCGAGCGTCAGCCCCTTGCCGAAATGCTCTACGCGCAATGCGTGGTCCGTGGCGCCATCAGGATGGCAGGCAAGATCCTGCACCACATACATGCCGGAATGCATCAGCAGCCCGTCCGCATAATAAAGCATCGCGCCATGCAGGCCATCCCCCGGATCGCTAAGCAGGAAAGCGAGCGAGCCTTCTGCCTTGTCCAGCGGGGGGAACACGTCAGGGTTCATGAACACCAGCACATTGCCGCGCGCCACGCTCGCACCGAAATTATTGCCCGCCGAAAAGCCGGAATTGCCGCTGCACTGATAGAGCGAGATCGCAATCGGGTGGATCTGGCAGAAGGCCATCACCTCCTCCGCCAGCACGGCGGCGTTGGGCACATCATTGAGGACGACTACCAGTTCCACAGCCGCGCGCTCCAGAAACTCTGCCAGCTCAGAAAGCTGCACCAGCAGCATGTCGGCCTTGCGATAGATCGTGATGACGATGCTGGTGCGCACCTTGCGGTCTGTGTCCACCGAGAGCAGCTTCGCGAACTTCATGCCGTGGATTACGCGCTGCCACACGGGCAGGAATTGCCGGTGCAGCCGCTTTGCCGAACCAAGCGTCTCACCAATCGGGCGATCGGACAGGATTGCGCATGCGCCCAGCGCATCCTGCAAAAAACGCTCGGTCGAGAGCCAGCGGGCAATGTTTTGCTGAAAGAGCGCCACGCCGTTGATCGAGACGGACAGCGCCGAGTGGATCAGGAACGCTTCGGCATCGTCTACGTGCAGCAGCACGCAGAAACCCGAAGGCTGGTCATGATCGCCCAGCACGGTGTTGACGTCGACCCGATCATACCAGCACGGCTCGGCATCGGCGAACCGATATTTGACGTAGCCGACCTGCACTATGATCTCGATCGTCTGGAAAATGCGACGATCCGCCCAGCCGGTGATGAAGAAATCGCCCTTGTCGGAGCAGAGCACGCCCTCAATGTTCACATAATCATTGAGGTGGATGCCGCGTCGCTCGATAATGCCGAATTCTTTGAAATGGTTGAATATCTCGTCGCGATCGCGCCCGCTGAAATGGGCGGCGAGATCAGAGTTCGTCTCGATATATTCGTCGAAGCTGAATTCCTTCAGCACATCACGCACCATATTCATTGCAAGAGGGACTCCGGTTCTGGCTGAGCGGCGGACTGGTCTGCGGGGGCGCCGGTGGGAGCCACGGCGCGCTCGTGCCAGTGGCGGGCCTTGGCGTCATCGCGTGCGACATAGTCGCCATCGGCATAGAGGTTGTGCAGCGCCCAGAGCGACGGGCCGTGGCCCCCGTCCGCCGCCGCTTCGAGCAGGGCGATGCCGGAGCGGGCGTCAGCAGGCGCAGGGTCCAGCCCGCGCAGGCGCAGGAAGGCGAGGTTGAACAGGCCGTCGGTGGAACCAAGCTCGGTCGCCTTGTGATACCAGATCGCGGCGGTGGCATAGTCCTGCCGCCCGGCACATATGATCCCCAGCTGGATGCAGGCGGCGTGGCTGCCCCTGCTGGCGGCATCTTCCAGCAGGGCGATGATTTGAGGTGTGTCGCTCCCTGCCTCCAGCATCAGCATCGCCTGATGATAAGGCGCATCGACGCTACCCTCCACTGCCGCCCGCTCGAACAAGGCGATGGCTTTCGCGGCATCTCGTTCCACGCCTCGCCCGCCCGCAGTAAGCGCGGCCAGCGTCTCTAGCGCCTGCATCATATCCTGATCGGCGGCCTGCCGGAGCCATCCCGCCGCCTTGCTCTCGTCCTGTGGCACGCCGAGGCCGGCGAGATAGAGCTTGCCGAGCACATATTGCCCGACAGGGTCGCCCTGTTCCGCCGCCTCGCGAAACACGCTGGCGCCGGAGATATAATCGCGCGGTTCCATCGCCTCGGTCAGCAAAAAGCCCAGCGACAGGGTGGCGTTGCGATTGCCACGCACAGACGCGCGGCGAAACCATGTCTCGGCGGCGCTCAGATCCTTAGGCGTGCCTAGGCCATCGCGATACAGGCTGCCCAGATAGAGCATGGCCTCAACATTATCCTCGTCTGCCGCCTTGGTCAGCAGGCGGTGCGCATCTTGATGCGTGCCGCTTGTCGCATTGCCGTTGATGATGAGCAGGCTCAGCGCCAGACAGGCCGCCGCATCGCCAGCATTGCTCGCCGCGCGGAACCAGTGCTCGGCAAGGTCATAGTGCGCCGGTTCGCCCTCGCCGCCCGCATAGAGCATGCCAAGGCACCGCTGAGCGATGACGCTGCCCTTGTCCGCCGCCGTGAGCAACAGACTCTCCGCCTCGCCCCGGTCTGCCTCTACCCCGAGGCCATAGATATAGTGGAGAGCGAGATGCGCCTGCCCGCTCGCCAGCCCAGCCTCCGCCGCCTTGCGGTTCCAGTGCAGCGCCTTGTCATGATCGGGCCTCACCGACAGCATATCGAGCAGGCGGTTGGCGCTGCCGCCCGGCGCTTCGCTGGCGCGCGCACCCCGCCCGGCGAGATAAAAATCCCCCAGCTTCGCCCATGCATCCGCATAGCCCGCCTCGGCGGCCTGCTCGTAATGATCGAGCGCCTGCGCAAAATCCTGCAACACGCCAAGACCATATTCGAACACCTCGCCAAGCCGATACTGCGCGGCTGCGTCGCCGCTCTCGGCCAGCCTGCGCGTCAGCGAGATTGCGGTGGCAAAGTCCTTGGCGAGGAATGCCGCGTCCAGTTCCGCTGGCGTCGGCAGCGGCGCGGGCTTGGCGCGCCTGAGGAACAGATCCTTGAGGTTCACCATCATTGCGGCTCCCGCATGGCTTCGGAGGAGGCGCGTTGCGCACCGCTCAGGAAATAGGAAAGGATGGTGCGCTTGCCGATGAGGATATCTCCCGTGAGTGTCATGCCGGGTATGAGCCGGAAATCGGCGGGCACATTGGTAAGGCTTGGCTTATCGATCCGCACCAGAACCTTGAAATAGGGCGCGGTCTGGCGGCCATCGCTGTCCTGCGTGAAGCTGCCCTCGCTGACCGAGGTGATGACGCCCTGCGCCGTGCCGTGGCGGAGGAAGTCATAGGCATCGAGCTTGATCGTGACCTTCTGGCCGCGCTCGATAAAGCCGATGTCTTTGCTTTGCACCGCGATTTCGGCCTCCAGACGCCCACGGATCGGCGTGATCGTGAACAAAGGTTTCTGGCTCTGGCCCGGATCGACGATGGAGCCGATCGACGCCTCGCCAATATCCAGCACCACACCATCCTCCGGCGCGACGAGCGTGATATAGTCGCTGAACTTGCGGGCCTTGGTTGCCTCGCCCTTGTCGTCGTTGAGCTGGCGGCGCGCGGTGGCGAGCTGGAGTCCGGCATCGTTGCGCCATTTGCTGACATAGGCATCGCGCTGGGCGCGCAGCGCGGCGATCTCGCTGCGGATCTGGGCGGCCTCGTGCTGGCTTTCCTGCATCTGCCGCTGCACCGATGTGCGGTCTGACGTGGCGATCATCGTGTTGAGCTTGGAGCCAAAGCCTTTGGCCTCCAGTTCTGAACGCATATCCTTGATGCGGGTCGCAATCGTGAGTTGCTGATCATAGTTGCTGGCGTTGGTGCTGGCCCGTGCTTCGGATGTTCGGAGCGCCATGATGCGCGCGTCGAACTCTGTGAGCGATTGGCGCAGTTCCGCCTGCCGCTGGTTGTATATGCTCATTTGCAGCTCGGAGTCCGCGTCTTGTTTGGAAGGCGTATATGCCCGGCCATCGACCTCAGCCTGCAACCGCTCCACCATCGCCCGGTTGGCAACGCCGCGCAGCTCATATTGGTCGAGATTGGCCTTGGCGAAGGTGGGGTCCATCGTTGCGAGCACTTGCCCCTTGCGCACCACCTGCCCCTCGCGCACCTTGATCTCCCGGATGATCGAGCGGTCGAGCGGCTGCACGAACAGCGATCCATCAAGCGGCACGATCTTGCCGCCCCCCTCGACCACACGGTCGAGCGACACCACCGCCATCAGCAGCACCGAAAGCAGAAGCATGCCCGATAGCACATACATGAAGCTGAACGTCCGCGCCGGGAGCGCGCGCGCCATTACGGCCTGCGTCTCCGACTGGAACACCGCGACCGGGTTGGCCGCCCCGCCCGAACTACTGATGATGAGGGATTGCGATGCGGTCAAAATTCATTGCCTCGGTTGAACGGTTTTGCGTGTGCCACATGTGCTGGTAGATCTCGTTGCGGAGGAGCAGCTCGCGGTGCGAGCCGATGTCGTCCAGCCGCCCCTTCTCCAGCACGAGGATCTTGTCCGCCGCCACCAGCATCGCGAGCCGGTGCGACACGCAGATGATCGTGCGCCCCTGCGCGATGCGCATCAGGTTGGCGTTGATGATTGCTTCCGATTCCGCGTCCAAGGCCGATGTCGCCTCGTCGAGGATCAGGATCGGCGGATCGAGGATCAGCGCGCGCGCGATGGCGAGGCGCTGGCGCTGGCCGCCCGACAGGTTCGCCGCGCCCTCGGAGAGCATCGTGTCATAGCCCTGGGGCAGGCGCTCGATAAATTCCTCTGCGCCTGCGAGCTGGGCGACGCGGACGATCTCGGAAAAGCTCGCGTGCGGCTTCGCGATGCCGATATTCTCGCGGATCGTGCCGCTGAACAGGAAATTCTCCTGCCCCACGACGCCGATGCAGGTGCGCAGATGCTGAAGGTCGATCTCGCGCAGGTCCATGCCATCGACCTTGATGATGCCCTCATATTGCGGGTTCAGCCCCTGCAACAGGCGGGTGATGGTGGTCTTGCCGGAGCCGGAGCGCCCCATGACGCCGAGGAACGTGCCGGTCGGCACGTCGAAGCTCACCTCATCAAGCGCCAGTGGCGCGCCCGGCGCATAGCGGAAGCTGACATCGGAGAAGGTGAGCTGGCCGGAGATCGGCTGGCGCAGGCCCGTGCCGATGCGCGTCAGTTCCGGCTGGGCATTTACCACCGAGCCGACTTCCTCGATCGCTTCCTTGATCTCGCCATAGTCCTGCATCAATTGCGCGAGCTGGATGATCGGCTGGGTCGCGCGATTGCCGAGCATGATGAACGCCATCAGCGAGCCGGCCTGAAACGCGCTGGGGTCTACCAATGTGAGATAAGCGCCCAACAGGAACGTACCCGAAAAGATCAGCCGTTCGAACGGCACGGAGATGGTCTGCGGGATATTGGCGGTGCGGCCCAGCGCGAACCGCGCCTCGACGGATTGCGCGACGCGCGCATCCCACTCACCGCGCCTGCGCCCTTCGAGCGCGAGCGATTTGATGGTCTTGATGCCGTAAATGCTCTCGACCAGATGGGTGTTCTTGCGCTGCTCCGCCGCGACGACCGCCTTGAACCGCTTGCCCACCACCTCCGCGTAATAATAGACGATGAACGCGAGCATGCAGGCGAGGCCCAGCACCGTGAGCGTCAGCACCCAGTTCAGAAAGAACAGGATCGGCACCACGATTGCTACCACCACGAGATCGAGCGCGGTTTGCAGCAGCTTGCCGGTGAGGAAGCTGCGGATTTGATAGATCTTGCTGAGCTTAGACTGGATAAGACCAGTGGGGTTGCGCTCGAAAAAGTCTAGCGGCAGGCTCAGCATCCGGTCGAGCAGATAGAGGCTCAGCCGCCCGTCTATGCGCGTCGCCATCACCTCCATATAGAGCCGCCTCGAATAGCCCGCGATCATCTCGAACACGATCAGTAGCACCACAGCGCCGCACATCACCGCCAGTGTCGAATAGCTGTGGTTCACCATCACGCGATCGAGCACAATCATCGAAAGAACCGGCGGAAACAGCGAGAAAACAGTCATGATGATCGAGGCGAGGCCGATGTCGCGCAGCACCGTCTTTTCGAGCAGCAATTGCGAGACGATCCAGCGCATGCTGAACGGCTGGGCGCTCTCGTTAAGCCGATAGTGTCGCTTGGCGAGGATCACATCGCCAGTGCACAGCCGCTCGAACCGTTGCTGATCGAGCGCTATGTCCACTTCATCCGCGCCGGCGCCGGCATCCCGCGCGAGGATGACCGGGCCTTGCGGCGTATCGGCCACCATGCCCTCCGCGATGAGGAAACTGCCGTCGCGCAGCATCAGCATCGCCGGGAATGCACCCTGCAATTGCGTGATAGAGCGCCATTCGATCTGCATCGGGCGAAGCTCTATGCCCAACTCGCGCGCCATACCGATCAGCGTCTCGGCCGGTGCCTCGTCCTCCACCAGCGCATAGACGCGGCGCAGCTCGTCCTGCGTCGTCTCGATGCCGGTGCGGGTGGCGATATGCACGAAGGCGCCAAGGAAATGGGAGCAGTTCAACTTCATCAATCAGAACTCGTTTTCGCGACGGTGCGCGTGGCGCCCCGGAATCACGGAACCCTTAGGGTCAGGACCTATTGATTTGTAAGGCGCAATCTGATTCAGGCTCTGCGAGGAGACTGAAGATGAGTGATTTGTATTGGCTGACGGATGAGCAGATGGTTCGGTTGCAGCCCTATTTCCCCAA
>JAGNYO010000093.1 GCA_017984895.1 Sphingobium sp. | reverse complement strand
AGAAGGGCACCATCTCCTTGTGAAGATGGTTGAAATGATGCTGCTCGCGGAAGAAATGGGTGTGATTGGTGGTCAGCAGCTCGATCATCTGCCGCCGCTCGGCGAGGTCGCGTCGCACCAGCGCAATATAGTCGGAAAAGCTTTTCAACCCCTGTTCCCGCAACCGCCGCGACAGGCGCGATCGGACCAGCGTTGCCTTCTGCGGTGTCAAGGAAATGCGTGCTTCCTGATGTAGCATCGCCGCGATCTCGCGGAACTCGCCATCGCTCAGGGAGGCCACGCCCCAGAGGGAATCACGATCAACAGGGGTGAACTGGTTCATGCGGCGGCATCCAGATGACGGGTGAGGCTCAAGGCCGGCACGTCGATGAGGAGCACCATCGCGTTATTCTCCGCCTGATCCCGTTCGGCGCTGTCTCCACTGCGATCCACCACTCGCACCAGACCGCAGATCATACTGGTATCCGCGCCGTCCAGTGCCGGGGGTGGCTGGATCTCGGCCATGTTGATGGTGACGATGTCGTTCATCTCATCGACCAGAAAGCCCGCCTGCTTGCCGGCGATATTCACGACCAGGGTGCACGAGCGCGCATGCGTCTCGCTGGGTGGCCAGCCCAGCCGCTCGGACAGGCCGACGACGGGCACCACATTGCCACGCAGGTTAGTGACGCCTCGCACATAATGCGGCACGCCGGGCAGCGGGGTCGGCTCCTCCCACTCGCGGATTTCGAGCAGAGATGTCATGGCGATACCAAACATATGACCGCACAGGGTGAAGGTGACGATCTTCAGATCCTGCGATGCGGTGGCTGCGTCAGTGTTTATCACGTCGTTCATGCTGCCATTCCTTTCAGGGTAAAGCGCGCGCCCGACGAATTGGCGGCCGAGACAAGCGCGTCGATATCAAGGATGAGGGCGATCGAGCCGTCGCCAAGGATGGTCGCGCCTGACAGACCGTTAATGGGGTAGAGATTCTGGTCGAGGCTTTTGACTACCAGCTCGCGCCGGTCGTCTATGGTATCGACCATCAGGCCGATGCAGCCAGCCATGTCGCTCTCAGCGATGATGACGAGGCTCTCTTCAGGGCTGCGCCGATCGTTGGCACAGATGCCGAAGATGTCACTCACTCGGCGAACCGGCACATAGCTCCCACGCAGATCTATTACCTCAGCGGTAGGAGACAGCGCTTTCACCTGGCCCGGATCAGGCCTGATGGATTCTACCACATGCGCCAGCGGAACGACATAACGCTGGCCATCTATACGCACGATCATGCCATCCAGAATGGCAAGCGTGAGTGGCAGGACCATCGTGAAACTGGTGCCCTGCCCCGGCGTAGAGCTAATCTCTATCCGCCCGCCGAGCGCCTCGACATTGGTGCGCACGACATCCATGCCGACGCCCCGGCCGGATATATTGGAGATCGTTTCCGCCGTCGAGAAACCCGGCGCGCAGATGAGATTGTCGATATCTTCATCAGACAACGGCGCATCGGCCGCAACGATGCCCTTCTCTATTGCCTTGGCGCGCACCCGCTCGCGGTCGATCCCGCGCCCGTCGTCCGACACGCGGATGACAATACGCGCGCCCTTTTGCTCGGCGGAGAGGCGCACCGTGCCGACCGGATCTTTGCCAGCGGTTATCCGCTCCTCGGGGCTTTCGAGGCCATGGTCGATAGCGTTGCGGATCATGTGAGTGAGCGGCTCGCCAATCTTCTCGATCACGCTTTTGTCGACTTCGGTGCCTTCGCCCTGCACCTCCAGATTGACCTGCTTGGCGGTAGCGGCGCACAGTTCCCGCACGATACGCGGCACGCGGCTGAATGCCTGCCGGATCGGCTGGGCGCGCAGCGACATGACATTATCCTGAATCTCGCGCGTGAGACGAGCCAGTTGCGGTAGCTCGACCCGCTCCTGATCCTCCGCCGCCAGACGGTCGTTAAGGATGGAATTGCGGATCACCAACTCGCCTACGAGATTGAGCAGCATATCGAGTCGGGTCACGTCGATACGGATGGTCTGGACCGCTGCGTCGAGCACCTTCGCCTCGCCTGTGGAGAGAGCTGAAGGCGAGGCAGCGGGCGGTGGAACGACGGATAGCAGCGGAGGCATCTGAGCCTCTCCCCCGGCTTCCGGTGCCTCTTCCGTCCGCGCTGCGGCGCTATCATCGATGCCAGCATAAGCGACCGTTGTTTCCTGCGGTGTGGGGCTGGCATGGGGCACCATGCCATCGCGATAATATTCGATCAAACTGTCCGGCGCGACGAAATCGAAACATTCGTCCAGCTCCTGCTGCTCGATCGTCCCGTCGATCAATAGATCCCACCGGATATAGCCTTGTTCCGGCTCCAGTTCTCTCAGGGAAGGAAGCTTCGTGATGTCCGTATTGACCACGCGGGCGCCCATCCGCTCCAGCTCGCGGATGACGAGCAATGGCTCCGCGCCGTTCGCCATAGCGGCACGAGAGGGCGCGAAGGCGATGCGCCATATTCCATCAGCCTTTTCTTCCAACGGGGTGGAAGCAGCAGGCGCATCGAAATCGGGCAGTTCCACTGCCACTGGCACAAAGCCGAACTCATCCGCCTCTGCGCTATCCTGTGCGGGCGCCTCGGCAGTGGGGGAAGGGCCCTTCATCGGTAGAGCGAGCAGGGTCTTTAATCCTTCGAGCGCTGCATTATCCTGCGGCACATCCGCCCGGCCCATTGCTGCCGATACATGATCGGAGAGGGTGTCGAATGCGCTCAGCAATTGCTGGCCAATGTCTGCGGTTGCCGCGATCTCTCCCGCCCGCACCCGGTCCAGAACATTCTCGAACGCATGAGCAAAGGTGAGCAGGGCATCATGGCCGAATGCGCCGGCCCCGCCCTTGATCGAGTGCACCGCGCGAAACACGCCCGCGATCACATCGGCCGATATGTCGCCATTGGCAAAGGCAGTCAGCCCTGTCTCGGCAGTTGCCAGACCTTCGGTGCATTCCTCGAAGAAGATCGCCTGGATTTCGTCCAGCTCCTTGTCATCGCTCATGAGCATACCCGGCGGATCGCCGCTCCCAGTTTTTCCGCGTCAAAGGGTTTGGTGATCCAGCCCGTTGCCCCGGCAGTGCGGGCGCGGGATTTTTTCTCTTCCGAGAATTCGGTGGAAAGAACGAGGATCGGTGTGCCGCGAAACTCAGGCAGGGCACGCACCGCCTCGATCAGCTCGAACCCGTCCATCTGCGGCATGTTGATGTCCGTGATGAGCAGATCGGGATCTAGCTCCTTCATCCGGTCCAGCCCTTTGGCGCCATCCTCCGCGCCCTGAATGGCATAGCCTTGCGCGGTGAGCGACACCTTCAAGAGCATGCGCATGCTCGCGCTGTCATCGACCGTGAGTATGAGTTTGCTCATTGCACCCTTCTCTCTTTTCCGGTGAGGCCTAGTATTTCGATCAGCCCCAATGCTTCGATCCGCTTGATGAGCGGTTCCTGCGCGTTCTCAATCTCGAACGGAATGTTCATGCGGTCCGCCTCATGGCGGGCGGCGATCAGCAGTTGCAGCGCCGCCTGGCCGATGCTCACTGTCTCAGCGGCGTCGATCAGGATCGCAGCCTCATGATCGGCGGCGAGCACCAGCCTGGCGCGCAAATCCTCCGCCATCAGCGTCGTTACATTTGGCGGCAGGCGCAGGCGGCCATCAGCCTCCAGCCCGTCCATCGAGCTATCAAGCAGCTTGTGGGGTGAGTCCATTTTTCGCCTCATCTAGTGCGGTTTCGAGTTGCTGAAATGTGGGCGCGAGTGCCGAAGGCGCCATACGACTGTCAACGGCGGTTGGATTTCAGGCCAGTGTGGCGGAGTAAAAGCAGGCCATTGATGGTGAGGCGATGCGATATGCAAAGGACCCCGATCGGGGCCCTTTGCATATCGTCGGCGTTATCATG
>JAGNYO010000064.1 GCA_017984895.1 Sphingobium sp. | reverse complement strand
ATGTTTGGCCGCCTCAAGGACTGGCGTCGCGTCGCAACCCGCTACGACAGATGCCCAACAGTCTTCCTCTCCGCCATCGCTCTCGCCGCCACTGTCCTCTTCTGGCTATGAGTCCTGACCCTAGGGAAGCAGCGACCTTGCGGGACTTTTCAGGGGAAATTCCATCAATATTTCTGAAGAACTGAAGCGCGTTTTGCGACCCGGCGATCATGTCGTCTGGGGGCAGGCGGCGGGCGAACCGTTGACGCTGACCCGCGCGATAGTAGAAAATCGCAAAGAGCTTCAACTGGGGGGTGTATTCGTCGGCGCGGCCTTTTCTGATACGTTGCGCGTCGGCAATGTCGATGGTCTGTCGATCACCAGCTATGGCACCATGGGCACGACCCGTCCGCTCGCGGAGAGCGGCGACCTTCAGGTCATTCCAAGCCCGATCTCCCGGATTGCGAGCGCCTTGCGCGAAGGCGCGATACGGTGCGACGTAGCCGTCGTACAGATCAGTGCAAAGGGTTCAGACGGCACTCATAGCATGGGTCCGACCGACGATTATATGCGAGCGGCGATCGAGGCAGCGCGCGTGGTTCTGGTCGAGATCAACGCACTGGCGCCATGGACCTATGGCGAACCTCTGCCGAATTTTTCAAAAGCCGCCCTGATTATTGAAACCCGTGAACCGCTGGCCGAGCTTTCGTCCATACCGCCCACCGGGGTCGAAAAAGCGATCGGCCATAATGTAGCGTCGCTCATCCCGGATGGCGCTACCCTTCAAGTTGGCATTGGTGGGACCATTGACGCCATGCTTGGCTGTCTTGCTGATCACCGTGACCTCGGTATCCATTCCGGCGCGATCGGAGACGGTATGATTGACCTGATCCTGACAGGCGCGGTCACCAATTCCCGCAAGGCTATCGATACCGGCATTTCAGTCACGGCCGGCCTGTTCGGATCGCGGAAAATGTTCGATCACGCCCATTGCAACCCGAATATTCATCTCCGCCCCTATTCCCATACCCATAGTGCCGCCACGCTGACCCAAATCGACAACCTCGTTGCCGTCAACGCAGCGGTCGAGGTCGATCTTTCCGGTCAGGCAAATGCCGAGTTCGCCAACGGGCGATATATTGGCGGGGTGGGTGGCCAGGTCGATTTTATGCATGCCGCAACCCGGTCGACCAGCGGCTTTTCGGTCATCGCTCTGCCATCAACCGCAGCACACGGCACAATCAGCCGGATTCGTCCGCGGGTGGACACAGTGACCTGTGCCCGTTCGGAAATTGACTTTGTTGTAACCGAACATGGTATCGCGGATTTGCGCTGCACCACGATTGCGCAACGCATCGAAAGGATAATTGCGATCGCGGCCCCTCAATTTCGCGAGGCGCTGAATGCGGAGCGTAATCTGTTTTTCTAGACCACAGTAGGGCGATCTTAGCCAACCACTCTTGCATGACGTTGGCGATAAACTCCGGTTTATTCTCTCAAAGGATATCTGCCAGAGGCCCGCGCGTGACGAACAACTCGGTAAGCGGCGGCCAGCACATCTTGTTTCGAAGCTCTTACCTCACGGACAATGCTATACACTCCCTGCTGGCCTCGTCGATGATCGACAAAATGCACACTATGCGTCCTTCACAGGTAAGCCTTGATTGAGTCCAGTCACCTGGTTGATCACGAAAACGCGCGATCCCTCGTGAGCAGAATATCGAACCAGCATAATCAAAGTATATAAAAAGAACGCTCGTGGCATTTCAGACAAATCGTCAACGCGGACATTGAGAGATGTATATTCGTTAGCCAGTGCATCAGCAGTCAAGGGTGTTGGCGCGCTCCCAATCTGTCAGGTGAGCGGCATATTCGTTCCACTCGCCCTGTTTGAGCTTGAGATAAGCGGGCACGGTTTTACCGAGCGCCGCCGTCATAACATCGGACGCTTCGAGCGCGCGCAACGCATCGAGCAGGTTGAGGGGCAGTTTCTTGACGTCTCCCACCAGATGCCCGTCAGTATACATGTTTATGTCGAGCCGTTTGCCAGGATCGCGGCCTTGTGTGATGCCATCCAGTCCCGCAGCAAGCACAGCGGCGGGCATCAAATACGGGTTGGTCGCACCATCGGCGAGGCGCAGCTCGAAGCGATCACCCTCGGGCACGCGGATCATGTGTGTGCGGTTGTTGCCGGTCCATGTCACCGAATTGGGCGCCCATGTTGCACCTGATGCGGTGCGCGGCGCATTGATCCGCTTGTAACTGTTGACGGTGGGATTGAGGAAGGCTGCCAGCGCATCGGCTGAGTGGATGATGCCGCCGATAAAGGCGAGGCCAACGGAGGACAAGCCTTGAGACGCGCTCGCATCCTCAAAGGCGTTCTCGCTTCCTTTCCACAACGACACGTGCATATGGCAGCCATTGCCGGTCAGCTTCGAAAATGGCTTGGGCATAAAGGTGGCGCGTAACCCATGCGTCTCGGCGATCGACTTTACCATAAATTTGAAGAAAGCCTGTCGGTCCGCCGTCACGAGCGCGTCGTCGTAATGCCAGTTCATTTCGAACTGGCCATTGGCGTCCTCATGATCGTTTTGATAGGGCTGCCAACCGAGCGAGAGCATCGCATCGCAAATTTCGGTAATGACATCATAGCGCCGCATAAGCGCCTGCTGATCATAGCAGGGCTTGGACTGGCTGTCTGCGGTATCCGCAATCGCCGTACCATCGGGCGTAATCAGGAAGAATTCGCATTCAACTCCTGTTTTCATCTGATAGCCGAGGGACGCGGCCTTGGCGATTTCACGCTTCAAAGTATTGCGCGGCGCATGCTCGACAGGCTTACCATCCATCCAGAGATCTGCGGCGAGCCAGCCGACCTCCGGCTTCCATGGTAACTGGATCAGGCTATCTGGATCGGGCATGGCGAAGAGGTCTGGGTCGGCAGGCGTCATGTCGAGCCAGGTGGCGAAACCCGCAAAGCCAGCGCCTGCCTTTTGCATGCCACCTATCGCCGACGCGGGAACCAGCTTCGCGCGCTGGTTGCCGAACAGATCGGTATAGGAAATCAGGAAATATTTGATCGATTTCGCTTTGGCCGCTTCGGCCAGATCAATACTCATGTGCGTTCTCCCCGGAAGGGGGCTGAGTGTGCCTCTTTTCGCCCCGCCATTATGCCACTTGCCTGCGAACTTGATCCATCTGCCGGATCGAGAAATGCTAGGTCATCAAAATTGCCCCTTGCCCGGTATCCAGTCTGTGCCAGCGAGCGGAACGCCCGCCATCGCTGCGGCCTCTATGGTTAGCGCGACGAGGTCTTCCGGCTCCAGATTGTGCAAATGGCTCTTGCCACACGCGCGCGCGATGGTTTGCGCCTCCAGCGTCAGGACAGAGAGATAATTGGCGAGCCGTCGTCCCGCTGCAACCGGATCAAGCCGGGCAGCCAGATCCGCGTCTTGTGTAGTGATACCTGCGGGATCGCGTCCCTCATGCCAGTCATCATAGCATCCGGCGGTTGTGCCGAGCGCGCGATATTCTGCTTCATGCGCCGGGTCGTTGTCGCCCAGAGCGACCAAGGCCGCTGTGCCTATGGCGACGGCATCGGCGCCGAGTGCTAAGGCTTTTGCGACATCTGCGCCATTACGTATGCCGCCTGACACAATGAGCTGCACCTTGCGGTGCATACCGAGATCCTGCAATGCCTGCACGGCAGGACGGATGGCGGCGAGAATCGGGATGCCAACATGCTCGATGAACACTTCCTGCGTCGCAGCCGTCCCGCCCTGCATGCCATCCAGCACGATGACATCCGCCCCGGATTTTACTGCAAGAGCGACATCATAATAAGGGCGGGTGGCGCCAACTTTAACATAAATCGGCTTTTCCCAGTCGGTGATCTCGCGCAGCTCTTCGATCTTGATTTCAAGATCGTCCGGGCCTGTCCAGTCTGGATGGCGGCACGCCGAGCGCTGGTCGATGCCCTTGGGGAGATTACGCATGCTGGCAACGCGATCGGATATTTTCTGGCCCAACAGCATACCGCCGCCGCCCGGTTTGGCGCCCTGTCCGATGACAACCTCGATCGCATCCGCTTTCCGTAAATCCTCAGGGTTCATGCCGTAACGCGATGGCAGATATTGATAGACCAGCGTTTCCGACTGGCCACGCTCTTCTGGCGTCATGCCGCCATCGCCAGTGGTTGTGGACGTGCCGGCTATAGAGGCGCCGCGTCCCAGCGCTTCCTTGGCTTGACCCGACAGTGCACCGAAGCTCATGCCCGCAATGGTGACGGGAATTTTAAGGTGGATCGGCTTTTTGGCGAAGCGGGTGCCGAGCCAGACATCGGTCGCGCATTTCTCGCGATAGCCCTCAAGCGGATAACGGGAGATCGATGCACCAAGGAATAGCAGGTCATCGAAATGGGGCAGCACGCGCTTGGTTCCACCACCCCTGATGTCATAGATTCCAGTCGCGGCCGCGCGCCGGATTTCCGAGAGCGTGTGCGGGTCAAAGGTGGCCGAGGAACGCGGAAGGGTCTGGGGAATGTGGGAAATGTCCATAATGATATCCTCAGTAGGCCGCGGCGTTATCGACGTGAAAATTATAGAGGGTGCGCGCTGAACCGTAGCGCCTGAACTCTTCGGGGCGGACGCTCTGATCGACACCTGCCGCCTTCAACAGTTCGCGCAGCTCCACCACGTGTTCGTCGCGCATCGGCTTTTCGATACAGTCGGTGCCAAGGCCCTCAACCACACCGCGCACGAACAGCTTTGCTTCATATATGGAATCGCCCAGCGCATCGCCCGCATCGCCCAGCACGACCAGCCTGCCGGATTGGGCCATGAAGGCGCTCATCGGTCCAATCGACCCCTTGACGACAATATCGATGCCTTTCATAGAAATGCCGCAGCGCGCCGAAGCATTGCCCTCGATCACGAGTAACCCGCCATGTGCGGTAGCGCCCGCCGCCTGACTTGCATCGCCCTTCACATGGACGGTGCCGGACATCATGTTCTCGGCAACACCAACACCGACATTGCCCTTGACAATCACCGTCGCCTGACTGTTCATTCCCGCGCAGTAATATCCGGCATGCCCCGCAATCTCTAAGGTGACGGGAGCATCGAGGCCGACCGCCAGCGCGTGCTGACCCGCCGGATTTTCCACGCGCCACAGCGTTTCATTGGTCTTTCCTTCCAGTGCATGCAGAGCAGCGTTAAGCGCGCGCCGGCTGGTTACGGCAAGATCGACTGTGATTGTGTCCGCGAACTCCATCAGTTGCGCTCCCAGGCATAGACGCGGGCAGGCTCTGGTTCGAATACGCGGGCACTCTCAATTCCGGGCAGGCCAACCAGCGCGCGATATTCCGATCCGAAGGCGACATATTGATCGGTTTCCGCCATCACCGCAGGCTTGCAGGAAATGGGATCGCGCAGCACGGCGAAGCCGTTTTCGGTGCCGACGACAAAGGTGAAGAAGCCGTCGAGATCGTCGAGGCTCGCTTCCAGAGCCTCCGCCAAGGTTGCGCCCTCACGTAGCTTCCAACTCAGATAGCCTGCCGCGACCTCGCTATCGTTATCAGTCTCGAACCGGATACCCTGCGGCTCAAGCATGCGGCGGAGGCTACGATGGTTGGAAAGCGAGCCGTTATGAACAAGGCACTGGTCCGCGCCAGTCGAGAACGGGTGCGCCCCCGCTGTGGTCACCGCGCTTTCGGTTGCCATCCGGGTATGGCCGATGCCGTGAGTTCCTGCCATCGTTTCCAGCGCAAAGCGGCCCGAGACTTCAGCGGGCAAACCCACTTCCTTGTAGAGTTCGATGCGCTGGCCCGCGCCTGTGATCGCGATATCCGGACGATTGAGCGCGAGCCATGCGCGAACACGCTCTTCATCCTGCGCAGGGACATGAAGCACCAGATGAGTATCGCGCAACACGCTCTCTACGCCGATCTCTCCGGCTAAATCTGCAAGATTGTCGCCTCTCAGCGTCAGCTTCACCATGCCCTCGCCGCCTTCGCCGTAAACAGCGAATCCGGCGCTATCGGGTCCGCGATCGGTCATCACCTCCAGCATGCCTGCAAGGAGGGCGCCCAGCTGCGGCTCAAGCGCCGGATCCTTGATAAACAGCCCAACGATTCCACACATATCCTGTCCTCATCATGATCGGGTTCGTCGGACAGATAGGCGGCGTTAATTGCGAATGTCAACTAAAGAGAATAAAAATTTCCTATAAAGAAATATTCCACACGCTGATTTCAGGCAGGCTCGCGGGGATAAATGATGATCGAAAGATAGCGGGTTTCGGCATCACTGATGTCCTCTGGCCCATGCAGGGCGCTGCTGTCAAAAAGCAGCGAATCTCCCGGTTTCAGGTCATAGTTCTCCGACCCGTGGCGGTATCGCAACTGCCCCTGGAGCATATATATGAATTCAATTCCGCTGTGGCGGAAACTGGTGTGCGCGGCCGCATTCTCGCTCAAGGTGATCAGATATGGCTCAACGACGACATCGCCGCGCAGCACATGACCGAGCAGATGGTAGATATGCCCCACCTTGGTGCCGCGCCGATCGATCCTAAGCCCCTGCCCCGCGGGAACATAGGAGCAGTCCTGACGCTCTTCATAAGACGCAAACAATGAGGATAACGGTAACTGCAACGCTGCTGAAATCGCCTGGAGGGTAGAGAGCGAGGGCGAAATGCCACCATTCTCGATCTTGGACAGCATACCGTTGGAGATACCCGCAGATGCCGCGAGATCAGCGACGGACAGATCATGCTGCCGCCGGATCAGGCGAATCTGCTGTCCGAGCGCGCGTTCGAGACTGCGCTCGGGTTGATGCGGCGCTAGGGAGCCTGTTTCGGCGTCAAGGCTTGGCGCGGAAACGGGGGTGTTTTTGGGCGATGGAATGACGCTGATCCTCGTGTAGCGGGGCATGCAACCTTTCTCCGTGCGCCCGCCTTGTCAAGAGGACCAGGCTCAATCCCGGAAAACCACCGTTTTGCATCCGTTGAGAAGCACCCTGTCCTCGAGATGATAACGCACCGCCTGCGCCAGCACGCGGCGCTCGATGTCGCGGCCCTTGCGGACCAGATCGTCCGGGCTGTCGGCATGGCTGATCGGCTCGACATCCTGATGAATGATCGGCCCTTCATCGAGATCGGCGGTTACATAATGCGCTGTCGCACCGATCATCTTGACGCCACGGGAGTGCGCCTGATGATAGGGCTTGGCGCCCTTGAAGCCAGGCAGAAAGCTGTGGTGAATGTTGATGCAGCGCCCTCCGAGAAACGCGGCGAGATCGTCCGATAACACCTGCATATAGCGTGCCAACACGACCAGTTCCGCGCCCGTCTGGGCGATCACGTCCTTGATTTGCGCCTCCTGCATGGGCTTCGTCTCCCTGGAGATCGGCAGATGGAAAAAGGGCGTGTCCCCGAAATCCGCTGCGCGATACACCTCACGCGAGTGGTTGGAGACGATGCCCACGATATCCATAGTCAGCTCGCCGATCCTCGTTCGGTAGAGCAGGTCGATGAGGCAGTGGTCAAACTTGCTGACAAGTAGCAGCACCTTGCGCCGCTCGGAGCGATCACGCAGCGACCATGTCATGCCAAGCTCCCGCGCCAGAGCTTCCTGCTGTTTCCTGAGCGTGTATACTATCGTCGCGTCGGCCAGCGTAAACACGAGTCGCATGAAAAACCGCCCTGTTTCAGCGTCGTCGAACTGGTGGGCCTCGGTGATATTGCCTCCGCAATCGAACAAGAGCGTGCTGACCCTGGAGACAATACCTGGGCGGTTAGGGCATGATAGTGCGAGCGTATAACTGGTGTAGGTCATCAGGCCCCTCTTGCCTTCAGGCGATGTGCTGGCTGGCGTGATCGAGCCAGTGGCGGAAGTCCGTAGCATAGCTGCGGAAAGTTGCGAGATGGAAGATGTCCGGACCGACGCACCACAGGATGACGCCGATATGCGCGATTACTGAAGTAGCAGCGTGGCCTTGCGGGAAGGCTTGCGGGTGCATGTCGATCGCAAGGCCGGACTGGAGCACAGAGCGGGCGCACGGCCCTGCCAGTTCGAACAGCGCGTAGCCGGAGGATTGATCACTGATCGAGGCAAGGCCCGCCAGCGCACGCGCAACCTCCGCCGCCCAATCCGGTCCCGCGACTTCGTCCTTCAGCAGCCACACGCCCGGTCCGGTGCCGATCAGCGTGCGGGCGCCATATGCCTCAATGCAAGGTCCAGAAGGTGCCTCCATCCCCAGCACGGCGGCAATGGCGTCACCCGCGATGCCCTTGCGCGCCATCACGGTCGCGAGGCCATGCCTGGTAAGCGGGCGGAGTGTCATTGGTTGGTCAGCCACGAACGCGCACTCCCAAGGGATCGACGAATACAGGATCGCACACCACTGCGAGCACATCGCCCTCGCGCACGGGATCATGGACGACGATCTCCTCGCCGTGGCGCTCAGGACCATGTGCGAGAAGCGCCAGCGCGATGGGGTGACCCAGCGTCGGCGAAAAAGCTGCGGAAGTCACATAGCCCTGATCGTGGGCGGCAATGCCTGTCATGCCCTTGGTCAGCAGATGCGCACCCGCTCGGATCGGATCGTGCCCATTAGCGGGCCGCAGCCCCACCAAAACCGGGCGCGCCGGATCGGTCAATCCCTGCCGATCGGCCATCACACGGCCGATATAATCCTTCTTCTTCGACATCATCCGCCCCATGCCTAGATCGGTGGCGGTAGTGATGCCGTTCAATTCATTCCCGGCGGGATGCCCCTTCTCGATCCGCAGCACACCCAGTGCCTCGGTGCCATAAGGCGTCAGCCCAAGCGGCCTGCCTTCCTCAGCTATCGCACGTACAAAAATATCGCCGACTTGGGCAGGCACGGAAAGCTCGTAAGCCAGCTCGCCAGAGAAGGAGAGCCGAAATATCCGCGCGACTTCGCCTTGCCACCGCGCCTCGACCGCGCCCATGAACGGGACGCCCTCATTTGAAAGATCGACGGCCGGAAACACGCGCTGCACCAGCTCCCGCGAGCGCGGCCCGGCCAACGCATAAGTCGACCACTGCTCAGTGACAGAGGTTGCCTGCACATCAAGCTCGGGCCAAAGCACCTGTCGCGCAAAATCGATATGCTGCATCACCCGGGCGGCGTTCGCGGTCGTGGTGGTGACGTAGAAATGATCCTCGGCGAGGCGCGTCGTTGTGCCGTCGTCCATCACCATGCCGTCCTCGCGCAGCATCACGCCATAGCGCGCTTTGCCGACGGGTAAGGCGGAGAAGGTGTTGATGTAAAGACGGTCGAGCAGCACGCCAGCATCCGGCCCCATCACGTCGATCTTGCCCAGAGTCGATACATCGCACAGGCCAATGGCGTTGCGAACGGCGCACACTTCCCGGTCTACGGATTGCCGCCAGTGCGTCTCGCCTGGTTGCACGAACCATTGCGCGCGCTTCCATTGCCCTGTGTCCACGAATACCGCGCCCTGCTCAATTGCCCAGGCGTGCCCGGCAGTATAACGGGTCGGACGGAAATCTGCGTCGCGATGTGGCCCGGCGAACGCGCCGATCGCTACCGGATGATAGGGCGGGCGGGAGAGGATCGTCCCCGCCTCGGATATCTGCTTGCCCAGCACTTCTGCCAGCACGCCATGGGCATTCAGTTGCCCAGTCTTGCCCTGATCGGTCGCCATACCGAGTGTGGTATAGCGCTTCAGATGCTCGATCGCGGTGAAACCTTCGCGCGCGGCGAGGCTGACGTCGGAAACGGTTACGTCATGCTGGAAATCGACGAAGGCTTTGCTGCACGCCTCCGGCACATGCCAGAGTGGGCGGGCCGCGTGCGGCTCGTCGTCAGCGCAGGGAATGGACGGCTTGAACATAGGCCTGTCCAGCG
The DNA here is from genome assembly GCA_017984895.1 of Sphingobium sp. Classification (GTDB taxonomy): domain Bacteria; phylum Pseudomonadota; class Alphaproteobacteria; order Sphingomonadales; family Sphingomonadaceae; genus Sphingobium. The sequence continues at coordinate 4,439 of JAGNYO010000064.1, read as the reverse complement.
CATCCGCCGCCCGCTGCGCCGCGCGCGCGCCACTTGCCAGCGCCCCCGCCAGAGAGAAATCGCCCGCCGCCGCACCCGCAGCAAACAAGCCGGGCGGGCCATCGCTTCCCATCACAAAACTGTTCAGTGCCTCCGACCAAATTGGGCGATGACCGAGATTGGAACCAAGGCCGACCGCCGGGTTCCATCCGCCTGCCATCGCAACGCAGTCAACTTCGATACGGCGGCGACCTGTGCCCGAAACCACCTCCGCCCACCGGACCGTCGCTCCGCCAACATCCGCCACACGACTGCCGAGCAACACCTCGACTCCTGCCTCCATTACCCGGACCATGGCAGCCTGCGGGCCAGCCTCGCGCGCCTCGACCACCGCGACGGGGGGGTGGCCTGCGTGAATCAGGTCCAGCGCTGTCTGCCAGCCGCTATCGCTGGTCGTGAATACCAGCGTCCGTTTGCCTGGCAGCACACCATAACGGTTTACATAGGCACTGACTGCCGAAGCCATCATCACGCCGGGTCGGTCATTGCCGCCGCAAACGAGCGGCCGCTCGATTGCGCCACTCGCAAGACATGCCTGCTTTGCGACGATCTTCCACAGGCACTGGCGCGGGCCTGAAGCGGCACCGGCGGGCAAATGATCGGTGAGGCGCTGGAGCGCGCCATATTCCCGCCCGTCATAGACGCCGAAGAGAGTCGTACGGGAAAGCAGAGTGACATTGGGAAGGGCTTGCAGCTCCGTCATCACAGCATCCACCCATTCCAGGCCCGGCTTTCCGTCGATCATATGCCGCCCGGCGAGCAGTCTGCCACCCAAGCGCGAATCCTCATCGACTAGCGCAACCCGCAAACCCGCGCGTGCTGCCGTTAGCCCGGCGGCAAGCCCGGCTGGCCCTCCGCCAATGATTAACAGATCGCAGAATAAGTGATTGCGGCCATAACTGTCAGGATCGGGCAGCCCGGAGAGCGCGCCCAGGCCCGCCGCACGGCGGATGAGCGGCTCATAGAGCTTTTCCCATGCTTTCGCGGGCCACATGAAGGTCTTGTAATAAAATCCCGCAACGAACAATGGCGCGGCCCACTGGTTGATCGCCATCAGGTCGAAACCGAGGCTGGGCCAGCGGTTCTGGCTTGTGGCCTCCAGCCCATCAAACAGTTCGATGGTGGTGGCGCGGCTATTAGGTTCGGCATGGGGGCCGCTACGCAGGGTCACCAGCGCATTGGGTTCCTCCGACCCTGCGGTCAGCACGCCACGCGGGCGATGATATTTGAACGAGCGCCCGAATAGCTGCACGCCATTTGCCAGCAAGGCGGAGGCAAGCGTATCACCCGGATGGCCGGCATAAGATTTGCAGTCGAAAGTAAAGCGCAGGGTCTGCGTCCGGTCGATCAGGCCGTAACCCTGAAGGCGGTTCATCATCGCCGCGCCTCCCGCGCAAGCGATGCGCCATAGATCCGATGTGTCACAGTATCGCGCTCGACGACCAGCCAGTTGCGGCATCCCTGCGCATGATACCAGTGTTCGCGCATCATGCCCTTCACATTGTCGCGCAGATAAACATAGTCATACATCGCTTCCGGATCGTTCGCCTCCGGACGGATGGGACCGGCATCGCCGCGTATCACGAACTCGTGGGCGTCGCGTTCTCCGCAATAGGGGCAGGCTATGCGCATCTCATGACCCTCAATGCAGATTAGCTTGCGCACCCATGCCCTTTTCATCGAGCATGTGGCCGGTGTGAAAGCGGTCGAGCCGGAAAGCAGTGGCTGTAGCATGTGGTTGGCCAGTGGCGAGCAGATGGGCAAAGCACCAACCGGACGCTGGCGTCGCCTTGAACCCGCCATAGTTCCATCCGGCGTTGAGATAGAGGCCCGGCACTGGGGACGCATCCATGATCGGGGAGCCATCCATCGTCATGTCGCAGACGCCGCCCCAGCTCCGCAGAAGCCGGGCGCGCCCGATCATCGGCATGATTGCCATGCCGCCCTCGCACACGTCCTCAACCACAGCCAGATTGCCGCGCTGGGCGTAACTGTTATAGCCATCGATGTCCCCGCCGAATACCAGTCCGCCTTTGTCGGACTGGCTTACATAGAAATGCCCCGCGCCAAAGGTGATGACACCAGGCAGCACCGGCTTGAGCGCCTCGGACACGAACGCCTGCAATACATGGCTGTCGATCGGCAGGCGCAATCCCGCCATGGCGGCGACCTGCGAGCTGTGCCCCGCGACTGCGAGGCCGACCTTGCCTGCGCCGATAAAGCCCCGTGTCGTCTCTACGCCCAGCACACGTCCATCGGCGGCACGGCGGAAGCCAATAACTTCGCAGTTCTGGATGATGTCGACGCCACGATCCGATGCGCCGCGCGCATAGCCCCACACCACTGCGTCATGCCGCGCGGTGCCACCGCGCCGCTGAAGCAGCCCACCCTGAATCGGGAAGCGCGCATTGTCGAAGTTGAGAAACGGTGCTATCCGCCGAACGCCTTCCACATCGAGCAGTTCGGCGTCCACCCCGTTCATGCGCATCGCATTGCCCCGCCTGGCATAGGCGTCGCGCTGCGCGTCGCTGTGATAGAGGTTGAGCACACCGCGCTGGCTGACCATCGCGTTGTAGTTGAGATCCTGCTCCAGCCCTTCCCACAGCTTCATCGACCATTCGTAAAAAGCCGTGTTGCCATGAAGGCCATAGTTGGAGCGGATGATCGTGGTGTTGCGTCCGGCATTGCCGCCGCCGATCCAACCGCGCTCCAGCACCGCGACATTGGTGATGCCATGAACTTTTGCGAGATAATGCGCGGTGGCAAGACCATGACCGCCGCCGCCGACGATGATTATATCATAGGCGGACCTGGGCGCGGCATCCCGCCATGCGGGTTGCCAGTTGCGATGAGCGGAAAGCGCTTCTCTCGCGAGGCGGAATATCGAGTAACGGCTCATGAATGCTGCACGCCAAGGAAAAGGAATATTGGAGGGAAATTATCATTCAAAGCCTAGCTTTACCATTCTATATACGACATATTATACTCTAAACACGCCAAATGAGAAAATGTGCGACATCTTGGTTTCCTGCTGATCGACGGATTTGCTCTAATGTCCTACGCGGCGGTTATAGAGCCGTTTCGCGCCGCCAATGTGCTGGCGGGGCAGGAGCTGTATCAGTGGAACCATATCTCGCTTGATGGCAGTCCGGTGACAGCCTCCAATGGCGCGACCATTCTTGCTGATCGGGCTGTGGGTGGTGCGTTCCCAGGTGACACTTTGCTTGTTTTCGCAGCGGGCCACCCTGAGCATTTCGATCATCGGCAGACACTCACATGGTTGCGCCAGCTTGCCGGAGCAAGCGTCATCTTGGGTGGCGTATCGGGCGGCTCATTCATTCTGGCGCGGGCAGGCTTGCTGCATGGTCATCGCGTGACCATCCACTGGGACCATCGCGCCCAGCTCGCTGAAAGCTATCCGCACCTCGATATTGACCCAGGCCTATTCGTGATCGATGAGCGGCGGATCACCTGTGCGGGCGGCGCAGCCGGACTAGACCTCGCATTGGAATTGATCGAGCGCGATCATGGCACCGCGCTGTCAATGGCGGTGGGTGAATGGTTCATCCGCACTGAACCGCGCACCGGCGGCGCACCCCAGCGTTCACTATTGCGGGAGCAATACGCGATTAGCGACCGGAGAGTGCTCAAGGCGCTAGCGTTCATGGAGCATGCGATAGAGGAACCCGCCACGCGTGCGGATATCGCCCGGCAAGCCGGACTTTCTGTGCGGCAACTGGAACGCTTGTTTCGGGACAGGTTGAATCGTTCGATAGCGGAGATCTACTCCACCATCAGGATGGAGAAGGCCGAGCGACTGCTGGCCCGCACGCACATGCCTGTGACAGAAATCGCATTCGCGTGCGGCTTTCGCAACGCCGGACATTTTTCACGACAGTTCGGGCGGCATGCGGGCCGCTCGCCTCGCGCGTGGCGACAGATGCACCAGACCGCCTCAACCGACTAAGAGGCTTATGATGATAAGTCCTGACAAGGATCAGCACAATGGTAGCCCAGCGTAACGGACTGGCAGTTTCCCCGAGCATAAGGGTGCCAATACTCTAGTGCTTGTGGGGATTTATCGTGAGTTGATGACTGCTGCGGCGAGGTAGATCATTGCGGTGAAGCTCTGGTCTGTTTTGCAGGCGCGTATGGCGATGCGTTTGAACTCTTTGAGTTTGCAGAAGAAGTTCTCGATGAGGTGGCGCCATTTATACTTTTCGGCGTCGATTTTGAGCTTCTGGGCGCGGCCGGGATGCTGCGAGATGACGACCTTTGCCCCGCGCCGATCAAGGTCCTCGACGATCCAGTGGGCGTCGAAGGCCTTGTCACCAAGTAGGGCGCCGAACTCGATCCCCTCAATCAGCGGTGCGACGCCGCGGTTCCCCGGCAGCAGTTCG
>JAGNYO010000011.1 GCA_017984895.1 Sphingobium sp. | reverse complement strand
TCGCTGGGCCCAGCGAGTCGGACCGCTTGGACACTGCTACGCCATCATCTTACCCGACGCGATAAAGATGGTTGCCAGTGAGGAACGCTCCTGAGCTTATCTGCCCAGCGGGCACACCTGCGACATTGCGCGCCGCCGTGGATGCCGGAGCGGACGCCGTTTATTGCGGATTTCAGAACGCCACAAATGCACGCAATTTCACAGGTCTGAACTTCACACCAGATGAGATGGGCGTTGCGATTGCCTATGCCCATACAGCAGGAGCAAAGGTGCTGCTCGCCCTGAACACCTTTCCTCCGGCGGGTCAGTTCGACCTGTGGAAGCAGGCAGCGGATATCGGCGCGGCCTTGGGCATCGACGCGTTCATTGTCGCCGATATAGGTCTGGCGGCCTATATGGCAGACCATCATCCAGACCGCAGGTTGCACCTGTCCGTGCAGGCTGCGGCATCCACCCCGGAAGCCATCCGCTATTACTGCGAACAGTTTGGCATACGACGCGTCGTCCTGCCCCGAATATTGACAGTGCACGAAATCCGTCAATTGAAATCGGAAATTCCTTGCGAGATAGAAACCTTCATATTCGGCAATCACGGCCTGATGGTAGAGGGACGTTGCAGCCTCACCAATTATGCGGTTGGCCGCTCGACCAACATGGATGGCGCCTGCTCTCCTGCTTCGGAGGTACATTTTGAACGTGATGGCTCGGGGTCTGTCACTGCACGGCTGGGCTGCCATGTCATTGATCGGTTCGCCCCGAATGAGCAGGCCGGGTATCCAACCATATGCAAGGGACGATATTGCGCCTCAGCGCGTCCCGATCCCTATTATGCTTTTGAGGAGCCGATCAGTCTCAATCTGATGGATATGCTGCCTGACCTCATCGGCGCGGGCGTTGATGCCTTCAAGATTGAGGGGAGGCAACGCTCTCGCGCTTATGTAGGCGCGGTCGTCAGCGCATTTCGTGCAGCCATAAGCGCATCGCTAGCGGGGAAAACAATGCCGTCAGTTCCTGATCTGATTTCCTTGACCGAAGGGCAGAAGCAGACGCAGGGTGCGTTCGCGACAAAGAAATGGCGGTAGCCCCATGACTGCGAATCTGACCCTGGGGCCGATTCTTTTCCACTGGGATGCTGACAAGAAGCGGGACTTTTATGCCCGCGTCGCGGACGAAGCGCCTGTCGAGGTGATTTATCTCGGCGAAGTTATCTGCTCCAAACGTAGCCCTTTTTTTGAACGTCACTATCCTGAAGTGATCGAGCGTCTGGAGCGGGGCGGAAAACGCGTCGTGCTGTCTACTCTCTCTGAAGTCGTCCTGCCGCGCGAGCGGCGGGTAACGACGGACCTGTGCGGTCAGACAGATTATCCGGTAGAGATCAACAATGCTGCCGGACTATCGGAGGTCGATGGACACCCGCATTATGTGGGGCCAATGATGAACGTATATAATGAGCGGACGCTGGCTCATCATGCCTGTCATGGCGCTGTTCATTTTACCTTGCCGGTTGAGTTGCCAAGAGTGGCGGCGAAGGCATTGGCCAGATTTGCGGTTGATTTGGGCGTAACGGTAGAGGTGCAGGTATTCGGGCGCGCTTCTCTTGCGCTGTCTGCGCGGTGTTATCATGCCCGCGCACATCGTCGCACCAAAGACGAATGTCAGTTTGTGTGTAAGGAGGACCCGGATGGCATGACATTGCGCACGCTTGGTGGGGATAACATGCTGGCGATAAACGGCATACAAACATTATCGTACAGCTACGTCAATCTCATCGCTGAAATCGACGACATGCGCACGCTTGGCATAAGCCATTACCGTCTGATGCCGCACAGCACAGACATAGTGGCCGTGGCCACTATATTTAAGGACCGGATAGCGGGACACACCGATGCTGCGGAGGCGGCTGCTTTGCTCAGCGTAAAGCATATTGGTGCGCCTTTTTCCAACGGATTCTGGCACGGAATCGCAGGGCACCGTTATCTGAGCACTTCTGGCTTCGCCTAATATGTCTGCCGCCAGCGACTTGGCGACGGCGCTAGCCCTATTCAGTCAATGGCTGACTGATGCAGAACTTGCAGGAATAATCGAACCGTCCGCAATGGCGCTGGCTACGGCTAGCAAAACCGACAGCCCTTCCGTACGCATGGTTCTTCTCAAGCAGTTCGATGATCGAGGATTCACCTTCTACACCAATCTGGGTAGCCGCAAAGCAAGTGAGATCGCTGAAAACCGATGTGTCGCACTGTTATTCTCTTGGCCAGAGCTAGGCCGGGAAGTGCATATTACAGGGCACGTTGAACCGGTCGATGCAGCCGAAGCCGAAGCCTATTTCGCCAGTCGACCCATCCATTCACGGATCGGCGCCTGGGCCTCGCGTCAGTCGCGGCCACTGTCGAACCGTTTTGTGCTTCTATGTCGATTCGCGCGCTTTGCTGTGATAGCAGCATCGGGGCAATTGAAATGTCCGATCTTCTGGTCGGGTTTTCGCGTCATTCCGGATGAAATCAGCTTCTGGGATGACGGCGACGTGCAGATGTTTTCCAATCCGACCGCGTCACCTAATCCCAGTATGATTGAGGCTTGATCTACATCATTCCGCTGCATCATTTCGAATTGCGGACGCCCTCTCGTTACGCGACGAGCACCAGTATATTCGATAGGGGTTGATCATGCCCAAACGCGCTATGTTGCCGGAAGATCATCCATGCCGAGACTGCAACGTCAGCACTGAAACCTTGTGCTGTGCGCTCGATATCGAAACCTTGTCAGATTTTCGCAATCAAGGCGGAAATGTGTATCTCGCAGTCGGGGAACCACTTTTCCATCAGGGCGACCTAGCGGATTGCGTATTCAGCCTCACCAGTGGCGTTATCAAGCTCAATTCTATCCTTCTGGACGGGCGCAGGCAGGTGATCGCCTTTCTTTTTCCGGGAGATTTTTTCGGCCTGGAAGCAGGTGAAAGACATGACTTCAGTGCCGAGGCCGTGAGCAATGCAAAATTGTGCCGCTTTCTCAAAGGCAGGTTCGAGCGCTTTGCCAGCCGCTATCCTGCGCTCGCCGATGCACGATACCGTCGCGTAGCGAGTGAATTGGCTATGGCACATCAGAGGATCGTCATGCTGGGACGTAAGACGGCGGCTGAACGGCTGGCGAGTTTTCTTTCCGATATTCACCGGCGAACGGGCATGGGTGAAGCCCACGACGCAAAATTGGTGCCCTTGCCGATGAGCCGCAGCGATATAGCCGACTATTTGGGTCTGACGAAAGAGACGGTAAGCAGGGAGTTTACCCGTCTACGGACATCGCGGATCATCCAACCGCGTTCATCCGCGCTGGTCGAAATCCTCGATCTGCAACGGATGCACAATCTTGCCTACGGTATTGCCGCATAATTCAGACGTCGCAAAGTCAGAACACCAGAGACCATTACCCGCATTTGGAATAGCCGCATTCCAGACATTTGTCGCATCCCTCGGAACGCTGCATGGCTACCGCACTACACTGCGGGCAGATTTTCGGAACGATGGCCCGCGCCGTCGCCGAAGCGCTTTCGACAGGATCAGGTCGCGGTCCCTCACTATGGTCGAGCGCCTCCAGATGCCGCTCGAAAAGATCGCCGATGGCGGCAAGGAGGGATGGAACGTAGCGCCCCCCCATCCATGCGCCACCGCGCGGATCGAATACGGCTTTCAACTCCTCCGCCACAAAGGCAATATCACCACCGCGCCGCAGCACGGCGGAAATCATGCGCGTCAGCCCCAGCGTCCAAGCATAATGCTCCATATTTTTCGAATTGATAAACATTTCGAACGGTCGGCGCGTACCGCCGCTGTTGGTGTCGTTGATGGTAACATAGACTGCGTGAGCACTGTCCGGCCATTTTATCTTATAGGTGGTGCCATGGAGTGATTCCGGGCGGGGCTGTAACTCAGTCATGTCGTTGGGCACCGCCGACGGTGGCGCCGCGACACTGAGCACCGAACCGGTAGTGTCGTTGGGACGATAGGTCGTCAGCCCCTTGCAGCCCAGGTGATATGCCTCGGCATAGATGTCCATGAAGGCATCGAAGCTGATGTCCTCAGGGCAGTTCACCGTCTTGGAAATGGAACTATCGATGAATGCCTGCGCGGGCGCCTGCATGGCGAGATGATCGGATGGGTCGAGCGACTGGGCGCTGACAAACAGATCTTCCGGAGGTACTTCCTCGCCCTTCATCTGCTTCCATATGCGATAGCCATGATCCTCCACCGCTTCCTCGCGGATCGAGCCATCGGCCTCACGCACCTTGCGGGTGTAGCTGTAGGCAAAGACCGGCTCGATTCCTGACGACACATTGCCCGCGAGCAGAGAGGTTGTACCTGTCGGCGCGATCGAGGTGAGGCAGCCGTTGCGTAGCCCATGTTCGGCGATCAACTCACGCGTGGCATCGTTCAGCGAGCGTAGGTTCGGCCGATCAAGAATCACAGGATCGTAGAGCGGGAATGCACCCTTTTCCGCTGCCAGCAGCGCGCTGGCGTGGTAAGATGCCCGTTTGATAGTGCCCAGCCATTGTTGCGTCAGCGCAATCGCCCGGCCCGATCCATAGGCCGCGTTGCAGAACAGCAATGCGTCGGCAAGGCCGGTCACGCCCAGACCGATGCGCCGTTTTGCCCGAGCCTCTGCCTCCTGCTGCGGTAAGGGGTAACGTGATATGTCGATGACGTTGTCGAGAAAACGTACTGCCGTGGTAGTCAGCGCCGCCAGTTCATCTTCATCCAGTATAGCGGCGGCAGAAAAAGGCTGCGGCACCAGTTTGGCGAGATTGATCGAGCCAAGCAGACAAGCGCCGTAAGGCGGTAACATTTGTTCTCCGCATGGATTGCTGGCGAGGATTTCCTCACAATAGGCAAGGTTGTTCTGCTGATTCACGCGATCAATGAAAATGACACCCGGCTCAGCGACATCATATGTGGCCTGCATCAGCCGCCGCCACAGATCCCGCGCGCTGACAGCGCGATGAACGATCCCGCGAAAGGCTAGCGGCCATTCGCTATTGCTAGCAAGCGCCTTCATGAAATCGTCGCTGACCAGTACAGACAGGTTGAAATTACGAAAACGCGCAGGATCGCGTTTGGCGTCGATAAAGGCTTCGATATCGGGATGGCCGATACGCAGACATCCCATCATCGCGCCACGCCGCTGACCCGCCGCCATGATTGTTCCGCACATTGCGTTCCAGCTGTCCATGAAGCTTAGTGGTCCTGATGCTTTGGCTCCCACGCCTCGCACTGCGGCTCCTTCTGGACGGATCGAAGAAAAGTCCATGCCCACTCCGCCGCCCTGCTGCATTGTCAGCGCGGCTTCCCGCAAGTGCATGAAGATCCCGTCCAGATCATCGGGAATTTCTCCCATTACGAAACAGTTGAATAGGGTTACATTACGCCCCGTGCCCGCACCCGCCAGAATGCGTCCGGCTGGAATGAAACGGAAGTCGGTCAACGCATCCAGAAACTCCTGACCAAAGCGTACCCGTTCGGTCGGCGCTTCATTAGCCGCAACAGCATGGGCTACCCGTAGCCATGTTGCCTGTACAGTATCATCCCCGCCACCCTCGATCGGATGGAAGCGATATTTCTTGGTCCAGATTTCCTCTGCAAGACTCGTATCAAACATATGCACCACATTTGGCCCTAAAGTTTCGGTGAAATGTCCATATATGGTATCCTCTATCGCGAAGTGATGCAGATCATTCTGGGATACTTAACCAACGCGCGTGGCGGACGCAGTTAATCGGACATGCTATAGCGACTTCTCATCGAACGCTCGTTTACCTTTCCGCTTCCACAGCACAAGCGCCTGTTCGCGTTCGTCGCCGCGCAGCTTGGCGGCAACAGTGAGGAACGCACCATAAAGGGTGGCGCGATCATCGTCGGTGAGTTCGACCAGTCCTGCCTTCACGACGAGGCCACCCAACTCGATCATATGCCGCGTGCGTTCGCGCCGCTTGACCTGCCATTCGCGCATGTCGGTTCGCGCCTTTCGTGCCTCAAGCCGATGCCGTGCCGCTGTCATTCGGCGCAGTGCTGCCCTTGTCGCGATCAGTTCCCGTAGTTCGATTACGCGCCTTGCTTTGAAAGAAGGCTGCCCCGCGTTTGCGCCACGCCTCCTTCTTTCCGGCGTCAGTGGTATCCGCGATGACGAGCAGCGCACCGGCCAGGGTTTCCGCATCGGTCGCATCGGCTCCTGTGGCGATCACCAGTTCGCCAAGCTGCTGCACGCGGCGTTCCTTCAATTGCTTGGCCTTGTCAGCAAGCGTCTTCAGTTCCGAATCAAAGTCACGGGGTTTGCGCATCGAAGTTCTCCATTGAGAGATGATGCGCCCATGATAATATCGTCCCGCTTCCAATGCTCTAGAGTCGTCGAGACGGCCTGATACGGGATAGTCCCGAGCAGGATTTATTCTGGTGAGGGCGCGCTTATACGTCGTTCCGACGTGCTCGTTGTCGTGTAGATGGATTGCCGTCATGGCAATCTTCCATCTTTCCGTCAAAGTCATCAGCCGGTCGAGCGGGCGCAGCGCCGTGGCCGCAGCAGCCTATCGCGGAGCCGAGCGGCTGCACGACGAGCGACTGGATCGCGACCATGACTTCACCAACAAGGCGGGCGTCGTTCATTCGGAGATTATGCTGCCAGAAGGCACGCCCGAAGAGTTTGCTGACCGCGAAAAACTTTGGAACGCGGTTGAAGCGGCAGAGGCGCGCAAAGACGCGCAGCTTGCCCGCGAGGTCGAGTTTGCCATTCCGCGCGAGCTTACTCAGCAACAGGGTATCGAGCTGGCCCGCGACTTCGCACAATCGGAGTTCGTCTCACGCGGAATGATCGCGGATTTGAATGTCCATTGGGATATTGGTGCAGACGGCATGGCTAAGCCGCACGCCCATGTCATGCTGACCATGCGGGAAGTCGGAGAAGACGGGTTCGGTGCAAAGGTGCGTGACTGGAACCGCACTGAGATGGTGGAGCACTGGCGCGAACGCTGGGCCGAGCATGTCAATCAGCGCCTTGCTGAACTCGATATCGACGCGCGGATCGATCATCGCTCGTTGGCCGAACAAGGCATCGACCTTGTCGCGCAAACCCAGGTCGGCGCGTCCGCCCATCGCATGGATCGCGAAGGCCTCGAGCCGGATCGCATCGATCTGCACCGCGAAATTGCGCGCACCAACGGCGAACGGATTATTGCTCACCCCGAAATCGCGCTTGATGCAATCACCAAACAACAGGCGACCTTCACCAATCGTGATCTGGCGATGTTTGTGCATCGGCATTCGGACGGGAAAGAGCAGTTTGATCAGGTGCTGAGCGCCGTGCGGACATCGCCGGATTTGATTGTGCTGGGTAAAGATGGGCACGGCGAAGATCGCTTCACCAGCCGCGAAATGATCGAGACGGAACAGCGATTAAGCCAAGCCGCGCAAATGATCGCGGAGCGCGAACGCCATCGCGTGGACGAAAAGCAACGAACAAGCGCATTGTCTCGTGCGGCGGAACGCGGTCTGGCGCTCTCCGGCGAGCAGCGCGCGGCATTCGAACATGTGACCGACGCGCGAGGTTTGAGCGTTGTCGTCGGCTATGCCGGGAGCGGCAAAAGCGCAATGCTCGGCGTTGCGCGCGAGGCCTGGGAGAGTGCTGGCTATAATGTTCGCGGCGTGGCGCTGTCTGGCATTGCAGCCGAGGGACTGGAGAACGGTTCCGGCATAGCGTCACGCACCATCGCCAGCCTTGAACATCAGTGGAGCAAGGATAGTGAGCATCTGACTTCACGCGATGTGCTGGTGATCGATGAAGCGGGCATGGTCGGCACGCGCCAGATGGAGCGCGTTCTCTCCCATGCCGCCGACGCGGGCGCAAAGGTCGTTCTGGTCGGCGATCCGCAACAGTTGCAGGCGATTGAGGCCGGTGCAGCGTTCCGCTCGATTGGGGAACGAGTTGGCAGCGTCGAGATCACCGATATTCGCCGCCAGCGCGAGGACTGGCAGCGCAATGCCACCCGCCATCTCGCAACAGGGAGAACCGGCGAAGCGTTAAGCGCATATCGCGAGCGGGGCATGCTCCATGTTGCTGAAAGCCGAGAAGCGGCGCGCGGTGCTCTTGTCGAACGATGGGATCGCGAACGTATCGCAGCCCCAGCCGATACGCGCATCATTCTCACCCACACCAATGATGAGGTAAAGGCGCTCAACGAAGCCGTGCGCGATAGGCTGCGCGCTAGTGGCGAGCTGGGCAACGATGTTCATCTGAAAGTCGAGCGCGGCGACCGCAATTTTGCCGAGAATGACCGTGTGATGTTCCTGAAGAACGAACGCGGGCTTGGAGTAAAGAACGGTACGCTGGGAACGATAGAACAGGTCAGTGACAAATCCCTTGCTGTACGCCTTGATGATGGCCGCAGCGTTGGCTTTGATCTGAAGGACTATAGCAGATTCGATCATGGCTATGCGGCCACGATCCATAAAGCCCAAGGCATGACGGTCGACCGTGCCCATGTCCTCGTCACACCGGGAATGGACAGCCACAGTGCCTATGTCGGGCTGTCCCGACATCGCGACGGGGTACAGGTCCATTACGGCAAGGACGATTTCGCCGATGCTGGAAAACTCACCCGCACCCTGTCACGCGAGCGCGGCAAGGACATGGCCAGCGATTATGAGCGGCGCGACCCAGCTCAAGCTTTCGCCGAACGGCGCGGCATCACGTTCCGCGAGCGTGTCACCGAAATCGTGCATAAGATCGTGCCGGAAAAGGTGCGGGGTATGTTTGACGGGTTCCGGCCCAAGGAACAGGCTCATGAACGTGCGGCGGGCATGTTCGCGAACTTCCGTCCCCAGTCCCACAGGCCGGAAGGTGAACGGCAGCAGACCCGCGCGCCCGATACGCGCCGTGCGGTGGAACGCTACGCCCGCGCTGCTGTCGACATTGGGCGCATGAAAGGTCAAGGTTTGCCGGTGTTGCCGCATCAGCGCGAGGCGCTGGACAAGGCGTGCGCGGGGCTGGACGCTATTCGCCCTCATGCCGCTACCGACCTCGTCAGCGCATTCAAACAATCTCCCAACCTTGTCCAGGAGGCCGCAGGGGGACGAACCCAGGCCGCCATGCAGGCAATGCAGTTGGAAGCTGAAATCCGCAGCGATCCCTTCCAGCGCGCTGATCGGTTCGTCGAAGGCTGGCAGCAATTGAAGCAACACCGCGAGGGGTTGCAGCGCGATGGTGACAGCAAGGGCGCGCGCAAGGTCGGTGAGCATATGGCGGTCATGGCCAAAAGTCTGGAGCGCGATCCCCAGATGGAATCGGTGCTGCGCGAACACGCCCACAAGCTGGACCTGTCGCTACCGCCCATGCGCGAGCTGGGTAGCAGCATATCGCATGACCTCGTCCAATCGCTTGGACTGGAGCGCGGCCGTAGCCTTGGCATGAGTAGGTAGAAGGAGACCGGAAGATGGACAATAAAGATGAGAAGGAGATCGACCTGCTGACGTTTGTTGAACCGCAGCAGCCTAATGATCCGGCGGCGCAGGCTTTTGCACAGCTAAGGGGCGAGGTCGCGCTGCTACGCCGCGCAGTCGAGCAATTGGCGTCTGAACGCGCCGACATCGTGCTGCCCGACTATAGCGCCACGCTGGGCAAGATCGCGCTCACCCTTGGCGAGATCGGCGGGGAGATGCAGCAGATAGCAGCCAGCCCGGCACTCCAGGTTACACCGGAAACGCTAGCGCAGCGGATTGATACAGCCGCGCAGTCGGCACGACGGACCGATCAGGCTGCGCAAATCGAAGCGCGCGACCGGCTCGATAGAGCCACAGCCGAGTTGCGCCAGATCGTCAAAACCGGCCGCACCACCGACGAGCAGCGCCACCGCCTTGCCTGGGTGGGCGGCGGCGCGCTGCTCGCCGGAATGCTGATATGGGCGGTGCTGCCCGGTATGGTGGCACGCATCTTCCCAGAAAGCTGGCATCTACCAGAGCGAATTGCCGCGCGCACTGTCCGTGAGCCTACATTATGGGAAGCGGGCGTTCATTTGATGCAAGCCGGTGACCGGCAAGCATGGAATAGCATCACCCGTGCCGCCGACATCGCGCGTGAGAACAGCGACAGCATTACCGCCTGTGAACGGAAGGCTACCAAGGCCAGACAGCCGGTGCGATGCACGATCAGGATCGAGCCTGCGCCACCTCAATAGCGAAACCGGTACATCAGTGCCTCACCCCTTGAAGCAAGCATGTCGACCTATGCAGGCTGACAGAGGCGGTCAGACTAGACGAACGCGGAACCGTCATGGAATGCGAATCAGGCTCAGATGTCAGCTACAATGGCGGCGGGTTGGTGCCGCCCACGGCATGTCAGAAGCCAACGGGACACACTCCATGAAAAGCCGTTGCTCCGGTCATTGTAGATTCTCCGCCAGCCCAACCGTCCGCACGCTTGTCTGCGTATCCTTATCCTTTCGCCGCCGTTTCCCTGTCTTTGCTACCGTGGCCGCGACTGGCGCTTCGCGGCACCCTAAAGGCACTTGCTTGAGGGGAAAGCATCGCCACAATTCAGCTCAAGGGGAGCCATTGACCGTCACCGAAAGGAAAACCATCCCCATGAATGCCACCGATCGCATCCTTCGCTTGCCGACCGTCCTTGCCCGCACCGGACTCTCCCGCTCTACCCTCTATCGCAAAATCGCCGAAGGCACGTTCCCGCGTCAGGTCCGGATCAGTATCCATGGTGCGGGATGGTATGAATCGGAGATCAATCGCTGGATCGCTGATCCCGTGCGTTACGGGCGATATGATAACCTACAGGCAGGTTCATGAGCGCCGCTCCCGCACCCTCGCCGATCTGCGTCCGAGTCAATGACGCAGCCCATATGATCGGCGTAGGGCGCACTAAGCTTTATGAACTGATCGCGGCAGGAGAAATCGAAACAATAAAGCTTGGCAAATCAACGCGGGTCACCACAGCCAGCTTGCACGCGCTAATCATGCGGCAGCGCGAAGCGGGTTGAGATCCGAAGCCGTGGCATTGTCACCCTTCCTGATCTGCTTACCTTCTTTATCCAGATACTCCGCCCAGAGCTTCATAAGGTCCCGCCGCTTCTCGAAAAAGTCGGTGCGTCGGTAGGCGGCCTCGACCCTGTTGGGTAATTTATGTGCCAATGCCTTGTCGGTCACCTCTTTTGCGAAACTGGTTTGCTCCGCCGCCCAATCGGTGAAAGCGGAACGGAAACCATGCACGGTAATCCCTGTGATGCCGTCGTCGCGTAGCAACTTGGTCATGGTCATATCGCTGATCGGTTTCTCACCATCGGCGGAAAAAACGAGGCCCGTATCGCAAATCCTCTCCTTCCAGCGTTTGCGAAGCAGCGTCACCGCCGATGACGAAAGTGGCACGACATGGGTATCTCCAGCTTTCATCCGTTCACCCGGTATAGTCCAGACGCCCCTGTCCAGATCGAACTCGGCCCAGACAGCAAAGCGCGTTTCATTGGAGCGAACGGCGTTGTAGATTGTGAAGCGTAGTGCATCCCGGCCCGTTGTCGGGGCCGCGGTGGCCAGCTTCGCCATAAGCGCAGGGACATCGGCATAAGGCATGGCTTCCAGATGCCCGCCCTTGTCAATCTGACGTGGTAAACCCTTGCGAACGGAGCGCAGCGAGGTTTCCTCTTCGCGCCAGCCCTTGATATGGGCAAAGTCCAGCACGGCACCGATGCGCTGCAATATGCGTCGCGCCGTGTCGGGTATATCCATCCATATTGGGGACAGCACCTCAACCACGCAGGCGCCGTCGACCTGATCCACCGGCTTTGTCCCAATCGCCGGGAACACATGGTTCTCGAAGCTGGAAATCCAGTTGGCATGGCGACGGTTCTTCCAGCCCTCTTTCAGCGCTTCATAACAATCGCGCGCAACCGTTTCAAAGCTCGGTACGGCCTTACGCGCCTTACGCCGCTCGGCCACTGGATCAATGCCCTCGCGGACCTGACGACGCAAAGCTGCGGCTGCATCGCGGGCTTCGGCGAGAGATATGTCGAGTGCTGATCCCAGGCCATAATCTCGTCGCCTGCCGTCCTTCTGCATCCGCAGCACCCAAGTCTTTGCGCCACTGTCCTTGACGAGTAGGCAAAGCCCCCGGCCATCGACATGACGACCAGGCTTCGCGTTTTTCACCTTCAACACTGTAAGGGCCATCGGTTCGATTCCTGATTTGGGCATTGCGGGCGTCCCTGCTTTCGGTCAGGAAATGATCCCACAATCGTTCCCACATTTTGTGCCAAATTCAGGCAAACCGAAGCGACCGACCACGAACATCTTACAAGATAAATCGCTGATTTTACAGTGTAGTTAGGGACATCCCGGCATTGCCTGAGACAAAAGTTCTACACTCGTAGGGGTCACCAAATTCGCTTCCCAGCGGATGTCAGAATATACTGAAAATAGGGATTTTGCTGGTATTTCTGATGCCGGATACCATCCTATGCCGCTGCACTGGACAGTCAGTCACGGTAATCAAAAAGATAAGGGTTGAGATAACCTATAAGCCCACCCCGCCCATGATGGGTGTTCCGGCGCCAGCACATTAACCAGATCGACGGTGGAGAAGAAGCGCCTTATTGCTCTCGTTACTGGCAAAGTCGAAGCTGGCGATATCGCGATAGGCCGAAAACCGCGCGGGCTTAACCTGATAGGCGACGGACCGGGCCGTCTGTTCGCCTGTCCCGGCCTCGAACAGGCGAATTCAACCGTGTAGAGACTGCATAAACTTGGCTGGATGGCTGACCATCGCCACAATGTGGGCGTTAGCTATGCTCGCCTTGCCACCCCCGCCTTTTCGAAGGCAGTGCCATATTGTCGTGATACCCTGGCGCGGTCGCCCCCTCCCGAAGGAGCGGCTTGGATTTCATGCATTATTGCACTACAGGCTAGTTTTTAGCATTGAGACACAGGCGGATTGCAACTATTTCAATGCGCATCTGGGGAGAATCGCGGGCGCTCGTTAACGCCGTCGGAGGTTGCGATAATGACACTGACAGCTCCCATACAGCAAGAAACTGTTAGCAATCGACGGCCTCTGTGTCCGATACTGATGGAATAATATGAATACAGGGTTCCAACCGGAGCATGGAGAACCGGCGTTATGAAATCTACAGAAATTCAACTGGTTGAGCGGCCCTCTGGCATGGCGGAAGCGCGCCATTTCCGCACCGTGACTATGGATGTTGCCCCGCCGGCGGCGGGTGAGGTGCAGGTCCGCAACCTTTACATGGCAGTTGACCCGGCGATGCGGGGGCGCATGTATGATGCGAAGAGCTATGTGCCGCCCTTCGCGCTAGATGCGCCGATGGAGGGTCCGGCCATAGGGGAGGTTATGCTGTCCGAACATCCGGATTTCCAACCCGGCGACCTTGTATTTTCCCGGCTCGGCTGGCGGGAGGCGTTCACTGCGCCTGCTTCCGCGCTCGAGCATCGGGACGCTCAGGCATTGCCCCCGCAAGCCTATCTCGGCTTTGCCGGGATGACAGGCCTCACTGCCTATGCCGGGCTTTTGCACGTCGGCGGCCTGAAGCCGGGAGACACAATATTCGTTTCTGCGGCTTCGGGCGGTGTCGGATCGCTCGTATGCCAAATCGCGAAACTGAAGGGGCACACGGTTATTGGCGCAGCGGGCGGCGAACGCAAACTCGCTTTTTTGCGCGACACGCTGAAGCTCGATAGCGCTTTCGATTACAAGGCCGAACCCAATCTCACCAAGGCACTGGCGCGTGCGCTGAAAGCTGTGGGCGAAAAAGGCATAGATCTCTATTTCGACAATGTCGGGGGTGAGCATCTCCATGCCGCGATCGCCCTTGCGAACGACTTTGCCCGCTTCCCGATCTGCGGGATGATCTCTCAGTATAATTTGGGCGGGGAAGCGCCGATGGCCCCCCGCAACCTGATGCTGATGATGGGTAAGCGCATCCGTATGGAGGGTTTTATCGTACGGGATCACATGCATCTATGGCAGCATTTCATGGCTGACGTAATCGCTTGGTATAAAGCCGGCCTGCTCACTTCCACCGAAACCGTTCATCATGGCATCGACCACGCGCTGGATGCCTTTTATGGGCTGTTCACCGGAGATAATCTCGGCCGTGCGCTGGTCAAGCTGAGCTAGGAGGCTAAGGCGATGTATCAGATGCTGCAAGGCTTGCGGGTCATCGAGGGCGCGGCCTTCATTGCTGGCCCTTCCTGCGGGTTGTACCTCGCCCAGATGGGGGCGGAGGTCATCCGCTTTGACGCCATCGGCGGCGGGCCGGATTATCGGCGCTGGCCGGTCACGCCCCAGGGTGACAGCCTCTATTGGGAGGGTCTGAACAAGGGCAAGAAATCCATTGCTATCGACCTGCGTTCGGCAGAGGGACGGGAACTTGCCCTTGCCCTCGCCACCGCTCCGGGTAAACGAGCGGGCCTGTTTCTCACCAACTATCCGGTCAAAGGTTTCCTCTCCCACGACGCGCTGGCGGCAAGGCGCAAGGACATCATTACCGTCCGCATCATGGGCTGGGCGGACGGTTCGCCGGCGGTCGATTATACGGTGAACGCCGCGACCGGAATTCCCATGATGACCGGCCCAGCCGACAACCCTGCTCCGGTCAACCATGTGCTTCCGGCATGGGATCTGCTCGGCGGCGCTTATGCCGCCTTCGCGATGACTTCCGCCCTTCTGCGCCGACAAATGACCGGACAAGGGGCTGAAATCCGCATCCCTCTCTCCGATCTCGCTGCGACCAGCCTCGGCCATCTGGGCAATGTGGCGGAGGTGATGTTGCAAGGAGATCGACCCCGCATGGGCAATGATCTCTATGGCGCCTTCGGTCGCGATTTTGTCTGCGCGGATGGTGCCAGGCTGATCGTGGTGGCGATCACGCCCAACCAATGGAAAGGCTTGGTCGATGCGCTAGGCATCACCGAGGCCTTGCAAAGCCTGGAGCAGGAACTGGGTGTGCGCTTTGTTCACGACGAAGGCGCACGATTTGTTCATAGGGACAAGCTCTTTCCTGTTGTCGAAGCAGCCTTTTCCCAGCGCGGGTCGGCGGAGCTTCAGGCCGCGTTCGATGCAGCAGGCGTCACTTGGGGCCGGTATCAGGGGATGGCCGAAGCAGTTAAGGGCGATCCCCGGCTGTTCACCGAAAACCCACAGTTCCAGACCATAGTCCATCCCAGCGGCCTCAGCTATCCTGCCGCTGGCCCCGCCGCGACGCTGGCTCAAGAACAACGGGGGGCAATTCTGCCTGCGCCAAAGCTCGGCGCGCATACCGACGAAGTCCTGGCTACGGTGCTCGGCATGAGCAGCGGCCAGATCGCCGACCTCCATGATAGAGGAATAGTCGCATGACCGGCCCGAACGAGGAAGAAATCGCTCACTGGCAGCAATGGGTCGGCAAGAGCCAGGCGATCACCGAACGGATCGAGCCTCTGGTTCTCCGGCGCTATGCAGCAGCTCTGGGCGAAACCTATGACGAGAGAGGTGCCATGCCTTCACTGGCGCACTGGGCCTTCTTTCTGGAAGCGGTGCTGCCGGATGCACTCGGCCCCGACGGCCACCCCAAGCGCGGCGGCTTCCTCCCGCCCATTTCACTACCCCGGCGCATGTTCGCCGCGAGTGACATGCAGTTTCTTGCTCCGCTGATGACTGGAGACTCCGCGACCAAGACATCCCGCGTCGCCAGCCTAACCCACAAAAGCGGACGCAGCGGCGCGCTGATCCTTGTAGAAGTCGAGCACAGCATCGAGCAGGCGGGGGCGCTTTGCATCCGCGAGATGCAGACACTCGTCTATCGCGATGCAAGCGCGCCGACAGCCCCAATTGAGAACCGTCACCTCTTTCCTGCTACGGGAGAGCAATTGTGGCAACCCGGCCCGGTCGACCTGTTCCGCTTTTCGGCAGTGACCTTCAATAGCCACCGGATCCATTATGATCTGCCTTATGCACAACATGATGAGGGTTATCCGGGCCTTGTTGTTCATGGCCCCTTCACCGCTGCCCGCCTGTTCGCCTTTGCACAGAATCGTTACGGCCCGCTCCGCCGCTTCTCATTCCGCGCGCAGGCCCCCATGTTTGCGGGACAGCCCATCATCCTGCGCTCTGGCGGGGAAGAAAACCAGGTATGCGCGGTTCGATGTGACGGCGTGGAAGCATTTGCGGCCCATTTTGAAATATGACCTTAAGTGCATAATTCTTGACGGCGCCCGACGGGCCGCATATGCGCGGATGATAGTATCAAGTGGCAAGGAAGTGGAAAATGGACGCTGATATTTTTGACATGCTGCGCGACACGGTGCGTCGGTTCGTCAACGAGCGCCTGATCCCGGCTGAGGACGCGGTAGAAGAGGCTGATGCCATTCCCGCCGATATTGTCAGCGAGATCCGTACCATGGGCCTGTTCGGCCTCTCCGTACCGGAAGAATTTGGCGGCCTTGGTTGCACCATGTCCGAGGAATCCGCGATTATCCGGGAGTTGTGCCGCGCTTCCATCGTCTATCGCTCGCTGATCGGGACGACGGTAGGCATCGGTAGCCAGGGCATCGTGATGGATGGCACTCCGGAGCAAAAATCGGAATGGCTCCCCAAGTTTGCCAGTGGTGAGGCGATCGCCAGCTTTGCGCTGACAGAACCCGAAGCGGGATCCGACGCGGGATCGTTACGCACAACCGCCACCCGCGAAGGCACTATCTATCGCATTAACGGGACCAAGCGCTATATTACCAACGCGCCGCGCGCGAGCATGTTCACGCTGATGGCGCGTACGGAGGCGGATGTGCCGGGTGCCGCAGGCATTTCAGCATTCATTCTGCCCGCAAACACACCGGGGATCAGCTTTGGCAAGCCTGACAAGAAAATGGGCCAGAAAGGCTCGGTCACCTGCGATGTGATCCTGGATGACGTAGTGGTCCCTGCCGCCAACATCATCGGCGGTGTGCCGGGGCGCGGCTTCAAGACGGCCATGAAAGTGCTTGATCGGGGCCGTATCCATATAGCGGCCGTGGCGCTCGGCATGGCGGATCGCTTGCTCGACATGTCGCTGCGCTACGCGATCGAACGCAAACAGTTCGGCCAGCCGATTGCGCAGTTTCAGCTCGTGCAGGCGATGCTGGCGGACTCCAAGGTCGACCTGCTAACGATAGAAGCACTGATGCGCTCGGTCGCGGCGCGTTTTGACGCGGGGGAAAGTGTCAGCCTCGAATGTTCCGCGCTCAAACTTCACGCTTCGGAGGCGGTCGGCCGCATCGCGGACCGCGCCGTCCAGATTCACGGCGGCGCAGGCTACATGGCCGAGTATAAGGTCGAACGCTTCTATCGTGATGTGCGCCTCCTCCGCATATACGAAGGCACGACCCAGATTCAGCAGACCATTATCGCGCGCAACATGATCCGCAACGCGCAGTAAACCGGCAAGGACAAGGAAAAATCATGCGTAGAGCCGCGATCGTCGCCCCCATCCGCACCGCTGTCGGAAAATATGGCGGCTCGCTCAAGTCGTTTTCGGCCGGGGATCTTGGCGCTATCGTCATCAAGGCACTTGTGGAGCGGACGAAAATCGACCCCGAGCGCATAGACGATGTTGTTTTCAGCCAAGGCTATGGCAATGGCGAGGCGCCTTGCATAGGACGGTGGTCCGCTCTGGCGGCTGGGCTCCCCGAATCCATACCCGGCGTGCAACTTGATCGTCGCTGCGGTTCCGGCCTTCAGGCGGTGATCGATGCGGCCATGCGCATCCAGACAGGCGCGGCGGATGTCGTTATTGCCGGCGGTGTCGAAAGCATGTCGAATGTCGAATATTATTCGATGGATCATCGCTGGGGCGCGCGCGCTGGCTCGACCCAGTTTCATGACCGGCTGACCCGTGGCCGGGTGATGTCCCAGCCGATCGCGCGCTATGGCGTCATTTCCGGCATGATCGAAACCGCTAATAACTTGGCCAGGGATTACGACATCAGCCGCGAGGCCTGCGATATTTATGCCGCGCGCAGCCATCAGCGCGCCGCAGCCGCATGGGCCGACGGCAAGTTCGATGATGAACTTGTTCCAGTGGCTATTCCGCAACGCAAGGGCGACCCTATTCTCTTCACGCAAGACGAGGGCTTTCGGGCTGATGCGACGCCCGAATCGCTGGCACAGCTCAAGGTCATCGAGAAGGATGGCGTCGTCACTCCGGGCAATGCGAGCCAGCAGAACGATGCGGGCGCTGCCTGCCTGGTTGTGGCGGAGGACAAGCTCGCCGAACTCAATCTCGAACCGATTGCCTGGTTCCACAGTTGGGCCGCAGCGGGATGTGACCCCTCGCGCATGGGCATAGGCCCTGTCCCGGCGTTGGAGCGGCTGTTTGCACGCACCGGCATGGGCTGGAACGATATTGATCTCGTTGAGCTGAATGAGGCCTTCGCGCCGCAGGTGCTCGCTTGCCTCAAGGGTTGGGGCTGGAGCGAGGATGACAGCCGCAATGCGATATTGAACGTCAACGGCTCGGGGATTTCGCTAGGGCATCCGATAGGAGCGACTGGCGGACGCATCCTCGCCAATCTTGCGCGCGAACTCGTGCGACGTGGTGGCCGATATGGTCTGGAAACCATGTGCATCGGCGGCGGACAAGGCCTTGCCGCCATTTTCGAACGCGCGTCGTGACGCGCTGAGTCAAAGATCATAGTCGGAGGAAAAATTGAGCGACAGACCACTGGCTGGCATTAAGGTTCTGGATCTGTCTCGCGTGCTGGCAGGGCCATGGTCCACGCAGATTCTGGCCGATCTCGGGGCGGATGTCATCAAGATCGAGGTGCCGGGCAAGGGCGATGATACGCGGGCATGGGGTCCGCCCTTTCTGCACGACGCCGATGGCAACGAAGAAGTGAGCGAGAGCGCCTATTATCTGTGCTGTAATCGCAATAAGCGCTCGGTCGCGGTTGACCTTGCCAACCCTGAAGGCGCCGCGCTGATCCGCGCACTCGCCGAAAAGGCGGACATTGTTGTCGAGAACTTCAAGGTGGGCGGGCTAAAGAAATACCAGCTCGATTATGAAAGCCTGTCCGCCCTCAACCCGCGCCTCGTCTATTGTTCCATCACCGGTTTTGGGCAGACCGGCCCCTATACCGACCGTGGAGGCTATGATTTCGTGGCGCAGGGCATGGGGGGCTTCATGAGCATCACCGGCGAGGCAGGTGGCCAGCCGCTGCGCGCAGGGGTCGCCATGGCGGATCTGTCGACAGGCATGTATGCAACCGTCAGCATCCTGGCGGCGCTGCGCCATGCTGAACGCACCGGCGAAGGGCAATATCTGGACGTGTCACTGCTGGACACGCAAATTGCGATGCTTGCCAACCAGTCGATGAACTGGCTGGTCGGCGGTATCGTGCCCGGCCGCCTCGGCAACCGCCACCCAACTGTCGTGCCTTACAAGACCTTCGATGTCGCGGACGGCATCATGATTATCGCAGTTGGCAACGACAGCCAGTTCCGGGCTTTGTGCTACGAACTTGGCAATGCAGCTCTGGCGGATGATCCGAAGTTCACTACGTCTCGCCAGCGCATGATCCATCGCGACGAGATAGAAGCCATCATTCAGGATCTGGTGCGCGGATTGAAGCGAGACGAACTTATCGACCGGCTGGTCGCTTGCGGCGTGCCCACCGGGCCAGTCAATTCGATTCAGGAAATATTCGAGGATCCTTTTGTTGAGGCACGCGGCGCCGTCCATCATTTCCAGCGCGAAGATGGCGTGACGGTGCCAACCGTCGCGTTCCCGCCTAAAATGTCGAAAATGGAACCACGTTATGACTATCGTCCGCCCATGATCGGCGAGCATAGCCGCGAAGCGACCAAGGAATGGCTCGGCCTCAACGAGACTGAACTCGACAAACTGGAAAATATGGGGGCGATAAACCAGCTGAAGAACAATTCGCCTGCCTGACAAAATCCTTCAAGAACCGCAGCCTGTGCATGCTGCGCCTGATCTTATGGAATGATGACGATGAACGCTGTGATGACCCCGGCTCTCTTGCCAGACCTGCCTTCCCTGCTCTTGCGTGCCGCTTGTGAAGCCGAAGCCTTTGTCGCCGCGGTTACACCAAAGGTAAAGGCGCGTATTGTCGACCAAAATGGCAAGATAGACCGGCACCTTGCCGATGCCGACCAACATATCGTTCATGGTCTGGGCTGGTATGCCACCTATGCGGCAGCGCTGCGGGAAGTGTCTGCATGGGCGGAGCGTCTGTCCTCGGAGGATCTGTTCGGTGAAACCGAGGCACTGCTCGTCCAGCTTTTGTTTGGCGAATATAGCGCCCAGCTGGCCGGCGGCATCCCGATGAACCAGGGGGAGATCATCCGACCGGCGGACCTGAGTGACGACCCTGCACACCTCGCCCTGCTGGATAGAGAGGCATTGTCGCTGGTGCGCCGCAAGGGCGCGACACAGGCGGTCAAGACGGCGATTGCCGCTTTTCTGGCCGACCAGCGCGGCCAGGCAATCCTCGAAAATGCCGGGCTGGACGACACTACGCAGCTTATCCGCGACCAGTTTTTTGCGTTCGCCAATGAAAAGATCGCACCCTATGCACATGAATGGCATCTCAAAGACGAACTGATCCCCCTGCCTCTCATCGATGAACTCGGCGCCATGGGCGTGTTCGGCCTTACCATCCCCGAAGAATTCGGCGGCCTTGGTATGGGCAAGACCGCAATGTGCGTGGTTTCCGAAGAGTTGTCACGTGCGTGGATCGGCGTGGGTAGCCTAGCCACACGATCGGAAATCGCCGCTGAGCTGATTATTTACGGCGGCACTCCTGAGCAAAAGGCGCACTGGCTTCCCGCAATCGCTTCGGCGGAGATTTTGCCGACCGCTGTGTTCACAGAACCTGACACCGGGTCCGACTTGGGTTCGTTGCGCACGCGTGCGGTGCTGGTCGATGAGGAATATCGGGTCAAAGGCAACAAGACATGGATCACCCATGCCGCCCGCGCGGATGTGATGGCGCTGCTGGTCCGCACCGACCCGGCAACCGCCAATTATAGCGGCCTTTCGATGCTGCTGGCGCCCAAGCAACGGGGCACCGTGACAGCCCCCTTCCCGACGCCAGGGATGAGCGGCAGCGAGATTGAGGTGATCGGCTACCGCGGCATGAAGGAATATGAGATCGGCTTCGACGATTTCCGCGTGCCTGCTGCCAATCTGCTCGGCGGGGTTGAAGGACAGGGCTTTAAGCAATTGATGGCGACGTTTGAAAGCGCCCGCATCCAGACTGCCGCACGCGCCGTTGGCGTGGCGCAGGCGGCGCTGGACAAGGGGCTTGGTTATGCGCTTGACCGCAAACAGTTCGGCCGGGCGATTATCGAATTTCCACGGGTCGCCAACAAGCTGGCGATGATGGCAGCCGAAATCATGGCCGCGCGGCAGCTCACTTATTTCGCGGCACGACAGAAGGATCAGGACAAGCGCAGCGATCTCGAGGCGGGCATGGCAAAGCTGCTGGGCGCCCGTGTCGCCTGGGCCGCGGCTGACAATGCGCTGCAAATCCACGGCGGCAATGGCTTTGCTACCGAATATGAGGTGAGCCGGCTTCTGGCCGACGCGCGCATCCTCAATATTTTCGAGGGTGCCGGAGAAATTCAGGCACAGGTCATTGGCCGCAGGCTGCTGGACGAGACGAACTAAGATCAAGCCCGCCAGCCGCGCCGTTTTGTCGACGGGATAGCCGGCGTTTTCGTCGCGCCATGCTATCAGGGCAGGATAAGCGCACCGCTTTCCTTTTGCCATTTCGCATGCCAGTAGCGGATGACAGCCTCTTGAAAACCGGGCTGCGCGGCAAACGTATCACGGATCACGAGCGGTGAAATATGATGCTCCGACATGTGCGGCCAGGCCGGCAGCCCTAGGCCATTAGGATCTCCGGCGCGAATGAAATTGGTCCAGTAATCGCGCCAGAGCGCTGTAATATGCTGGGCGGCGGACGGACTATCACGCAGGCCGAACAAATATTCCATATCCGCACAATGCGGCGCGCCGGGCGAGGTCGCGCGTTCGGCGGCGGGAACATAATCGAAATAATAGGACCATGCGGGAGCATGACGGGAGGCCAGCGCTGTCATGCCCATTGAGGCGGACGTAAAGATAAAATCAGTCTGCACCCGACGTAAAAGCTCAGCCTCATGTAATGGCCCCTGCGCTTCATAAAGGGGCCGCAGCTCTGCCAGGTCAATCCCGAAACGCTGCTTCATCACGGCGGCGTCAAACCCCATCAGCCCAAAAACGCTTGCCTCGTTGCTGGTGGAACCCGCAATATAGGGCACCGCCGCCTGCTTGCCCTCTGCAAAGATCAGGGAGACGGCCTTGGGCAGCAAAGCGCCGTCCTCGATCGCCCCAAAGTTCGGAGGGCCTGGATCTCCATACAGGATCATCGCGGAATCTAGGCGTCGCAGGGCGGCCAGACCATGGGGCCCCCTGTCCTCAACACCCAGACGCGCGGCGAACGCTATTCCTTCGCGCTCCGCATGGTCAAGGGGACGCGAAGCATTGAACAGCCCTCCGCCAGAATGGGCGGACGCGCGCGCAAACAAGCCCCGCGCCGCAGGGGACGCCATCAGCGAATTGATGCTCGAACCGCCTGCGGAACAGCCCAGTATCGTGACTTTCTCTGGATCGCCCCCGAATGCATGAATATTCATCCTGACCCAGCGCAGTGCTTCAATCTGATCGCTCAGCCAGAAATTGCCCGTGCCCCTGCCCGCCTCTTCCCTAAGCGCCGGGTGAGCAAAAAAGCCTAAGCGCCCAAGTCGGTAATTGGCTGAAACAAGGATTACGCCGCGCTGCACAATGGGTGACAGGTCATGTTCGGCAATATACCGCCCCGAACCAACGAAAAAGGCACCTCCGTGCACCGATACCAAGACCGACAGTCCGCGCGCTGCGCGGTTAGGGGTGATTACGCTCAGGGTAAGGCAATCCTCGCTTTGCCTCGCCGTTGGCTTGCCATCGCGTTGAGGCTGGACGCAGTCGGCGCCGAACGCACTCGCATCGCGCACGCCACGCCAGCCTTGCGCCGGTCGCGCCTCACGCCACCGCAAGGCTCCCACAGGCGGCGCGGCAAACGGGATGCCACGCCAAGCGGCCCCGGCACCCATCGCCACGCCGCGCACCTTGCCAACATGGGTGGACACGACCGGTCCCTTCGGATCAGCCTGCCGTTTATTCGCAGAAGCCGGCCCGCCTACAAAGAAAATCGCCAACACGAGCCATAATATCGATAAGGCAGCGCTTGCCCACGAATGGAGAAACTTTTCCCGGACCTTTCGACTCACGGCCACTCCTTCCCGACCTGTATGAACGATCGCGTTGCCTGATAATGACGCAGGCCGACTCCTCCACAAATGAGTAATAAAAATTGATCTTAAATGCAAAATTCCTTGCCTTGACCCGAGGGCCGAACCTATTAGCATTTATGATATGGGAGAACGCATGATGGACGTATCGGTGCCGGAACTGTTGTTGGAGCACGTGGAAGGAGACATCGTTCTGCTGACGATGAACCGCCCCCAAGCCAAGAACACCGTCTCCTTCACCATGTGGGAAGAATTTTCCGCAGCGCTGGATGCCATTGAACGTGGCACACCTCCGCGTGCTGTCATCCTGTGCGGTGCGCAAGGGCATTTCAGCAACGGTGGCGATGTTAAGATGCCGCCCAGCCGTGGCGAAGGCGCTCTGGCACTTGCCGCGCGGTTGGAAATGGGCCAACGGATCATTGCCCGCCTGCGCGCCCTCCCCTGCCCCACTATCGCGGCTGTGGAAGGCGGTGCACATGGCGTTTCATGGAGCTTGGCGCTTGCTTGCGACTTGGTATACTGCGCGGATAATGCACAGTTTTCTGCTCCTTTCATAGCATACGGCCTCGTGCCTGATGGCGGCGCAGCCTGGTTTCTCGGACGGCGGCTAGGGCGGCAAAAAGCTGCTGAGATCATTTACTCCGGCAGGACAGTCCACGCATGCGAGGCCGAAACACTGGGGTTAGTCAGCCGTCTCTTGCCACCGGGTTCAGTTGTCGAGGAAGCGCTCGCGTTCGCCCGCCAACTCGTCAATCGGCATGCGGCTGAATTAAGCAAGCGCCTGCTGCATATGGCGGAAAGCTCAGATCTTCACGGTTGTCACTCGCTTGAGTTGGTCTATTGCCACACCGCGCAGGCCGGGCCAGAGGTGAAAGCCGCCAGAGAGGCCGTGTTGGCGCGCGCCGCGGCGAAGAAGGCCGCCGCCGAGCAGCAGAACTGAAGGAGCGTTCCGCCATGCAGTATGACCTGCGAACCATGCCGATGATAGCGTGCTACAAGATCCTCAACTCCACCGTAACCCCGCGCCCGATCGCCTGGATTACCAGCCAGTCGGAACAGGGCATCGTCAACGCCGCACCCTACAGCTTCTTCAATGTTGCGGGCATCGAACCACCAATGGTGATGATTTGCATGCTGAAGGAGCCACGCACGCGGATGCTCAAGAACACGGCGGCAAACATTGTCAGGACCGGAGAATTCGTCGTCAATCTAGTGCGCGAGCAGGATGCGGAGGCGATGAACCTCTCCAGCGTCGATGCTCCTGCGGATGTCAGCGAAATTGACTATGCGAGCCTGGAGACGGCTGCCTCGGTTGCTGTCGCACCGCCGCGTATCGCCACAAGCCCGGTCAGCTTCGAATGTCGCAAGGTGATGGCGTGCGATATAGGTGCGTCGCAGACTATCGTAATCGGCGAAATCCTGGTGGCGCACATCGCGGACGAATTCATCTCCAATCCCGACAAGCTCTATCTCGATACGCCCGCAATGCACCTCATAGGCCGCACGCATGGCAGCGGATGGTATGCGCGTGGAACGGACCAGTTTCAGATGGAGCGGCCAGCATATGATCCGGACTGGAAAAATGCTGGGCAGGAATGAGGCAGTGGCGCAATCCCATGACTGAAAGCAAGGAAACCATCCGCTATTCGGTGGAACAGCGTGTGGCGATCATAACCCTCGAACGTCCCGATCACCTCAACTCGGTCAATGCGGTGATGCGCAGGGAGCTAAACGAAGCGATCGATGACGCCGTGGCGGATGCTGAAGTCCGCTGCCTGCTCGTTACCGGCGCGGGACGTGGCTTTTGCGCGGGGCAGGATCTGGGAGAGCGCAAGCCTCTGAACAATGGCGAGAAGCATGACCTCAGCCTGACATTGGACAGGGAGTATAACCCGCTCCTTCGCAAGCTCGATGCCTTGCAAAAGCCGGTTGTGTGCGCGGTAAACGGCGTAGCAGCAGGCGCCGGCGTCAGCCTCGCTCTCGCATCTGACGTGTGCTTCGCGGCTGAGCACGCGCGGTTCATTCTCTCCTTTGTCAATATTGGCCTGTCTCCCGATTGTGGCGCGACATGGCTCCTGCCTCGGTTGCTGGGGCCGCAGCGCGCGCTCGCCTTTGCCCTTTCCGGTGAGGCGATTACCGCACCCCAGGCTGCGCAGTGGGGCATGATCTGGAAATGCGTGGAGGAGGAGCAACTCATGCCGGCAGCTCTTGCCTTCGCGCAAGGCCTGGCGGCCAAGGCACCGGGTTCGCTTGCCGCTATACGCCAAGGGATGCGCGCGGCATGGCGCAATAGTTTCAGCGATCAACTCGACATGGAGCGCGATACGCAGCAGCGGCTCGGTTTCACGGAAGATTATAGCGAGGGCGTCTCCGCATTCCGCGAACGCCGCGCACCCTCTTTCACCGGCCGCTAAACACGCCATAGCGAAACCGGCAATCGTTATTTCTATTAAAAATGAGCGGGCATCTCCTCGCGCGTCAAGGAAGTGATTGACTCTTTTCTTCATCCTCATATTTTATACCTAAATGCAATATTGAGAGAGGAATTCCGCGATGCGCGCCGCGGCACAGCCTGTGCCCGATCATGTTCCCGTGGAACTGATTGGGCAGTTCAATCTGTTCACCGGGCCAGGCATGCAGCCCACACCTATGGGCGATCCCCATGCCGCGATCAGCGTGCTGCATTCCGGCCCACCACTATTTTTCGCTCCGGGCAACACCCGTAATGGCGAAGGCACCTGGGTCGTGGTGAAGGCCGAGGACCAGCGCCAGGTGCTGCAAGATGGCGTAACCTTCTCCAGCAACCGGAACATCTTTTCCTCGGCGCTGGGCGAGGACTGGCCGATGATTCCGCTGGAGATCGACCCTCCAGCCCATGGTCACTGGCGCTCGCTGCTCAACCAGCTGCTTTCGCCTCGCCGCGTCATGCATATGGAGCCGATCGTGCGCCAGCGTGCTATTGACCTGATCGAGGACATTAAAGCCCGCGGCACAAGTTGCGATGTAAT
This sequence comes from Sphingobium sp., assembly GCA_017984895.1. Taxonomy (GTDB): domain Bacteria; phylum Pseudomonadota; class Alphaproteobacteria; order Sphingomonadales; family Sphingomonadaceae; genus Sphingobium. The sequence continues at coordinate 27,219 of JAGNYO010000011.1, read as the reverse complement.
GGATGATTTCTGTTTTCCATTTGCGGTCAGTATCTTCCTACAGTTTCTTGGTATCAGTTCAGATCGGCTCGATGAGTTTGTCGAGTGGGCGAACGCCCTGTTGCACGGGGCGCCGCAACAGCGCACCGCCGCCGCACGCACAGTTGTCGTTTTTCTCGATGAATTGCGTGATCTGCGCCGGAAAGAGCCGACTGACGATTTCATGACCTTCGTCACTCAGGCGGAAATCGAGGGCCGCAAGCTTACCGATCTGGAGGTGCGGGGCATGGCGGTTTTGCTCTTCATTGCCGGCTTGGATACTGTCGCCGCCGCGATCGGTTTCGATCTCTATTATCTGGCCCAGCACAGGGAGCAGCAGGCTCAGCTGCGCGCACAACCCGAACGGATTCAGCTTGCCGTCGAAGAGATGCTGCGCGCTTTTCCTACAATCACTCCTGTGCGGCGCGCGACCCGCGATGTCGAACTATGCGGAGTGATGATCCGTAAGGGTGATCTGATTGCCTGTCCCTCGATGACCGCCAATCGCGACCCGCACGAATTTGCGCAGCCCGATGCCATCATACTCGACCGGGAGGACAATCGCCATGTCGCGTTCGCCTATGGCCCGCATCGCTGCCTCGGTTCGCATCTGGCGCGGCGGGAAATTGTGATCGGGCTGGAAGAATGGCTGGCCCGCATCCCGGAATTCAGGATCAAGAACGGAACCAGCCCGACCACGCATGGCGGGTTCGTTTTTGGCGTCGAGAACTTGATGATCGACTGGGCAGACGGGGAGCAGGTCTGATGCGCGTGAAAGTGGATGCCGGTAAATGTCAGGGGCATGCACGGTGCTGGTCTTGGGCGCCCAATCTGTTCCAGCTCAATGACGAAGGCTATCTCGATCCCGGCGATATCAATGTGCCCGAGGGCGAAGAGACGAACGCCCGCAGGGCTGTGCGGTCATGCCCGGAACGCGCCCTCAGTCTGGAGGAATAGGCCCGCCGGGCCTCCTCTTAGCTTACCTCAACCACGACCTTGCCCCGCGCCTTGCGGTCCATCAGATAGCGGATGGCGGCACCGCCCTCGGTCAGGGGAAAACGGCGGTCTATGGCCGGGCGCAGCCGCCCTTCGCCATACCAGCGGAAAAGCTGGGCCATATTGTCCCGCTGCGCCGCGGGTTCGCGTGTTGTGAACGCCCCCCAGAATACCCCGACGATCGATGCGCTCTTTAACAGCGGTATATTGAAAGGCAGTGACGGGATGGCACCGCCAGCAAAGCCCACAACGAGATAGCGGCCATCGGGCGCGATCGAGCGGAAGGCAGGCTCGGCAAGGTCGCCGCCTACTGGATCATAAATGACGTTGGGGCCGTCTCCGCCGGTCAAGGCCCGCACAGCATCACGCAGATTTTCCTCTGCATAATTAATACATGCGTCCGCGCCATGTGCTTTGGCCAAATCCAGCTTGTCTGCGGATGACGCAGCCGCAATGACGCGCGCTCCCATGGCCTTGCCGACTTCCACGGCAGCAAGACCCACACCCCCTGCGGCGCCCAGCACGAGCAGAGTCTCCCCCGGTTGCAGCATGGCACGTTGTTTCAGAGCATGGAGCGCGGTGGCATAGGCCATGATAAAAACAGCTGCGATGTCGAAAGGCATGGTATCAGGCAGCGCGACAAGACGTTTTGCCTCTACCAGCACCCCCTCAGCCATGCCACCATGCAAAGTCATCGCGGCAACCCTATCGCCCACTGCCCAATCCGTCACTCCTTCCCCCAGCGCATCAATCGTGCCCGAAACCTCGCCGCCGGGGCTGAACGGTAGCTGTGGCTGAATTTGGTATAGATTACGGACGATAAGCCCGTCGGGGAAATTGACGCCGGTCGCCGCGACGCGGAGCCGCACCTGACCACTACCCGGCTCAGGCAGCGGCACATCGCGCAGTTGAAGCTCTTCCGGTTCCCCGTAATGTTCGCACAACAAGGCTTTCATCGCGCCAGTCCTTCACTGGTTTTCGGGGCCCGCGGCCCAGGCAACGACACTGGGCCCTACTGGTTCAGCCTGATCCGTCCATCGTCAATCAGCCGGGGCAGCACTTCCTTTTCAAACAGCAGCAGGCTCTTCCAGGACAATTTTGGGTCGAGTCCACCAAGCAGCGCGTGGAATGTCACGGCGCTGTCGTCTGGCAGGGCGCTGAGATAGTCATAACATTGTGAGGGGGTCAGCACCTTGATGTTGGGCATCTCCTTGAGCGCGTCAATTGTCTCGGCCAGCTTGTAACGGGTGTCGCCCACACCGCGTTCTGCCGCCCATTGCGCGTAAGTATTGGTCGCAAAGGCAATGTTGGGCGCGATCAGGGGCCAGTCCCGGTCAGGATCGTCGGTGACATAGAGGAAGCTCGCCGCCGGTTTCATCTGCGGCTCCGGCGGCGGAAAGCCTGCTTTGGCTCTCTCTTCCTCATAAATCTTGAATAAGTCCGGGTGGCCCGGAAAATATTGGTAGCCGCCCTTGCCCGCACGGATCGCGGATTTGTCGGTCGATCCGCCCATATAAATTTTGGGACCACCCTCCTGCACGGGTTTCGGCGTCACACGCACCATCCGCCCCTCAAACTCGAACGGCTCGCCGGTCCACGCCTTTTTGCAGGTATCGAGCGCATGGTTCATGATCGCCAGGCGCTTCTTGATGTCCAGCCCGAACATCTCGAACTCATGCGGCCTGTAGCCCATGCCCGCCGTAAGCCAGATGCGGCCGTTGGATATGTTATCGAGTACGGCAAGATCCTCGGCCAGACGCAGTGGATGATGCATGGTTACGACAAGCGCGGAGAGATGCACAATGATCTTCTCTGTAGCCCCGACGATGGAAGCGGCCTGAATCATCGATGACGGGCAGTAGCCATGCTCCGCGCCGTGATGCTCCGCCAGAAACACCTGATTGAAACCCAGCTTGTCCGCCCATGCCGACTGCTCGATTGCGGTGCGATAAAGCAACGGATGAGGAGTGCCGAATTCGGGGCTGTTCATGTCATAGCGAAGGTTGAGCTGCATCGGGTTCTCTCCTGAAAATTGGGTCGTCCGGCCGTTCAGGCCTTGAGGCGGTGGGCGATACGCCCGGTTACGTCGTCGGGCTGCAAGGCGATCTTGCGCGCAAGAAGATCGGCTATTTCTTCCTGTCCGTAGCCGATCTCGGTCAGAATCGATACGCTATGCTCGCCCAGCCGCGGCGCGGATCCCTTCGCCAGCCCAGGGGTTTTGCTGAGCCAGTTGAACAGCCCGATCTCACGCACATGGCCATACATGGAATGGCGCTCATCGATAACCCGGCCGGACTGGACTGCCCAATCCTCCCACAACGCGTCGTCGATCCAGGCGGTTTCGCATACGATTTCCGCAGGCGCACCCGCCGCATCAAGAAGAGCGAACGCATCTTCTTTTGTCCTGCCCGAGAAGAAGGCAGTAAGTATATCCCGCAGCGCCTCGTCATTATGGGTGCGCAACCTTGGCGTGGCAAAGCGGGGATCGTCCGGCAAGTCCGGCTGGCCAATCGCCGCTGCCAGCCGCGCAAAGCGGTCATCGCTACGGCAGCAGATGCAGACCCAGCCGTCCATCGTCTGGTAAATACGGTCGAGGGCATTGAACCCCTGCTGATCCTTGTCTAGCCGCAGACCATAGACCGGATTCATGGCCGCATCCAAAAAATGCTCGGAGGTCGTCCAGAGGCTCGAGTGAAGCTGTGGGCATTCGATATATTCGCCAACGCCGCCTTTTTCTGCCCGATTTTCCAGCGCCATCAGGATGGCGGCCGCACCGAGGAAACCATTGTTGTAATCCTCGTTGCCGAACACGGACCGATTGGGCGTGTTACCTTCGCCGCCACCCTCATAGAGCAGCCCGGTCCACCCGCTGACCAGCGGCGCGAAGCTCTTGTTGAGCGATTTTGGCCCTTTCGAACCATAGCCGGGCAAATAGGTATAGATGAGCTTTGGGTTGATCGCCTTCATGGCATCATAGCCTATGCCCAGTTTTCCTGCCTTGCCGGGGCGCAGATTATGGGTGAGCACATCCGCTGTCGCGACGAGCCGACATGCCGCCTCCAGCCCCTCTGGCGTCTTGAGGTCGAGCACGATATCGCGCTTGCCCCGCTGGGCAGCATCAAACACGTCCGGCAGGGGCCGCATTTGATCTCCGCCAGGCGTTTCCACCTTGATGACATCAGCCCCCAGGTCATTAAGGATGCGCCCACCATAGCCGACTGCAAAGAACGATGAAAAATCGACTATGCGCATGCCCTCAAGCGGCCGGTTGATCGCCTTTTCTGCTGTGGCAGCGACGCGCGCCGGACGCGCTACGAGGACAGGCAAATCATCATTATTCGCGCCTATGGCAGGGGCAGGCGCGGGCACGGAAACCTGGGTATCAGAGAAAATCACGGCAGGTCCGGCCTGATAGATGGTGCCAAAGTCCGGATCATCGAGCGCGATGCGCAGGCCAACATATTCCACCTGCTCATCCAGCAATATTTCAGCGGGTTCCAATACAGGCAACGCCGCGACATCAGCCTCGGTAAACAGGCTGATCCATTCGGCGCGCGGCTTTGCCCTGAATGCATCGACAATTTCGACGCGCGCGCACTGATACTCATCGTCATCGAGCGGCACGGCCATTTCCGGCCCGTCAACCTTGCGCACCCGCTCACCAAACCCAAGGATGTCCATTGCTGGCTTGAACCCGCCCGAGCCGGTATGGATCTGTAGGAAAAGATGGTCGGCACATTCGAACATGCCCGTCACCAGCCGCACCTTCCCAAACCGGTCTAACGCGCCGCTATCGCCCTTCTTGATGTAGGACAGCCCATCTTCCTGCCACCAATGGTTCATACAGGACTGAGCGAACATCGCATCGAGTAGGGAGGCCTCGACCTGTTGGCCACAGCCAATCAGCCGCCTTGCCCGCACCGCAGACAGGCTGCTGATGACCGCGAGAAACGCTTGTCCATAATGCAGGGCGGGGTGGCCCAAATACATCGGCCCCGGCCGGTGTGAACTGCCCTTGTCGACCATCGTGCCCAGCCGCGCGGCGGCAAGAGATTCGCCATAGGGCCGACCGTAAAAGGGCGAGTCCTTGCCATACGCCGTCAATGCGCAGGAGACGAGTGCAGGAAAATCGCGCTCCAGGCTCGCGGCATCAAGCCCGAGCCTTGCCGCCTCTTCCTCCTCAAGCGAATGGATGAAGATGTCCGCCGTTTTGAGCAGCGCGCGCAGCTGATTCCGATCGGTGGCATCATGAATATCCAGCTCGACGCTCTTTTTGCCCCGGTCCCAGCCCTTGCGGGTAAGATCATAGGCATAGAAGGCGCCGCCCCTGGGTTCCACCTTGATGACCTCGGCGCCATGATCTGCAAGCAACATTGCCGCCATGCCGCCGGGCATGACAGTCGCCGCCTCGATTACGATCAAATGCTCGAGGGGACCGGCCATGACAACTCTCCATCCTGAACCCTGCTTTTTTGCAGGATATTTCGCTCCGCCATCTATGCCATCGCTTCCTAAATAGTTGCAATCAATTTCGTACCGAAGGACTAATTTTTTTGCATCATAGGTTAGTTTTCATGCCATGGTAAAAATCAGCTCTTGTCCCTCGCCCTGCGCGCGGGCATGAAAGGCACATGACGACCATGCAGCGTGATCAGGACAGCTATTCAAGCCCCGCGATGCAGGCAAGGCGGCAGCGCATTCTCGAGGAAACGCGCGCCCTTATTGCGGAGCAGGGGATTGACGGGTTCAGAATGATGGACCTGTGCCGGCGGGCGGATGTCGCGAAGCAGACGCTGTATTACGCGTTTGGCAGCAAGAACTTGCTGATCGCTTCGGCCATCCGAGATTTTTTCGAGGAATATGAGCGCGCCATCCCCTATCACAGCCCTTCCGGCACGCTGGAGCGGATGATCGAACGGATTGTCGCTATCAGCCAGCGCAATCTGCACATCCGCCATTATGTCGCTGCCATCGTCACATTCTATTATGGCAGCGCCGCCAGCCCGGAGCTATGGGCAACGCTGCACGACATCATCACGCTGCCGCAGCGGCCCTATGTGGAAGCGCTCGCCAGGCAACGCCAGCTTCAGCCATGGATCGACCCGCAGCAACTGATAGACGCGCTGGACGGGCAAAGGCTGAGCGTGTCGAATGATTGGATACACAGCAGAATCAGCGATGAGGATATGATAGACCGCATGGTGCTTGGTCATCTCACTTATCTGTTGGGATCGGTAAAGGGCGCCGCACGCCGCAAAATCGAGGCTACGCTAGGAGAAATCTCGAAGACAGGCGCTCTTGCTTATGTCGACAGACTACCCACCACTGCGTCCGACAACGATTTGCATGGCGGAGAACCGGGGCAAAATAAGGGAGTGGCCTGAAGAGTGACGGATCGAGAAAGCGGTCTGCATCGCACCATAATTCTATCCGTGAGGGAGGGCCAGACTCGCGTTCTGTTGCAGGATGATTTTCACCATTTCAAAATAGAACTGATCCATGATGGGGAGAGGGTGAAGCATATTTCGGCTGAGGCAGTCCGCTATCCCTACAGCCTGTGCCCTCAGGCAGCAAACATGCTTGGAGCAATGGTTGGGTTGCCGCTCACGCGACGCGTGTTCGATATCAGCGCCAGTCTCGACGCTCGTCAGCAATGCACCCATCAATTTGACCTCGCCGCACTGGCCATTGCCGCCACCGCGCGGAGGCAATCTCGTCGTTATGATCTGTTCGTGACCGATCCCGTCCATGACCTCTGCTCCGCAAATTTGATGCGGGACGATGGGTTTTCACTGCAATGGCACATCGAAAGCGACGTTATTCGCGCGCCTGAGGACTTTGGCGGCATTAATGTCAATCATGGTTTCACGGCATGGGCTGCCAAACTGACTGATGAGAACATGGCCGAAGCGGCACTGGTGTTAAGGCGCGCCCATTTCGTTGCACGCGGACGGGCACGGCTGAAAGAGCTTAATGAGCAGGTGACCGCAATGCCACGCAGTAGCTGCTATGTCATGCAGCCGCACCGCGCGCTATCAGCACTGCGGATAGTCACGCAGGTCAGGGAGGGCATAAGCCCCATCACCGTCTCCGCTGAGGATCAGAACTGGCTATCAGGAGACTGAAAGTCTCTTAGGAGGACGCATCTGCTGCCAGAGTCTTGTGGCCGTGCAGACTGTCCATCGCAGAGCGCAGCGGGGATAGAGCCAGGCGCAGCGCCACAAGCGCGATAGAGGATCCGATGATCACCACCACGGCGAGGGAAGAACCGATCGCGGCTTCATCCTGAAACAGGAAATCGGTCAAGGCCCCGACAATCGCCGGCCCGAGGCCGAAGCCGACAATGTTGGTGATAAACATGAATAGACCGAGCAGTCGTCCGCGTAAGCCACTTGGCGCAAGCATCGCGATGAGCGCCGAACAATAGACGATATAGGGCACGGTAATCAGTTGGATAAGTGCATAAAGAACGAGAAACAGGAACACGTTCGATACAAAGAATGCGGCTATTATTGCCGGAGACAGGGCCAGGATCACCCAACTGTAAAAGCGCAGATGGGCATCCCGCATCCCACGACCGAACAGCACATCGACAGACTTGCCTAAAGCCACCAGAGAGGCCGCGCCAAATATGTTCATGATGCTGAGCGCCGGACCGTAATATTCCGGAGTCCAGCCAAAGCGGCGTGAGATGAATGTGGGCACCCAGGATGTCATCGAATATCCGACAACCGCCAGCGCCGTGAAGGCCACCGCCATGAGAGATAAAAGGCGTGCCTGCCGACGCAGGAAAGGTAGCAGCGCCTCGTCAGGCGCAGCGGCTGCCGCCCCAGTATCGCGGCGACCCTGACGACCGGGATCGGGAAAGGTGAAAACCAGCAAGGCCAGCGCGAATCCGGGCAGCGCTATCATCGCAAAGGTGATCTGCCAGTCGCTGGCATGCCCGTGCAGAGGCCATGATACACCTTCAAGTGAACGCGAAAGCGCGATAAGCAACCCGCCCAGGCCAAATGCTACGGCGGAACCCAGTTTCCCCGCCGTCTGGAAAACCGATGTGGCGAATGTCACCTTGTCCCGCGGGAAGGCGTCGGCGATAAGGGAATAAGCCGCCGGCAGAAGCGAGGCTTCTCCGACCCCCACAAAAATTCGGCACAGGATGAGAAAGTGAAAGGAGGTGGCGAAGGCGCAGCCCAAGGTAGCAACGCTCCAGACGATTACCCCGAAGAATATCACCAGACGGCGTGAAAACAGATCTGTCGCCCACCCGAGGGGAATGCCGAAAATCGCGTAAGAAATGGCAAAGGCCGGCCCAAGCACCAGACTCATCTGAAAGTCGCTCAGGTGCAGCGTCGCCTTCACAGGCTCCACCATCATGCTGATGATAAGCCGATCGAGCCACGCAAGCACATAAATGAGGAAAAGCGCACCGATCATATACCAGGCCATGCCAATGGACATGCCAGGCGCAGAGATTTGAGCTAGGGGTGCCTTGCTATTCGGGACACTGCTGGCCTTGTCCGTCATCCGATTCTCCTATGATTTTACCGGATGCTTTGCGTTTTGCCGGCACGACCGAGTCCATAATCTCAGGCGTTAATTCATTTGGATAATATAGTTGACTGAAATCAGTTGCAATCGAAAAACCATATGTGGCAAAATCATCGAATATGAACGCACCCCTCATTCGCTCCCCCTCGTCGGAACACATCAAACACATTGCCCTGCGGCTTTTTGCCGAACGGGGCATTGATGGCGTGACTGTGCGGGACATAGCCAAAGCGGCAGGCCAGAAAAACCACGGCGCGGTTGGCTATCATTTCGGCACCAAGGAAGCCCTTGTCCGGGAGATCGTCGTGGATGGCGCGCGCATTATCGACGAGCGCCGTCAGAAGATACTCGACCATATAGAGGCGGAGGGCGGCCCGCAGAGTGTCCGGCAAATTCTGGAGGTGATGGTCTATCCCTCACTGGCCCTGTTCGATGATGATGAGGACGACTGCTATCTGCGCTTCACGGTAGTCATCAACATGACGCACAGAGAATTGTTCACCAGCGCAATCGGCAACCAGTGGAACCGCGGTTATCAGCGCTGCCTGTCTCACCTGCGCAGACTAATGCCCCCCATGCCACCCTCCATCAAGAACCAACGGCTGATGTTTGTCGGCGGCTATATCGCCATGATGCTGGCGCTGCGCCAGACAGCCCTGTCAGATACCACCCGTAGCCACTCCACATGGCCTTCGCCAGAAACCCTGCGTCATATCGCGCTGACAGCGAGTGCCATCATCGACGCTCCGCATGATGAGGACTATTTGAACGAACCGCCGCTCGCTTTACCCTGAAGGGCCGATGCCACGGAGTCTTATGGTGGGCGGAGGGCCTATCCATGGGATCGCCCCTCCCCCGCCGGTCATTTTTACCCGGCTTCTCCCTTGTTAGCCTTGGCCATCGCCTTGGCATCCAGCCCCGCCACCAGATTGCCACTGACAAGCTGGTTATGCGCGTGGGCGAGATGATGCATGTGGAAGACGCTGTCCATCGCCGCGCGCTTGCCGCGCAGTTCCTCGACATGATTGATCGCCTGCTTCGTCAGGGTGATACCAAAAGCAGGACGGCTGCCCAGGTCCTTGGCGATGCGCTCTACTTCCTGCCGCAATTCGCCGTGGGGCACGATGCGGTTGACCATGCCCAGCTGATAGGCACGCTCGGCCGGCATACGTTCTCCCAGCAGCAGCAGCTCACGGGCCACGCGCGGGGGTAGTTCGAATGCGTGCGCGAAATACTCCACCCCCGGAACTCCCATACGCACCACCGGGTCCTGGAAGAAGGCATTGTCTGCGGCAATGATCAGATCGCAAACCCAAGCCAGCATCAGGCCGCCCGCGATGCAAGCGCCCTGCACCATGGCGATCATCGGCTTGGGGATCTCCTGCCAACGGCGGCACAGACCAAGATAGGCGTCCTGCTCGAGAATATACTGCCCCTCCGCGCCCTGCCGCCCGAGATGGCTGGGCCACAGCAATTTCCGCTCTCGCTCCATATGCTTGTCCTTCTCCGGCGAGCCAAGGTCATGCCCGGCGGAGAAATGCTTACCTTCCCCGCCGAGCACAATGCACTTCACCGCGTCGTCATCGACAGCGCGACGAAATTGGTCGTCCAGCTCGTTGAGCATCCGGTAATTCTGGGAGTTTGAAACTTCCGGCCGGTTCAGCATTATCCACGCCACCCCATCCATTACGCGGTAGCTCACGAATCTCGGGTTCACTGCCTCGGGTGTGTTTGAATCGCTCATATTTGGCTCATCCCTTGCCTTTTTTAACATGTTGGCCTGGCTGCTACAGCCCGTCAACTCTACAGTCCACCCTATAAAATATTACCCATAAGTGCAATTTTTAATTGACTCATGCCATCCCCGTTCTATTCGTTTCAGATGTTGTAGGAGCAACTGCAAGGTCGCAAACAGGCGGCCTGCGGCATGAATGGGAAGAAGGGTTGAAAGGCTGTGGACCAAAGGGCGGCACCGCAGACGGAAGAAGAATTCAGGGCATCGACCCGCCAGTGGCTGGCAGAGAATTTCCCCCCATCCCTCAAGGGCGGGAAATATTTTCTTCGCCATGCGCAGGACGAACAGGCAGCTCCCGAATATTATGTCTGGAGGAAGCGCATGGCCGACAAAGGCTGGGGCGTTCCCCTGTGGCCCGCGCGCTATGGCGGCGGTGGCCTGACCAGCCGCGAGGCTGAGATACTCGGCGAGGAAATGGCACAAATCGAGGCCTTCAACCCGATCGGCGGCCTTGGGGTTATGATGCTGGGGCCAACGGTGCTGGAATTCGGCACCGAAGAACAGAAGTTGCAGCATATCCCCCCTATCGCGCGTGGGGAATTGGAGTGGTGCCAAGGTTTTTCCGAACCCGGAGCCGGTTCTGATCTCGCCTCCTTGCGTATGCGATGCGAGGACAGGCGTGATCATTTCCTGGTCAACGGCCAGAAGATATGGACCTCCTTTGCCCATATTGCCGACTGGTGCTTCTGCCTGGTGCGCACAGACACCAGCCGCAAGCAGGGCGGTATCAGCTTTTTGCTGATCGACATGCGTTCGGAAGGCGTAGAGCCTCGGCCCATCAGTCTCATCAACGGCGTTTCGCACTTCTGCGAGACTTTTTTCACGGACGTCAAGGTTCCGAAGGAAAATCTGCTCGGTGAAGTAAATGGCGGCTGGGCCATCGCCAAACGCCTGTTACAGCACGAGCGCAATGGTCTTTCTTCCCAGCGCAATGTCGCCAATGTCGAGCGGGGCTTGCCTGAACTGGCCCGGCATTATGTCGGCACGGACGCGGGCGGGCGGATTGCGGATGCCGATATGCGCGCGCGGCTTGTCAGCCACATGATGCGCCAGAATGCCTATCGTATGACGCTGAAACATCGCAATGCCGAGATCGAGGCCGGACTTGAGGGATCGGCGCCAATGTCGGTCCTCAAAAACCTGGGGGCCTGTATCGCTCAGGATCTCAATGAACTGGCCCTTGAGATACTCGGTGCCGCAGGTTTGGGCTGGGAAGGACCGGGCTTCAACGAGGAGGAGCTGGAGCTGACGAGCGGGTGGCTCTACAGCAAATGCTTTTCCATATATGGCGGCAGCCACGAGATCCAAAACAACATAACGGCAAAGCGCGTCCTCGCGCTGCCAGATGCCTGATGGCGGAGATTTTCTGATGATCGTCCTGTCCGATGAACAGATCATGCTGCGCGACATGGCTCGATCCTGGGTAGAGGATCGGGCGCCCATATCCGCGCTGCGCGCCGTGCGCACCACCTATGCTGAGCAGGGGATGGACCCGGCGTTATACCAGAACATGGCTGAAATGGGATGGTGCGGCATCCTTGTGGAGGGAGCCTTGGGTGGCGTCGACATGGGTTTGGTCAGCTTCGGGGTGATTGCCGAGGAACTGGGGCGGAATCTCGTCGCTTCCCCGCTTATCTCCACCGCCGTCGCAGCGGTTTCGGCCATTTCGTCGGGGGTCAACACTAAGCAGAAGCAGGAGCTGCTTCCCGCTATCGCGTCCGGTAGCCTTATCGCCGCACTGGCAATAGACGAAGGCAACCATCATCGCCCTGACGTTGTTCACACAACAGCGCGCATAAGCGGCGATACTTGGGTTCTGGAGGGCATGAAGCGCGGAGTCGCGGAGGCTGTATCGGCGGACCTGCTGATCGTTTCGGCACAGACCGACGACGGGATTGCGCTCTTTGCCTGCCCTGCGCGCACTCCCGGCATAGAAAGAGTGCCCCTGAACCGCATTGATTCACGGGGGGCGGCCGATGTGCGTTTCAACGCCGTCCAGCTCTCATCAACCGCCCTTCTGGGGCGAGGACAGGCTTATGTTGATCGCGTGCTGGATTGGACACGCGCGGCGTTGGCCGCAGAAATGCTGGGCGGAACTCAGCAGGCGTTCGATACCACGCTGGATTACCTCAAGACTAGGGTACAGTTTGACCACCCGATCGGTTCTTTTCAGGCATTGCAACATCGCATGGCGGATATGCTCGGCGAGATCGAACTGGCACGCTCGGCGGTCTACGCAGCTCTCACGGCAATCGACGAGAACAGTGAAGAGGTTCCGATGCTGGCGTCACTTGCCAAGGGGATAGCGGGCGACAGTTTTCGGCGTATGGCAAGAGAGATGATCCAGATGCATGGCGGCATCGGCATGACCGACGAGCATGATGCGGGCCTCTATCTCAAGCGCGCCCATACCTGTGATCTGACGATGGGCAATGCTGCTTTCCATCGTGAACGCTACGCGCAGTTTCTTAATATCTGAGACAAACGGGAGTCCCCCTATGCACCTCGACTCTAGCATTGCGGCCGTCGTCACCGGCGGCGCTTCCGGCCTTGGCGAGGCCAGCGCCCGCGCCCTCGCCGCGCAGGGCGTCAAAGTAGCCCTGTTCGATATGAACAGCGAGCGCGGTGAAGCAATCGCGCACGAAATTGGCGGGATCTTCTGCAAGGTAAATGTTACATCGGATGAAGAGGTCGATGCCGGTTTTGCCAAAGCCCGAAAAGGGCACGGCCAGGAACGACTCCTCATCAATTGTGCCGGAACCGGGCGATCGGTCAAGACGGCTGCCCGTGATCGCGCCACGGGAGAAATCAGGCATTACCCCCTAGACCTGTTCGAACAGCTGATCCAGATCAACCTCATCGGCACATTTCGCTGCGTCGCCAAGTCGGCTGCTGGTATGCTGACACTCGACACTATGGAAGAAGGCGAGCGCGGCTGCATCATCAACACCGCCAGCGCCGCAGCAGAGGATGGGCAGATCGGTCAGGCAGGCTACTCCGCTTCGAAGGCCGGTATCGTCGGCATGACGCTGCCTATCGCGCGCGATCTGATGAACGACGGTATCCGGGTCAACACGATCCTGCCTGGTATTTTCGATACGCCACTGATGAGCCGTGCGCCGGACAATATAAAAGAGGCGCTGGCCGCCTCCGTCCCCTTCCCGAAACGGTTCGGCCGTCCAGAAGAATACGCGGACATGGTTCTGGCCCTGATTCGCAACGCCTATGTGAATGGCGAGGACATACGCCTGGATGGCGCGATACGTATGCCGCCCCGCTGAAGCCTGCCAAGTGCGGATAACCCTTTGGTTCGCAACATTAAGCACCCCAATGCAATTTTTCTTTCATAGAATGAGCCTGTTGCGCGTATAAAGGAAAATCATGCAATCTGGGGAGCCTCTCTAATTCTATGTCCCAAAGCAAAGCCGCAGAGATATCAAAGGGACGTTCGGGATATGCTAGTCCCCTTATCAAGGCACGACGCCACCGTATTCTGACAGAGACTCGCAAGATTATCAGTGATCAGGGTATCGCCTCGGTTGCCATGGAAGATGTCGCGAACCGGGCTGGTGTCGCCAAGCGCACCATCTATAATGCGTTTCAAAGCAAGGAACGGCTGATAGCAGCCTCTATCCAGCAATATTTTGATGAATATGCGACCCGTCTCACATTCGAAACGGAAGAAGCCACGGTCGATCGTATTATCGAGCGCATGGCGATCGTCGCACGCCGCAATCTCAGGATCCGCAATTATACCCGCGCTCTAATGAATATCTATTATACCCATGAGGTCGACCCGGAGATCCAGCGGGCAATCTATGACATCGCCGCGGCCTCTCATGAACCATGGATTCGCCAGCTTCAGCGCAAGCGCCAGCTCCAGCCTTGGATCAATGCCGACGAATTGGTCCGCTCGATCGTGGCTTTCCGTTACTCCCTCGCGTTCTCATGGGCCGAGGGCCAGATCTCGAACGAGGAATTCATCCTCAGCCTCATTCGCGGAGTGCTGCTGTTCGTGGCAGGCGCATCGCGCGGGCAAGCGCGCAAGGAAATTGAGAGCCGTCTGTCTACCCTTGAGGCTAATCCATTCATTACGGGCGAGAAGGGGGCGATCTCCTGATCCAGATACCGGCTTGACCAAAGTATCCGGCCGGTAATGCGCGCTCCTTCTGTCTAGCCGTTGCGTATCCAGACTGCCTTGGTCTGGAGATAAGCCTCAACCTGGGCGAAGCTGCCTTCCCGACCAATGCCACTCTGCTTATATCCTCCGAAGGGAACAGCCGGGTCCATCGCCTGATAGTGGTTCACCCATATGGTTCCTGCCTTCAGCCGCTTGATTGCGCGCTGGGCCTTGGTGATATCCTGTGTCCATACGCCTGCCGCGAGGCCGAAGGTCGTATCATTGGCCATGGCGATCACCTCGTCGAAACTATCGAAGGGGATAGCGCAAACGACCGGGCCGAAAATCTCTTCCCGCGCGATACGCATGGTGTTTTGAACATCGGCAAAGACCGTCGGCCCGATATACCAACCCTTGTCATAGTCGTCGCCTGTCAGCCGCTCTCCGCCACATACAAGGCGCGCGCCTTCCTGCTGGCCGATCCGAATATAATCGAGCACCCGGTTCATCTGCTTTTCGGACACGATCGGACCGATCTGGGTCGCGGGGTCGAGCGGATTTCCCACCTTCATGCCTTGGCCATATTCCGCGATTCGGGCAACGAACTCCTCATATATTGGCCGCTCAACGAACAGGCGTGTGCCGGCGCTGCACACCTGCCCGCTGTTGTTGAACACACCCATCGCAGAAAACGGCACCGCAATATCGAAATCAGCGTCGGCAAACACGATATTGGGGGACTTGCCGCCCAGTTCCATCGTCACTTTTTTTACTGTCGCAGCCGACTCCCGGATTATCGCCTGCCCTGTTGCACAGGAGCCTGTGAATGTCAGTTTGTCGACATCGGAGTGCGCGGCAAGAGCAGCACCCACATCGCCGAAACCGCTCACCACATTCACGACACCAGGCGGTATCCCTGCCTCCAGGCACAATTCAGCGAACCGCAACGGAGAGATCGTTCCCAGTTCCGAAGGCTTGAGCACCACGGTGCAGCCTACCGCAAGCCCTGGAACGCTCTTCCAGGCGGCCGTAAAAATCGGGCCGTTCCATGGGGAAATGGAGCCTACCACCCCTACAGGCTCACGCAGACTATATGCCTGAAGTTCAATCGGGAAGCTGTTGGCATAGGTTTCCCCGGTGATCGCGGTCGCGGCACCCGTGAAATAGCGGATCAGCCGCAACACCATCGAACGGATCGAGCGTGATGGAGTGATAGGCCGCCCCATCTCCAGCGTATCCATGAGCGCCAGCTCCTCCCATTCCCGATCGATAAGATCGGCCAGTTTGAGGAGCACTGCCTGGCGTTCAGCAGGTGTGAATTTACTCCACCCTCCCTCGAATGCAGCACGGGAAGAACGGACGGCAATGTCCACATCCTCGGCGCAACCCATAGCAACCTCGGCCAACACCTCGCCGGTTGCAGGATTGCGCGTGGTGAAGGTTTTACCGGAAACCGACGGCACATGCTTGCCGTCGATCAGCAGCAATTTCGGTTTGCCATCAAGATAGGCAGGCAGAGACTGAGACATGGAATACTCTCTCACAAGATATTTTCACGCAGGCGCAGTCTGGCTCATCTGCATAAGATGACGCATCTGTGCCCGACCAAAAGCAAATATAAAGACCACCAAGGACAATATCGAAACCACAAGAATCAACAGGGATACCCCGATCTTGCTAGGATCACCAAGGATTGAATCCGTGATCCATCCCACCATTCCTGGGCCAACCGTCATGCCAATAAGGCCCGTAAACAGCACATAGATGGCCGAGGCACGCCCTCTCAGTTCCTGAGGGGTTACTATTTGCGTTGCCGCCGGCCCCATGGACGCGGTGGAAAGAATACAGGTCATATAAAGGCCGAAGCAGACCACGGCGATCCATGGATTAGACACAAGCACTATCGCTACGCCGAAAGGTATAGCCAGGCACACCGTCACCATGCACCAGAGCAGGTGCGCATCATGTCGGCCGCGCTTGTAGAGCGCATCAACCACCCACCCATGCACTGGCAGCGACAGTGCTGCGACAATCTGCGCAATGCCGAGGAAAAAGCCGATCTCCTTCGGCGCCCAGCCGTGGGTGCGGGAAAAGAAAGCGGGCAGCCACAATTGCAGGCCGATTGTCGAGGTATAAGCCAGGCCAAAGCCCATAAAAATCGAGGTATAGACCTTCCAGTGCTGATGGATGAAGCGCAACGCCTCGCCATAGCCCGCGCCCTGCCTGCTTGGAGAGGCTGCGCGGCGGCGCGGCGGCTCCCTAAAGAGGAATACGAGAAATGCCATCAACACACCCGGCACGCCGGTGACTATGAAGGCTTGCTGCCAGGGCGCGAACCCGCCCATGCCGGGCCAGTGGGACACCCCGCCGTTCAAGATGATATTGACGAGCGGACCTCCGAGCAGGAACACGATACCTGCGCCCATCACGCCGCCCATGACGAAGATCGACATTGCAAAGGATACACGCTGCAATGGAAAGCTGTCTCCCACAATGGAGTAGGCGCCAGTAGAGAAGCCCGCCTCCCCTGCCCCCACCAAAGAGCGCATCACCGCCAGCGTCGCAAAACTGCCGACGAGGCCGCACCCCGCCGCACCGAGGCTCCACAGCGCGACGCAGGCAAACAGCACCCAACGACGGCTAAACCTGTCCAGTGCCAAGCCGACCGGGATCGCGCACACGCAGTAGAGCACGGCAAATGCGCCTCCCTGCAACAAGCTGATCTGGAAATCACTCATGCCGGTATCCGCCTTGATAGGCTCTACCAGCAGCGCGATCAGGTAACGATCAGCGAGCGAGCGGATATAGAGGATGAACAGCACACCAACCGTCAGCCATTGCATGAACGGTGACGGGTAATGCTCCTTGGCGGCCACGCTTTGAGCAGTCATGAGATCGGCCGTCCTTACACTATAGAGGTTATCAGGAGTCGATTTGTGGGTCTGCCTTCATCGCTTTTGGCAACGTCAGTTCCACTATGACCTATTTCGCTGCTTTGCCGGGCATTGTCGCCCGCGCGCGCTGGCGGATATAATGACGAAGGCCTTCCAGCTCCTCATCGCTGAGGTTGCCAAAGGCACCCATACCGCGAGACAACAGCGCCCCTTCATGCACAACCGCCCTGAAACTGTCGCGGTCGAGCGGGACGGTCGACTCGCGCAGGTCGGGCGCAGCTCCGCCAGCCATCATGCCCGCGCCGTGGCATACGATGCAGCTACTGTTGTAGACGCGCCCACCGATCGCAGCCTTGGCATCGTCGATCTTAAAGTCCGGATCATCCACGATTTCACCGGCAATGACCTCTGCGGGCGGGAGCGTAGCTTTGCCGCCCAGCGCGAAAGTCAGCACCCTTCTGCGTTGCTGCCGATAATCCCACTTGGGATTGCTGGGGTAACTGGAGCGGAAGCTGGCAATCACGGTCACATATTGAGTGTTGCCGACCATATAAGAGATGGGCGCCCCCAATATACCGTTCTGAGCGTCAAAAGCCCATATTTTCTGACCTTTATCAGCCGTATAGGCCACGAATTCTCCGGAAACCTGGCCCTGGAACACCAGATTACCGCCGGTGCTCAGAATACCGCCGCCAAACATGTCCGGTTCAGGCTGCGACCAGACCTCCTTCTGCGTCACCGGATTCCAGGCGATGATCTTGCCCTTTGCAGGCGGTGTTTTGAGGTCGGCAGGAACCGGCCCGAGGCCGGCGTTTATCATCATGCCCGGATTCATTTTCCATGCGCCGATATTGGCAGGGTCGACGTGCCAACGGCCGCCTTCCATAACGGGAATATAGGTCAAACCTGTTTGCAGGCTGTGTGACATCGCCTGAACGCCATGCGCCCCATAAGGGAAAGGATAGAGCAGGAATGGCTTGCCGCCGGGATAGCGCGCCTCGGGGTTCTCTGCGGGACGTCCTGTCTTGGTGTCGATCTTGTCCGCCCAATTGACTGGTCCGAACTTTTCCGCCGAGATCAGCTTTCCGTTCCGGCGATCGATCACATAATAAAAGCCGTTCTTCGGAGCGTGCAGCAGCACATCGCGCTTCTTACCATTGATAGCGAGCTGGGTAAGCTCAATGTCCATCGCGTTGTTGAAATCCCAGCTGTTCGCCGGGTTGGTCTGGTAATGCCATTTATATTTCCCGGTCTTGGCATCCAGCGCGACAACGGAACTTAAGAACAGATTGTCACCGCCCTGGGGGCTGCGGATCTTGTCGTTCCATGGCAGACCATTGCCAGTGCCGATATAGACGCGGCCGTATTTCGCGTCATAGGCCATTGCATTGTAGACGGTGCCCCCTCCACCAAATTTCCACCATTCACCGGTCCAGGTTTTTGCCGCCATTTTCATTGCGCCGTCCTCGAACCCGTCGGCCGGGTTGCCGGGAACGGTGAAGAATCGCCACGCCTTCTTGCCAGTCCGGATATTATAGGCAGTGACATAACCACGGGTCGCATCATAATCCGCACCGCCAAAACCGATCACGACATTCTCGCCTGCCACAAAGGGCATGCCGGTTATATAGCCGTTAGGCGCCTGATCGAGCGTTTGAACGCTCCATACGGGTTTGCCGGTCTTGGCGTCGACCGCGATCAGCCGTCCTTCGCGCGTCGCCATGAAGATTTTACCGTCAGCATGGGCGATGCCACGCACCGCCCATCCCGCGCGCACCCGCACTTTCGCCTCGGGCTGGGAGGCAACATCGGGATCATAAGTCCACAGCTCCGCCCCAGTTGTGGCGTCCAGCGCGTGCAGCACGTTCATCCCCGCCGCGAAATAAAGGACGCCTCCCACCTCCAGCGGAGTGGTATAGGCGTCATGGGCATCAATATCATAATACCAGGCAAGCCTCAGGTCTTTAATAGTGACAGCACTGATCTGGCTGAGGGGGCTATAGTGCAGCTCGTTGCTGTCGCCGCCATAGCTGATCCAGTCGTCTCCAACCCCGATCCCTGACGGAATGGGGATCGCGCCGCTCGCCACGCCCCCCGCAGCCAGCAGAATCGCAGCCCCAAGGAGCATGGAACGGCCATGGGATTTCAGTATCATCCTGTCCTCGCATTTTACTTGATTGCATGCTGTCAACGGCGCATAGCTGCACCGTGGTGCAGATTTCAATTGGTGTCAAGCATCAAGCAGGATCGGGGACGCATTTCAGCCAGAGGCAGCGATTTTCCTCTAGTGGCGAACGAAAGAACCCCAAGATTTTCCTTCATATGAAGGCAGAAACAAGGAGAGAAGCGAATGAGCGACAATAGCAGAAGGACAGCTCTTGGTGCACTGTTAGCAGCGAGCGTAACGGGCGCGGCAGGAGTCGCTACTGCAAAAACTCCTCGCGTCAGCCAAACAGCAGAGATCGACAGGCTGCTCTCACATTGGGCGATTCAGGAGTTGCTGCTGTCGTATTCCCGTTCGAGCGACCTCCAGGACGAAGAAATGCTCCGCAATTGCTTCTGGCCGGAATCTGAGCACAAGCATGGTCGCTTTGAAGGCAAGTCACAGGACTTTGTGGGTTTTGCGATGAAAATTCTGAGCACTTTGCATTATTGCGCGCACCATATTTCCAACATTTCCATTCAGGTTGAAGGAAATCGCGCATTTTCAGAATCTTATTATCTCGCCCATCATCGCCGTAATGCGAAAACTGGTGGCGAGGAGGACGTATTCATGGAAGGGCGCTATCTCGATATATTCGAACGGCGCAACGGTGTATGGAAAATCATCCGGCGCCATGGAATCTCGGATTATACTTCGCCACCTACCCCAGCAGCCACGCCTTATGCAGAGTGGCCCGCCGGACATACCGTGCGCAACGGCAACGATGCATATTACATGATGCTGAAAGCCTTCAGGGCAGGATAGGACAGACGCCCCCCGGCCGGACTTGCTCGGGCCGGGGCAAATACTGAGCAGGAGTTTTCAGGCTGGCCGAAACCCGGCGATGATGTGATCGCCGACCAGCACAGGCCTGAAGCGCAGGCGCATGCCGCAGCGAGGCTCAACCCCTTCCGCCTCAACCAACACACCAGGCACACGGCAGCCCGGCGCATCGTCGCTTTCAAACAACACGACGGTGAAGGGCACCTCGTCCTTGTGGTCACCGGGCAGCAAGCTGCGCATCACAGTCGTAAACGTATAGGCGGACCCCTCGGGCGAGACAGCACGCCACTCCAGTCGGGTGTCCGGCTTCCCCGGCACGACTTCGGGCGGATACCACACCCATTCGCCCGTATCAGGGTCGGCAGTCAGGCGCAGTTCGCCAGCGGCGAGGCCATCATAGAAGCCCTGGAGCTGCGGATCATCGAGATGGATCGGATAATTGGGAATGCCCATGATGTCAGTCTCCGCTTCAGTCGCGTGTCAAAATGGCGGTGGAATGGCTGTTGCCGCCTAGCCCGGCGACGGCGCAAACCCGCGCATCAGGCACCTGCCGTTCACCTTCCTTGCCCCTTAGCTGGCGCACGCCCTCGATCAGCAGGTTAATGCCTGGCACATAGCCGCCCGACATATGTCCGCCACTTGTGTTGACCGGCATCCTGCCACCCGGTGCGGCATGGCCCGCATGATAAAATCGGGCGCCTTCCCCCCGGTCGCACAGGCCGAGCATCTCGGTCTGCACCAGTGCCGAAATGGAAAAGCCATCATAGACCTGCGCAAGATCGAGATGCTCCGGCCTTACGCCCGCCATGGCATAAGCCTTCTTCGCCGATGCCTCGCCCGGATATTCATAGGTGCAGGGATTCTGCGTGAACAGGACACCATGCGGGAAGTTGTTGGTGCCGATGCCGACGCCCGAAAGCTGCACTATCGGATGCGGCATGTCCCTCGCCCGCTCGACCGCGCTCACGACATAGGCGCACGCCGCATCGGTAGTGAGGCAGCAATCCGCAGTACGCAACGGCGTGGAGATCATCTGGGACTGACGATATTCTTCCAGCCCCATTGGCTCGCGCCGCTGCGCACTTGGCGTGATGCTTGCCCATTTGCGATAAGTGATCGCAATGGAAGCAAGCTCTTCTTCCGTCATTCCATGGTCATGGGCATATCGATTGGCCATCGATGCGAAATAGGTAGGCTGGCCAAAGAAACCGACCGGCATTTCCATCGCCGCCTTCAGCGGTTCCTTGGCGTGAAAGCCGTATACCCCGCCAGGCTTGGTTGACTGAATGCCATAGGGCACCAGGATATGGGTAGCCAGCCCCGCTTCAATAGCCAACTGTGCGAGAATGAGCGCCTGCCCGGCCGAAGCCGTGCCTCCCGCGACATCGCACACCGCTGAAAACGCACGATCCTTCATCCCTATCGCCGGACCAAGATCGTCGGACCCAGGCGTCATCCGGTTACCGATATACCCGTCGATATCGGCGGGCTTGAGCCCTGCATCCGCGATGGCAGCGAGGCTGGCCCGCGCCATCATCGGCATCAGGGGTTCGGTTCCCTTGCGCAGGAAGGGCGTCTCACCCACGCCAGTGATGGCGATCCTGTTACCTTTCATCATTGTCCAGTCCTCATATATCTTTGAAACTTTTGCCCTCGGCTACCGCCCGCTCGATTAAGGGCGAGGGCGCAAACGCGTCTCCATGCCGGCCTCGTAAAGTTTTCAGCTTTTCAAGCACTTGGGGTATACCCTGAAGATCAGCCCAGAACATGGGTCCACCGCGATATTTGGGCCATCCATAACCAGTCACCCAGATGATATCTATGTCGGATGCCCGCGACGCGATCCGTTCATCGAGGATACGCGCGCCTTCGTTCACCATCGCATAGAGAATCCGGTCAAGAATTTCCTCCTCCGTCACCGTGCGGCGGGCGATTCCCTGCTTGGCTGCGAATTCCTCGATCACCTTCAAGGCTACCTGGGAAGGGGTATGATTTCGTTTGCTGTCATAGTCATAATAACCGCTACTGGTCTTTTGCCCGTGGCGCCCCATTTCGTTCAATATTTCCCGAACTGTGGAGGACGAGGTTGTTTCGCGGTTCCAGCCCACATCAAGACCAACAAGATCGCGCATCTGGAAATGGCCCATCGGGAACCCAAAGTCGTAGAGCACCTTGTCGACCTGCTCCGGCGTCGCGCCCTCCAGCACAAGCTGGTCCGACTGTGTGTTGCGCGCGGCGAGAATTCGATTGCCGACAAAGCCGAAACCGTTACCCACGGTGACGCCGATCTTGCCGATGGTTTTGGCAAGCTTGCCCGCGGTTGCAACCGCCGGCTTAGCCGTATCTTTGGTCCTGACGATTTCCAGCAACTTCATCACATTTGCAGGTGAGAAGAAATGCAGGCCGATAACATTCTGCGGACGCTGGGTAGCCGCCGCAATCTCGTCGATATCAAGATAACTTGTGTTAGTCGCCAGAATGGCATCCGCCTTTGCAATCTTGTCGAGTCTGGCAAAGATGTCGCGCTTGACAGCCATATTCTCGAACACGGCTTCAATGATGAGATCCGAATCGCCCAGCGCCTCCAGAGTGGTTACGCCGGTCAGCAACTGCATGCATTTCTCGACATCTTCCGGCTTAATCTTGCCCTTGGATGCCGTCGTTTCGTAATTCTTGCGAATGATCCCCATTCCCCGTTTCAGGGCATCCTCGCTGGTTTCCACGATAGTGACGGGAATACCCACAGTGAGAAAGTTCATCGCTATGCCACCACCCATGGTGCCCGCACCTATGACACCAACCTTCTCGACAGGAGCCATGGCAACGTCCTTGCCAATATCCTCGACCTTGGCGGCCTGACGTTCGGCAAAGAACACATGTCTCAGTGCTACGGACTGGCTGTCCTCCATCAGCTCATTGAACAGCACCCGTTCCTGAGCCATGCCCTCATCGAAAGACATTTTCAGCGTGTTTTCGACCGAGCGTATGATGTTTTCCGGTGCTTTGAACCCGCGAAACTGCCGCGCATGAGCCTTGCGAAAATCCTCGAACAGCGATGGCCGCGCACGCGCCTCGTCAAGTTTCTCGTTCATGTCGCGCACCTTCATCAGCGAGCGCTTCTCCTCCAACATTGTCCGCGCAAAAGCGCATGCGTCCGCGCGCAGGCTGGATTCCGCAGCAAGACGGTCGATCAGAGCAAGCCCGAGCGCCGCCTTCGCGCCAATCTGCTTGCCGCTCGTCATCAGATCCAGCGCCGCTTCGACACCGATGATCCGTGGCAGGCGCTGCGTTCCCCCCGCGCCGGGCAACAGACCGAGATTGACCTCCGGCAACCCCATGCGAGCGGACGGCACTGCGATCCGATAATGACAAACCAGAGCAGTTTCGAGGCCGCCACCCAGCGCAGTTCCATGAATGGCTGCGACGACCGGCTTCGGAAAGTTCTCGATGATCGCCTGCATATTGCGCAGGCTTGGTTCGATTACCGGCTTGCCGAACTCGGTAATGTCGGCGCCGGCAAAGAAAGTCTTGCCCTCGCAAATCAGCACTACCACGCCGACCGCATCATCTTTGTCGGCCATCTCCAACGCGCTGGCAATGCCTTGGCGCACCATGGCGGAGAACGCATTTACCGGTGGCGCGTTGACCGTGATGATGGCGACAGCACCGTCTGTTTCATAGCGTGTACCTTCATTGACCTGCATCTTGCATTCCATTTCGTGGTTTCTGGGAGGCAGCGGATTCCCTTGCGCGGCTAAGAAGATATAGGCGAATTGCTTCGGCGTCAGCGGAAGAGAGCTCGCCGAAGCGCGGCATATTGCGGCTCACCAGGATGCCGTCCCGCACAATGGAAGAAAAGGTCGCCCGGTCTGCTACCGCAGGAGAGCGACGCAAGTCTGGCGCGGCTCCACCCGATGCGGCATTGGCACCATGACAGAGAACGCAGGACTGATGATACAGGCTTGCTCCCTTAGCCGCCTGGGCTGCGTCGATTCTAAGATTAGTATCATCGACGAAAGGCGTGCTGGAAATGGTGGCTGGGGGCAGTTTTTTGCTGCCGTCGATCGCGAAGGTGAGCAGACGCCGCTGCTGGGTGCGATAGTCCCATTCGCCTTCCTTGCGACCGAGGGCGGTCGGGAAACGCGACCCTGCAACCACGCTGATATATTGCTTGCCCTTGACGCTGAAGCTAATCGGATTGGCCATCACCGCCGTCTGCGCCGCGAAAGACCAGAGCAGCTTGCCACTCTTCGCGTCATGTGCGTTAAACGTGCCGCCAGCCTGACCCTGAAAGACGAGTCCTCCTGCTGTTGCAACCGTGCCACCGCCGCCGCGATTGAACGGATAGCGCACGCGCCACGCCTCTTTTTGCGCTATTGGGTCCCACGCAATGAGGTAGCTCGTCGGAGCCTTGGGCTTCACGTGGGCAGGCGGCGTGCCCACTCCATTGTTGGAGATGACGGGATGGCCTATCATATGAAAGTTTTTTACATTATCCGGATCGTTGTAGGTCCGCCCTTGGTCCATCGCCGGGATGTAAACCAGCCCGGTGCCGGGGCTAAACGACATCGCCTCGATATTGTGCGCACCAAAAGGCGAGGGGTAAACGACCGCTGCCTTGCCGCCGGGGTAGCGCGCCTCGGGGTTCTCCACCGGTCGCCCGGTCTTGATGTCGATGCCTTTCGCCCAGTTTACAGGCACATGATTCTTCGCAGAGAGGAGCTTGCCGGTTTTGCGGTCGATCACGTAAAAAAAGCCGTTTTTCGGTGCATGCAGGATCACCGAGCGCATCTCGCCACCAATCGTCATGTCGGCCAGCTCGATATCCATATCCGAGTTATAATCCCATGTCTCACCGGGATTGGTCTGATAATGCCAGATATATTCGCCCGTGTCGGCATCAAGAGCGATGATCGAACACAGGAAAAGATTGTCGCCCCCACCAGGGCTGCGAATTTTCTGGTTCCACGGCATGCCGTTGCCCGTGCCAATATAAAGCCGGTTAAATTTGGGATCATAGGCCATCGCATTCCAGACGGTCGCACCGCCGCCGAACTTCCACCATTCCCCCTTCCAGGTTTTGGCGGCCATCTCCATGGCCTTGTTTTCAAACCCCTTGGAAGGGTCGCCTGGCACAGTGTAGAAACGCCATACCTGTCTGCCGGTTTTTTGGTCGTAAACCGTGACATAACCGCGTGTGGGAGAGAAATCCGCCCCGCCATGGCCGATTGCCACCTTGCCGTTGAACACCCAGGGCGCGCCGGTAATATAGCGCCCGTCTCCCGGCTGCGTAGTCAGCAGACTCCATTGCGGCTTGCCGGTCTTGGCATCGATCGCGATCAGCCGGCCATCCATAGTGCCGACAAAGAGGCTGCCGTTCGAATAGGCGATCCCCCTGCTGCCCCAGCCGACACGCATCTTATCCCCGGCTACCTGTGCCACTTCGGGGTCATATTGCCAGAGCAGCCTGCCGGTCACCGCATCAACGGCATGAACCACCGCCTGCCCCGCCGCAAAATAAAGCACACCATCAACCGCAACCGGCGTGGTCAGGCTGTTGCCCGGCACATCAATGTCATAATAGCTCTCCAGCCCGAGCCTCGCGACATTGCTGGTGTTGATCTCTTTTAGTGGACTGTAATGAGCCGCGCCAGGTCCATCATAATCGGTCCAGTTGACGCCGCTCGCCTCGTCAGCGGGAACATCGGACAGGGCACTCATGCCTCCACTGTCGCGGCTCGCATCCGACGAGCAACCACCCAGCGCCACCGCAGCCATACCGGCCCATGCAGCAGACAGAAACGACCCACGGATTATCGTCATCCTCCTATCGTCCTGTCTGAGGGCCAGTAACGGGCACGTAATGCCTTTTTGTTGACCTTGCCCATCACGGTGCGGCCAATGTCATCGACAAAATCATAGGATCGTGGGCATTTGAATCCTGCGAGATGCTCGCGGCAATAGGCGTTGAGTTCCTCAGCAGACGGAGGACTATCGGGATCAGCAGCGATGATGAGCGCTTTCACCTCCTCCCCCATGTCCGAATTGGGCGCACCAAGCACCGCGACATCAGCCACGCCAGGATGACGGATCAGCACATGTTCCGCTTCTGCTGGATAGATATTTACCCCGCCGCTGACGATCATGTCTGACACACGATCCGTAATGAAGAGATAGCCCTCCTCATCGACGTAACCAACCTCGCCCAAAGTGAATACGCCCGGCTCGATATGGGCCGCCGCAGTCTTGTCGGGATCTCCCTCATAGATGATGCCGCGCCCGCTAGTATCACGGAAATAAACCCGTCCCTCTTGGTTGGGGCCGACAGGTTCGCCGTCCTCTCCGATAATGACCGTTTCGAAGGGAGGCGCTGATTTGCCCACGGAGCCAGGCCGCTCAAGCCATTCGGGCGAAGTGATAAATGTGGTTGAGCCAGCCTCCGTGCCGCCATAGGCTTCGACCAGCACCGGCCCAAACCAGTCGATCATAGCCTGCTTCACATGACGCGGGCATGCCGCCCCGGTATGAGCGAGGCGTTGCATGCTTGAAACATCATATTGGCGACGCACCGCTTCTGGAAGCGCGAGCATACGCTGAAAATGGGTCGGGACCATGACCGAGCCGGCCACTTTGTATTTCTCAATGTCGGCCAACGCCTGCTCCGCGTCGAAATGTTCAACGATGATCAACGCCTGCCCAGCGAACAGATTCCGGGCCATGCCGAGCGGACCAGTATGATAGAGCGGCCCTACAACAATACCTGGCGTAGGCGTGCGCCGGGTCAATAGCACCTCGGCCAGTTCCTGCACCGTTTGCACACGCGGGAAATATTGCGGCGGCGTTTCTGTAGCCTTGGGTTTGC
>JAGNYO010000063.1 GCA_017984895.1 Sphingobium sp. | reverse complement strand
TCTCCACAGCATACATCCCCGACCGCCCCCCAAAAGAAGCAGCCTAACCACTGGCTGGCTTTTACGCCGCCACGCTCAGCAAATCGCCGGCGTTCCAGTGGCTGGTTTTGTCACCGCCCTGCACAGAAATTAAAGGAAAGACTGGGTGGTGCCGCCTACGTGACTCGAACACGTGACCCCCGCATTACGAATGCGATGCTCTACCAACTGAGCTAAGGCGGCGTTAATACCGGGTTATTCCGGCTATTCCTGCGGGGCGCATAACAGCAACGTGACAGTCGGGCAAGCCGGAACAACTATTCCAGCCCTCTCTATCGAATTGTCGTTTAGCGGTTTTTTCGACTATATTTTTGAATAGAAACGGCGCTCCCACGCAATAGCGGGAGCGCCAAAGAGGTTCACAATTGGAGCCAGTTCCACGGTCATCAGCGCCCGGCACGTCGTTATGCTCTGATATTCGTTATGCTTAGTCTGCTGACCTCAAAGGGTTTGAACGGAGTGCTGACGGAATCGATTATTTACCGATGCTGGCTTTGATTTGGTTGGCTTATCCTCATTTTCCTGCGCCGCGGCATTGTGTCCACCGCTCAATAATTGGATGGTGGATCGCTGGCGGGAAAGCTCTCGTCGCTGGCCTGGTCGACCGCGTCCCATTCATCAACATCGCTGCGCATCGCATCCGGGCCGGCATTACGCACTTCATTAAAGGTTTCACCCGCAGCCTCGCCCGGAGCGAAAGCGGCAGGTTCCATGACAGGCTGTTGCTGCTGTGCCAGCATCATTTTGTATATGGCATAACCGACAGCACCAACTGCGGCGAGTTTGAACAGGGACATAGATCACTCCTATACTATGGGGTTGGATTTCGGTTTATGAGGTCGGTTCGGCCATACGGCGATGCATCTGCGCCAGCACCGTTTCAGGGATGATTCCGGAAAACATCATCTGGATTTTGTTCATGAAACCGCTGACGACTCCCGCCTCGCCGTTCATCATGGCTTCGTAGCCATCCAGTGCGACCTTGGCGGGGTCGGCCTTTTCGTCCCTGCCAACCTTGGTGTTTTCCATCTCCGCGCGCTCGAAAAATTCGGTATCGGTCGCGCCCGGCATCAGGCAAGTGACGGTAACGCCGCTATCCTTCAACTCGTTGCGCAACCCATAGGAGAGACTATCGGTATAAGCCTTGGTGCCGTTATACACCGCCTGAAAACTGCCGGGGATGTGGCCTGCAATCGAGCCGGTTATGAGAATCCGTCCTCGGCCGCGATCACGCATCCCCCTCCCCACCGCGTGGATCAGCGCCGAAGTGCCTACCACATTGGTGTCGATAACATGCCGTGCCTCGTCCCACTCCTGGTCGAGAAAGGCGCCTCCCAAGCCATGCCCGGCATTGGCAATCAAAAGTTCGACCGGCTGATCGGCGATTTCGGCCAGTAGCTGCGTGACGCCATCGCTGGTGCTGAGATCACACAGGATAGTTTTGACGCGCGATGCACCCATAGCGAGGGTTTCATCTTCCGCCTCTTCGAGAGGACGGTCAGCAACGAGCAGCAAGGAATATCCATCCCTTGCCGCCAATTTCGCCAGCTCCAGACCAATGCCGCTAGAAGCGCCTGTGATGACGGCCAGCTCGCCGCCATGCTCGCTGTAGCTCTCCATCATACTGTCTCCAGTCCCGGCTTCAGGACAACCTTGGTCCACTCGTTCTGGTTGTCATGAAAGCATTTATACCCCTCCGGAGCCTGTTCCAGCGGGAGACGGTGGCTGATCAGGAAGGTGGTATCGAGCGTTCCGTTCTGGATAAGATCGAGCAGTTCGGCGGTGTAGGCCTGTACATGGGTCTGCCCGGTGCGGATCTGAAGCCCCTTTTCCATAACAGCACCCAAGGGGAACTTATCCGTCATCCCACCATAGACGCCGGGAATGGATACACGCCCGCCGCGCCGGACCGCAAGGATCGCCTGCTTGAGAGCGGAGGCACGGTCTGCGCCGATGCCGACTTTCTGCTTCACGATATCGAGCATGTTGTCGATCGCGAAGCCATGCGCTTCCATGCCTACAGCATCGATCACTGCATCCACGCCCAACCCGCCGGACATTTCCATCAATGCCTCGCGCACGTCCGTCTCGCGAAAGTTGATGATATCCGCGCCGAGCTGCTGCGCCAGCGCGAGCCTGTGGGGCCAATGATCTATCGCGATCACCCGAGCCGCGCCCATCGCCAAAGCGCTTTGCACCGCGAACAGGCCGACTGGGCCGCACCCCCATACCGCTACCGTGTCGTCGGGCTGGATATCGGCATTTTTGGCGGCCATCCAGCCGGTCGGCAGGATATCCGAGAGGAACAACACCTCCTCGTCATCCAGCCCATCGGGAACGACAACCGGGCCGATATCGCTGAAGGGAACGCGCACATATTCGGCCTGCCCGCCGGCATAGCCACCAGTAAGATGCGAATAGCCGAACAGCCCGCTCATTGCATGTCCATAGAGCATGGCGGAGGCGTCCTGCTTATCGGCAGGATTGCTGTTGGAGCAGGCGGAATATTGCTGTTGCCCACAGAAAAAACAGCTTCCGCACGCAATAGTGAAAGGCACCACCACGCGCTGTCCCTTCTTCAATGTGCTTTGCCGACCTGTCTCAACCACTTCGCCCATGAACTCATGGCCCAGCACATCGCCGGATTTCATTCCGGGTATCACGCCATCATACAGATGCAGATCTGACCCGCATATGGCGGTAGATGTGACCTTGATAATCGCGTCCCTCGGATTGATGATTTCAGGGTCGTCGACGGTATCCACACGCACGTCCTTGGTGCCATGCCATGTCAATGCTCGCATCATTCAAACCTTTTCCAGCTGGCGTTGTTTTGCTTCCTGCACTTCGGGATCCTCTTCCCGCCGTGGCGCGGAGGTCGCTATCTCGCCGGTTTCCATCAGCATCTTGAAGCGTTTGAGATCATGCCGTGCCTGGATGGCTGGCTCCCGGCCAAACAGCTTGGCAAGACCCTTGCCGAGCGCGCCACCGGGCGGCTGATAGGCGATGATGAGCGTGACGCGGGTGCCCCGCTCGCCCGGCGCGTCCTCAAAAGAAACCCGCCCTTCGGTATCGATCTGCGAGCCGGGAACGGAACGCCATGCGATGACATAGCCATCCTCCTCCCGCGCGATTTCGGTTTCCACGGCTACCGTCTGACCAGCGGGCGCCTTGATGGTCCAGACCGCGCGACCATTCGTCCCGCTCGGCTGGATACGCACGACATTCTCCATGAAATGCGGGAGGTTCTGAAAATCTCGCCAGAAGGCGAATAGTTCCGCGCGTGGCCGCATGATCGTGACCGTGCGGCCGGAAACCTCATAGTCCCCGAAGCTTTTGCGCGCGGTATAGCCCGGCGCACTATCAGGTTCTTGCGTTTTGGCTGCTTTGCGGCGGGTATAAGACCGCGCGGCTGCCGCGCCGACACCAGCGAGCAACGCCAGCCCCGCGACCCCCGCTATCGCTATATCCGCAGGACTCAGTTCCTGCGCCTTCTTACGAATATCAATCATGACCCATGTCCATCTGTTTTCCGGTTGGTGCGACCTTTCAACCATTCAGAAGGCTGGGCGGGTTCAATTGCAGGGCGTTATTTCGGAAACATAGATTAGTTTTTCCGTGGAACCCCTGAGCGGTGTCAGGATTTGCCCTTTGTCCCGGAACACTGTCAGCAAAGATCGGAGAGAAACATGGCAAGAAATGTGGCGGATACAGGAAAGAGCGGCGGCAAGCGCAGTGGTCCGCTGGGCGATGTTATCCCCGATGCAGACGGCCCCGATCCGCGCACAGGCGGCGGCAAGCCACAAGAGGATGTCGACGACCGCCCGGTGGTGGGCACCACGACGCCAGAGAAATATCCTCCCTCGTTACGCAACAAGGGTTAAAGCTAGGCCGCCTTGGCCATAGCCAGCAGGCGCAGACTCTCCAGATCGAGGATGCGCAGCCATTTGGAGCGCAGTTCAACAAGCCCACGGCTTTTCAGCTCGTGCAATATCCGGTTGACGTGCACAGTGGTGAGGCCTGCAATATCCGCAAGGTCCGCTTGCGTAAGCGGCATCGCGCATTGGTCACCATATACCAGCCCCGCCCGCTCCATCCGTTCGAAAACATCACAGAACAGATCGCTCAGGCGCTCGATCGCGGTCTTGCGCCCCAGGCTGACGATCCAGTTGCTCTGCCGGTTAAAGCTCTCAATCATGGCCTGCAATATCGGGGATGAGGGCTCCAGCTTCTGAAGCGCACCGGCTAGCGTACTCCACTGCACGACAGGATGGGCGAGCACCTGGGTCAGGGCGATGATGGACTGCTCTGGCCGCTCGCCGAGCAGCCACAAAGGCTCGCAATATTCGCCCGGCAGAAACAGGGCGGTGATCTGCCTGCGTCCATCGGTAAGCAGGCGAAAGCGCGCCGCCCAGCCCTCCTGGATATAGTAGAGTTGATGCTGCTCCTCCCCCGCATAGGCAAGATAGGAGCGCGCGCGCACCCGCCTTAAGGCGAGGGTATCAGCAGGAGAAGGGCCTCTCATCATGGCATTCCGTTATCAAGGGCGATAAACTCACGAACCCGCCCGCTATGGTTGTGCGGCGGTGCGCTTGCCTGGTCGTTCATGCCCCCGCATGATCAGTTCGATGGCATCATCGAGAAGGGCAATGGCGAGCCGTAGACTGGCAATGCGCGTTGGCCCGCGCCCGATATCGCCGAAATGAGCTTCCCGATGCCGGGTCGCCAGCCCCGGTGCAGCGCAAGCGAAATGGACCAGACCCGCTTCTTGTGCGCCCTTCGCCGACCCGGCATAGCCGGTGATTGCCACGGCGATTGTGCTGTCCGAATGGGCGAGCGCACCCTCGGCCATAGCGCGGGCAACTTCGCCACTCACCGCGCCACAGCGATCTATCAGAGCGCGATCCAGCCCTAGCAGTTCGCATTTGGCCTCTTCGCTGTAAACCACAAAGCCCCGGTCGAATATGTGGCTTGCGCCTTCTATGTCCGTGAGCAGCGAACTCAGCAGGCCTCCCGTACAGCTTTCCGCCGCGGCGATCGCAATCCTGGCATCGCAGGCTTTTTGGAGCAGGGAGACCGCTGCATCGATGATGTCCTGTGGTATGGCCGGCGAGAGCGTTTCGGCGGATGTCCCGCCCTCATGGCCAGCGTTCGTGTTCACACTCAATACTCCTGTTCCGGGAACGAGGGCAGAGCAGGATAGTTCCCTTCGGCGGGACTATCGTCTGGGCCGATATTCACATGTAGAGGAGGGCTGAGGATGAAACGTTATGCCTATGGTTGGCTTACGCTGCTGTTTTTCGTCGTTTCGATAGTCGGGCACTGGGTTTTTGGCTGGTATGCCTTTGCCGAGGAAGCAAGCGAACATGGACAGCGCGCACAGCTCGCCTCTTATCTGGTGATAATGGGGCGCGACACCTTCGAGAACTGGCAGTCCGAATTTCTCCAGCTGATATGGCAGGTGGTCGGTCTTGCCTATTTCCTTTATATCGGCTCACCCGCCTCCAAGGAAAATGACGACCGTCTCGAGGCCAAGATCGATGAGCTCATAAAGCTGAGTGGAGGCGACCAGCGGTTGATCGACGCGCTCGACCAGCGCTATTTACGCAAAGCAGGCCATGCCAAGCCGCATGGACATGATGATCTGGGCAGAGAATGACGGGCATGGCGGTAATGCTGGACGATAGCGCCCGCTTTTCTTTCTGACGCTGCCCGACCTACATTTCGAGCTGGCGTTGCAGCTTGCGTATATCCGAATCGATTTCCGCATTATTTTGTCGCAGATCCTCGATGGTGCGCACGGCATGGATCACGGTGCTATGATCGCGCCCACCGAATATCCGTCCGATTTCAGGCAGCGAGCGCGGCGTCATCTTCTTGGCCAGATACATCGCCACCTGACGCGGCCTCGCCACGGCCCGCGCCCGCCGCTTGGAGCGCATTTCGGAAGGATCGATGCGATAGTGGGCGGCACAAGCCTTCTGGATCTCGTCGACGGTGATGCGCCGGGCGTTGGCGCGCACTGAGTCGGCGAGCATCGCCTGCGCAAACTCCATGTCGACTGCACGGCCAGTGAGCTGCGCATAGGCGAGCAGTTTGTTGAAGGCGCCCTCCAGCTCCCGCACGTTGGAGCGAATCGAACGGGCGAGGAAATCCAGCACCGCATCGGGAATGATCGCATCGACAAGTCCGGCACGCTTGGTTTCGAGAATTGCGCGGCGCAGGTCGAGGTCCGCGGGCTGAACATCCGCGACCAGTCCCCCCGCCAGGCGTGAGAGAATGCGCGGATCGACCGCGTCCAGATGCTGGGGCGCACGGTCCGCGCTGATGACGATGCGCGCGCCGCTGCCCGCCAGCTCGTTGATGGTATGGAGGAATTCCTCCTGGGTCGATCCCTTGCCGGCAATGAACTGGATGTCGTCGATCAGCAGCAGTTTTGCCGCCCGCAACCGCGCCTTGAAAGCCATGCTGTCGTTCGCGCGCATCGCGGTAACGAACTCCATCATGAATTTCTCGGCGGACATGTAGATGATCGGATGCGAGGGAAAATGATCGCGATATGTGGCAGCGATCGCATGTAGGAGATGGGTCTTGCCCTGCCCGGTGCCGCCATGGATATAAAGCGGGCTGAACAGCGGGGGCGCCAGTGCCGCCATTGCCTGGGCTGCTGCATACGCCAGCCTGTTGCTTTCGCCGATGATGAAACCTGCAAAGCTGTGGCGCAGGGACAGGGCATCCTGCATGGCGGGGCGCGCGGTGTCTGAAGAAGAGGCAGGCGTTTCGGCCGGCGCTTTTACCTCTTCAGCGGCAATGGCAAGCGCAGCGCCTGGCACGGACGCCGTGCGCACAATCCGCACCTCCTCGACCCCGATCTGGGCTGAGCGCAGCGCGAGGCGGATGCGCTCTCCAAACTGGCTGGTTATGAAATTGGCGGAAAAATCGGACCCCGCGAACAGTTCCAGCGTGCCGCTGAAGTCGCAGTAGCTGCCGAGACGCAGCGGCCTCAGCCACTGATCATACATTCGCGCGCCAACGCTGGCGCGCAGGACCGCCTTGACCGCTTCCCAGCCCTCGCTGACCGATACCGGGCAAGTCGAAGCCGCCATCAAACCGACGCCTGTCGCTGTGTCCGTGTCCGCTCTAATGCTCGCATAAGCATGTGATCTCTCCGCAGCAGTAACATTACCCCCCATGGACACGCGACCGCCTTTCTTATCTTATTATACAGAGCGCATGCCCCCTGCGCTCCGTCCTTATGATGCACAGGCTGTCCTTCTCCGTTTCCCCGTAAAGAAAAGAGTCCGTCGATCAGCGCTGATGCTGGCCGCGAATCCGGATGGGCTCGCTGGCGTGCAACAGGATTAGTCATTCGTTAACGACTGGATCAAGAGGGGATGGTGTCAAAAAATTGAAATAAAATATTTGACAGAGCTAAGCCCGCAGAAATACGTTAATAATGCATAGTAGATTGATTTATAATGATTAATTTCCGAAGCTCTCTTCGCAGTCACAGCGAATCAGCACAAGTCCTGCCTTTTGGAAAGCGCGCTCGTCTGATGCTATTCTGTAGCTTGCCTGACGATATTACATTGGGACGGCATGCCTGCCGTCCTTCTCAGACACAGCCATGCAAAAACCCGCCGAATCACTCCGGCGGGCTTTGACGGCACGGCCCGAGGACCGGCGTGATTAAATTAGTCAGGCGAGCGCGCCGACCGCCTTGGTGAGACGGCTATACTTGCGGGCGGCGGTATTCTTGTGCATCACGCCACGCGCCACGCCACGCGCCAGTTCCGGCTGAACACTCGCCAGTGCGGTCGCTGCGGCGGTCTTGTCTCCGGTGGCAATGGCGCTTTCCACCTTCTTCACCAGCGTGCGGATGCGGCTGATGCGATTGCCGTTGATCTCGGTGCGGCGCGCGTTACGGCGGATGCGCTTTTTTGCCTGCGGCGTATTGGCCATAAGTTCCTCAAATATTCCGACTGATGTGCGTGTGCGACAAGAGCGAACAAGGCTCCCCTGAATCGCGAAGGCTGGCCCATAGCCGTTCGGCCACGGCCCGTCAACCGAAAGGCGCGCTTGCCGCTCTCCCTGATAAATTAGGCAGGACATTGCGCATAAAGCGCGCTAGCGATTCGTCCATGATCATGGCTTTTTACATAATGTCATTGCTGACCGGGGTGTTGTTTCTGCATCCCTATACAAGCTATCCGCTGAGTCTGCTGATGATGCGGGCGCGGCCAGTGAGCAAGCCTGCGCCCGAAGCGCGCCGCCCAACCGCCAGCCTGCTTTTCTCCGCTTATAATGAAGAGCGCGCGCTGCCAGCCAAGCTCGACAATTTGCAGGCAATCAAGCGCCTGCATCCCGACCTCGAAATCCTCGCTTATTCGGACATGAGCACGGACAATACGCTAGACCTGTTGAAGGGCAGGTCCGATCTGCTGCGCGTGATCCCGACGATGGAGCGCACTGGCAAGGCGATGGGCATGCGACGCATGGTAGCCGAGGCAAAGGGCGAAATCTGCATTTTCACGGATGCCAATGTGCTGCTCTCGCCCGATTCTGTGGCCCCTTTGCTCGATTATTTCCATGCTCCCGCCATCGGTGCGGTGTCTGGAACGCTGCACTATATCAATGATGAAGCGGGGACGACTGCGCGGGTCGGTGGGCTGTATTGGCGGCTTGAAGAGAAGATCAAGGCGCTCGAATCACGCTGTGGCTCGATGATGGGGGCGGATGGCGCGATCTTCGCGGCCCGCCGCACGCTGTATCCGCAGGTGCCGTTTCATCTGCTGGATGATATGATCGCCTCGATGAGCGTGCTGTTCCATGGCAAGCGACTTATCAGCGCAGCGGACGTGATCGCCTATGAGCGTACTACAACCGACCCTAGAGACGAGTTTCGCAGGAAACGGCGCATCGCCTGCCGCTCTTATGCCTCTTATCGCCATCTAAGTCCCCAGATGGCGCGGCATTTCTCGCTGGTGGACCGTTACAAATTCTGCTCCCACAAGCTGCTGCGCTGGTTGGGCGCGCCGCTGGCGCTGGTGTGTGTCGGCTCGCTCAGCATCGCGCTGAGGCTGGATGGACGGCTGGCGCTGCTAAGCATGCTATGGGGTGTCGCGGCGCTCATTGGCGTGGGTGCGGCTGTGCGAGCCAGACCCTGCGCAATGCTGATGGAAATTGCCGCGGCGATCTGGGCCGCGTTCCTGGGTGTAACCGATGCGTGGCGCGGGCGCAGCTATCAGACCTGGACACCCGCCAAATCGCGGGACTGACTTAGCCTGCAACCGCCTCGATCGGCCATGCGTCGTCATCCTCGATGCCGACAGCCGTCAGCACTCCGCTGCGATAGGCGCCTGTGTCTATCCCTATGCGGTTGTGGAGGATTTCGGCAGTATCGCTTTGGCTGTGGCCATGCACCACGCGCCAGGGGTGCCGCGCACGGCTGGAAAGGAAGGGTTCGCGTATCCACAGCAGATCTTCCTCGCTCTGCTCTTCCAGCTTCAGCCTGGGCCGCACGCCTGCATGGGCGAACAGATAGTCTCCGTGGCGATGAAAGGCGGGCAAGGCGCGCATCCAATTTACGACGGAGGGTGTAACCGCTGCCTGGAACGCTTCGATCACATCCCATTGCGCTCCTTCGCTGCCATAGGCGCGTTCGATGAGCGCCGGGTCGATACCCCAGCTTTGCAGCGTCTCTTCCCCGCCATATTTGAGCCAGAAGCGCAGTGCCATGCGGTTGCCTTCCAGCACGCGCAGCATTGTTTCCTCATGATTGCCCTTGAGGCAGTGGAAATAGGCGGAACCCTCCATGGCGTGAAGCAACTCGCATACATCGCGCGATTGAGGGCCACGGTCGATATAGTCGCCGAGCAATACGACATGGGTTTCCAGCGGATAGCGAACCTGCTGGTCCTGCTCGATCATCTGTAGCAATTTGACGAGCAACGGGAAACAGCCATGCACATCACCAACCGCATAGATGCGGCAGTTGTCCGTGCTATATCTGGCCTTGCGGCGGAGGCGACCCAGCAGACTCACGATAAGAAGGGTTAGGGTCAAAACCCCGTCAGGACAAGAGCATGAAAAAAAGCCCGGCGAGTTTCCCCGCCAGGCTTTATGCGATCATTCAGGACTGTATAATCAGTTGCGGTTGTTGCCCATGAAACGCAGCAGCATCATGAACAGGTTGATAAAGTCGAGGTAGAGGTTCAGCGCACCCATTACCACCGACTTGCCGACCATTTCCGTGCCCGCGACATAGGCATACATATTCTTGATCTTCTGCGTGTCATACGCGGTCAACCCTGCGAAAATCAGCACGCCGATGGCGCTGATCGCAAGGTCCATCACGCTGGACTTCAAGAAAATGTTGATAAGTGACGCAACGATCAGGCCGACCAGCCCCATGATGAGGAAGGTGCCAAAGCCGGACAGATCCTTCTTGGTGGTGTAACCCACAAGGCTAAGCCCAGCGAAGGCCGCCGCCGTGGCGAAGAACGTCTGCGCGATCGAGGTGCCCGTATACATCAGGAAGATGGACGAGAGCGAAAGGCCCATCACCGCTGCATACGCCCAGTAGATCGCCTGCGCCGCCGCTGTGGAGAGGCGGTTGATACCGAAGCTCAATACCAGCACGAAACCTAGTGGCGCGAACATGATGATGTATTTCATGATTCCGGGGCCAGCCAGAATTTGGTAAGCGAGGCCGCTTGCCGCAAACAGCATGGCGACTATGCCGGTCAGCAGCACGCCGCTCGCCATATAGTTATAAACCGACAGCATGTAGGACCGCAGCCCCGCGTCGTAAGACGCATGGCTGGCTGCAGACGCGGTTGCGCCGAAACCAACGCCACTCGTCCGGGGATCAGACCAGTTAGCCATTGTCACTCAACTCCTTGTCATTGGCGCTATTGCCAACAGCCCCTAATATCGGGTGTTGCGGTTAAAGATTCAAGAAAAACCGGACAAGCAAACAATCAGCGCGATTTTTTCAGTCCTTCCGGATGATTCCACAGGCTATACGGCCGCCGGAATTGCCCGCAGGATCGGTCATCATATCATCCGGCCCGGCATGAATCACCAGCGCCGCTCCATCCGCATCGATCAGGGGATGCTCCCCGGTGTCGAGCATAGCCTGCACGCTGAAGGCCAATGTGCCAGTGCCATCCTCGCCGATAATGATATTGGGAAGATCGCCCAGATGCGCTCCATCCGGATTTTGGGCACCATGCCGCCGTGCCTGAGGATTCCAATGCCCGCCTGCGCTGGCGAAATCGGGCGCGTCGCATTTGCCGACCATATGGATATGCACGCCATGCGGGCCGGGGGACAGGCCAATGGCTCGGATCTGGAATTCGAGCGCGCCTGTGTCGGCAATCTCGACCTGGCCCTTCGCATTGCCTTGCGCATCCAGGAGGCTGGCACGAGCCAGAACGCGGGCTGGGGGAGGGGTGGTCGTGCAAGCAGACTGAACGGCTACTACGCCTAGCAGCGCAACAGCGGAAGCGGCACGGCGCGCGAACCGGTAACGAGAGGCAGTGGGCTGTTGAACGGGCACGTTAAAGTCCTTTTTCCAATTAAGGTGAGTAGGGTGGTCGAGCATGGCGACAGCGTAATGATCCATGCGGTATAACGCTCTTCAAACAAAAAAGGGGCCGGTCATTGCTGACCAGCCCCCAATTCTTTCCCGTAAAGGGATGTTACATACCCGAACCCGGACCGTAGGTGATTTCCACACGGCGGTTCTGCAGCTCGCGCACGCCGTCGGCCGTCTCGACCTTGGGCTGGCCTTCACCGAACGCCTTGGTAGAGATCGCGCCATCTGCGACGCCCTTGGAGACGATATAGGCCTTCACCGCATCAGCGCGGCGC
This sequence comes from Sphingobium sp., assembly GCA_017984895.1. GTDB lineage: Bacteria > Pseudomonadota > Alphaproteobacteria > Sphingomonadales > Sphingomonadaceae > Sphingobium. Next base: position 2,489 of record JAGNYO010000063.1, on the reverse strand, counting down.
TGCGAAAGCGCGACGTTGTAGGCAGGACGCCCGGCCTTGTCAGCGTGACCGGCCAGCATGACCTGCGCACTGTTGCAATTGGCATAGGCCGAGACTGCACTGTCAAGGATCGTCGCCGCATCGGGAGTGATGTCCGACTTATCGAATTCAAAGAACACGATATACGGCCCCGGCTGGCACTCGACCACCGGAGGCGGAGGCGGAGGCGGCGGGGGAGGCGGCGGAGGCGGAGGCGGCGGGGGAGGCGGCGGAGGAGGCGCCTTCTCGCCGAAGTTGTAGACCAGACCCACCAGCAAGCTGTGCGTGCGGACGTCGGTGTCCACCGCAGTGCCAGGAGCACCAGCGCCACCAAAGGCGTTGCTGGTAACCAGATCGATGTTGTTCTGGTTGAAGAAGCGATACTTCAGCTCGGCGTCAAGCTTGTCGCCCAGTGGGAAACGCACGCCAGCCAGAGCCTGCCAGGCGAATCCTGTATCGGAGTCATCCGTGGTGAGGCTGTAGAGGTGGGTGCGGGCCGCGCCGGCGCCACCGCCAACGAAGCCCTGAATCCCGTCATCAGGCCCGAAATCGAGCAAGCCGTTCATCATGAAGCTCAGCGAACGGACATTACCCCGCGTGCTGGTGTAGCCCACATAATCCACATGGTCAGTCCACGCCCGGCGAAAACCAACTTCGCCCTCCAAGCGGAACATGCCGAAATCATAGCCAATAACGCCATCGACATCAAAGCCGGTGTTGTAATCGGCCTTCGCATCAGCAGCGGTAGAGCCAAGAACATCAATATCGATGTCCTCCACCATCATCGCACCGCCGTGGGCACCGATATACCAGGCATCGTCACGCGCGAGGGCGGGAGACGCCATCGCCGTTGTCGCAAGAGCTGCCGCAAGAGCAAGCTTCCGCATGTCTATTCCCCTTTCTAAACTGGTCGTAAGGACTGTGCAAACTCCCTACTCTCAGGAAAGTTTCAAGGCAATACCAGTTTTGGGAAGGATAAATGCAATAATCATGGGGAACTTGTAAAATTATCACATCAAAGCGGGAGCAATTCCTTGGATAACTGCCACGACTGACAGTGGCTGTGGAACGGCTGCAACAGTATCAGGCAATTAGACCATGCGTTCTTAGTGCAGCCAGTATCTGGCCTATGGCGGTGCGCGCCTGAGTATCGGCGACACTGCCGCCGCTGGGATCGGCAATGGCGGATTGCTGCGAGGTAACGACGCGACTGCCGCCGATATAGACGCCATCCGGGCGTAAGGGGTCAGCCTGCCACACCGTGCCATCATGCGTATAGCCCTGGCCATCCGCAGCGCACAGGACATGCACCCCCTTGCGCGGTGACGCAAAACGCCAACCGCCCAATGTTAGGCCGGCGAGCGCGCTATCATGCCCCGCCCATGCGCCGCTGGCGCCGGGTGCGACGACCCAGCACTGGCCTACAGCCGCACCCGATGGTGGCGAGCCAAGCGTGATGCTTTCGACCTGGGCATGGATCAACATGTCGATGAGAGTCAGCGCCTCATTGTGGGTCAGTTCCTTCTGCGCCTGCCCGGCTTGCAACAGGGGCAAAGAAAAACGGTCGCTGTTGGGGGTTGTCATCCGCACACTCCAAAAGGCTGGGGTTTATATAACAAGGCTGAGGGCGGCAGGGCGGCCTGCGCCAAAATCACCGATCTGGCGGATTTCTACACTCACCGCACCGCTGATGCCTGCGGCATTATCTGTGGCGATGGCGGCGGCGGCGTAGGTCCATTGCGGAGCGGTAACGGTAGCCGTGCGAAACAGCGCGCCACCGTGCCACAGGTCGATACGATAGCTTTCCCGCTCTTCGCCCAGCGGGGCATCGACCCCGTCCATCCATTGCCAGCCGATGCGGCTGCGCCTGATCCACGATATCAGCATATCCCCGGCCGAAAAGATCGCCCGGGCATGCGCAGGGGAGAGCGGCAGCACCGCCTGCCCCGCCACAGACGTGCTCGTGAGCACCGGGCTGGTATCCGCTAAGCCGATCGCATTGAGGAGCAGCGTCGATCCCATTACCGCATAGGCGGAGGGGATCGGCAGCAGGCTGGCCTGATCAAGCAGCAGAAAGCGCTCGCCCGCACCATGCCCCACCATGGCCCATTCGGTGCCGCGCCGCCCGCGCAACAGGCGGGAAAGACGCCATGTCGTCGGCCCGGTCTGGCTCGTGAGGCCAAACTGGATCACTTCATCGCCGACCAGCGCCATGTTGGCCCCGCGCAGCAAGGCGGTGTCATCGGCATTGGTCAGCAGCATCGCGCTGTTGAGCAGTTGCACATCCAGAGTCGAGGTGAGGTCGAACAGCGCGGGCGATGCCGCCCCGCCAAGCGCGCCTGTCGCCATGCCCATGATTGCCGGGGGCGCCGTGCCGCCGATCGAGGTGAGGCCGCCCGTGGCCGCATCCTCGACGAACAGCTCGGCAGAGCGCCACCCCGTCTGTGTCCTCGCCGCCGCCGCGACCAGGA
>JAGNYO010000062.1 GCA_017984895.1 Sphingobium sp. | reverse complement strand
CATGTTTGGCCGCCTCAAGGACTGGCGTCGCGTCGCAACCCGCTACGACAGATGCCCAACAGTCTTCCTCTCCGCCATCGCTCTCGCCGCCACTGTCCTCTTCTGGCTATGAGTCCTGACCCTAGGGTTGAAGCAGCTCGGCTAGCCTGCTCATCCTGCGGGTGCGCTCACTTCCTCGATCAGTTTCGCGATGGTCGGACGGCATGACCCACAGTTGGTTCCCGCACTCAAAGCCTTGCCTACCGCCTCGACGCTGGTAAGCGCCTGATCGCGGATCGCGCGGGTGATGCTGTAGGTGCCGATGTCGAAACAGACGCAGACGACTGGTCCGGCATCCGGTGCGGGCGTCGCGGCGCCCCCGGCGAGCAACTCAGCGCCCTGCGGCTGTTGCTTAGGCCCCAGTTGCGCCAGAATCCACTCACGCGGAGGCAACGAGCCTGAGCGGGTGAGGAATAGCGCGGCGTGCAGGCGTCCTGTCTCATCGCGCACTGCGACGCGTAAGTTCCCGCGCGCGCCATCGCGCGCTTCGATGCGCTCGCCCGCAGGCAACAGCGCCTCAATGTCGATCGCGCCTTTACCCACCAGCTCGGTGAGCCAACCATGCTCGGCGCGCACCCGCGTCCAATAGCAGTCCGCAGCGATTTCTGGTTTCTCGACGCTGACGATGAAGCCCCGCCAGTCCGCCGCATAGGGCGCGATTATCGCCGGGCTATTCTTAAATGCGGGCTGGCCAGAGACGGGATCAGCCTTTTGCAGCGGGAGCATGCCGGTGCGCCCGCCGGAGGAGAGCTGGTCCGTCCAGTGCATCGGCACGAACAGCGCGCCCCGGCGCTGGCCCTCAGAGATGCTCACACGGTAGAGGCTGCTGCCCGCCGGGGTGGAAACACGGGCGATGCTGTGGTTGGCGATGCCGTGGAGCGCAGCGTCATCGGCGTGGATCTCTACCCATGGCTCGCGCCGGTGCTGCGACAGTTTTGGCGAAAGGGCCGTGCGTGTCATCGTGTGCCAATGGTCGCGCGTGCGCCCGGTATTGAGGCGGAGCGGGAAGGCGGGGTCGGTGTCTTGCGCAGGGGGTGTGACCGCCATAAGCCGCGCCTTGCCGTCAGGCGTCGAATAGCAAGCATCGGCATAGGACGATACGCCGCCCCACTGCCACGGTGCCCATGCGTCATAATCTTTGTCGGATATATCCGCCCATTGCGAAATGTCCAGCACCCGCTGGCCCGCATTGCGGAAACCGGTCTGCGCCGCATATTCGCGGAATACGGCGGCTGGGGATGGGTAGGCGAAGGCATCTCCACAGCCCATACGGCGGCCGACATCAGCGACGATGTCCCAGTCCGCGCGCGCCTCGCCGGGCGGCGGGAATATTGCGCGCTGGCGGGAAATCACGCGCTCGCTGTTAGTGACAGTGCCATCCTTCTCACCCCACGCCAGCGCGGGCAGCTTCACATGGGCATAGGCAGTGGTGTCCGTCTCGGCCATACAGTCTGACACCACAACGAAGTCGCAGCGTTGCATCGCCGCGCGCACGAAGCCGGCATCGGGCATCGAAACGGCGGGATTGGTCGCCATGATCCACAGGGCCTTGATGCGGCCGTCATGCACAGCGCGGAACATATCGACCGCCTTAAGGCCGGGCGCGCGCGCAATCGTGGGGCTGGCCCAGAAATCTTGCGCGGAGGCGCAGTCCTCCGGGCCGAAGCTCATGTGCGCAGCAAGCATGTTTGCCAGCCCGCCCACCTCGCGCCCGCCCATAGCGTTAGGCTGGCCGGTGATCGAGAACGGCCCCATGCCGGGCTTGCCGATGCGGCCGGTTGCCAGATGCAGGTTGATGATCGCGTTGCCCTTATCCGTGCCGGAGGCAGACTGGTTTGCACCCTGGCTGAACAGGGTGAGGGTTCTGGGATACGCGGCGAGAAGAGCGAAGAAGGCAGAGCGTGTGGCATCATCCAGCCCGTCGTCGCCCCCGCAAAGCTGTTCCCAGAAGCCATCCGGCGCGTTTACATGCGCGGCGAGATAGGCGTCATCGAGCAGTCCGCGCTCCTTCATGGCGAGCAGCGCCGCGTTGAACAGCGCGACATCGCCGTCGGGGCTGATGGGCAGATGCAGGTCAGCCCGCTCGGCGGTTTCGGTGCGGCGCGGGTCGATGACGACGAGCTTAGTGCCGCGTTGCTCCCGCGCAGCCTCTATCCGTTGCCACACGACCGGGTGGCACCACGCGGTGTTGGAGCCGACCAGCACGATGAGGTCCGCCTCCTCCAGATCGGAATAGGAGCACGGCACCACATCCTCGCCGAATGCGCGGACATGCGCCGCTACCGCACTCGCCATGCATAGGCGCGAGTTGGTGTCGATATTGGAGGAGCCGATGAAGCCTTTCATCAGCTTGTTGGCGACGTAGTAATCTTCGGTCAGTAACTGGCCGGAGACATAGAAGGCGACGCTGTCCGGCCCGTGCTGGGCGATGGTATCGGAGAAGCGCCGCGCCACCAGATCGAGCGCCGAGTCCCAGCCTGCGCGCGCGCCGTTGATCTCAGGGTAGAGCAACCGCCCTTCTAGGCTCACTGTCTCGCCTAGGTGCGTGCCTTTGGAGCAGAGTTTGCCTGCGTTGGCCGGGTGCGTCGCGTCGCCTTTGATGAGCACCGAGCGCTCGCCCGTGCGCGTCGCTGCGATGCCACACCCCACGCCGCAATAGGGGCAGGCAGTGCGGATAGGCGCTTTGCTCACGTCAGACCATGCCCTGCAAGGCTTCCCGACGCGCGATGAGGATGCGCCCGCCGTCGATCTTTACCGGGATGGTCGGCACGCAGCCTGCATCATCGCCCAGCGCCTCGCCGGTCACGAGGCTGATCCGCCAGTTGTGCAGCGGGCAGGTGACGGTGGTATCGTGCACGATGCCTTGGGAGAGCGGACCCTGCTTGTGTGGGCACTTGTTGCGCAGCGCATAGACGCTGCCGTTCGCGGTGCGGAAGATCGCGATCTCCTCGCCGCCCTGCACTGGCAAGGTGCGTGCGCCCAAGGCGGGGAGTTGATCCACCGGGCCGATATCGAGCCAGTCTGCGCTTACCATTAGTTCGCTCCTACCACAGCGAAGGGGCGGATTTCGGCGATATGCTGATGCAGATGCGCCTCCTTGCCCGCTGCGCGCTCGGCCCAAGGGTCTTTTTGCAGATATTTCTGCGCATAGAGGAAGCGGCCATAAAGCACCTTGCGGCCTTCTTCGTCATCCACGATCTTGCTTTTCACATAGTCAAGCCCGACCCGCTCGATCCACGGCGCCGTGCGATCCAGGTAGCGGGCCTCCTCGCGATAAAGCTGGATGAATGCGCCACAATATTCGAGCGCCTCTTCCTCGGTCGCCACCTTGCACATCAGCTCTGTGCCCCGCAGCCGTATGCCGCCATTGCCACCGACGAGCAGCTCGTAGCCACTATCGACGCAGATCACGCCGAAGTCCTTGATCGTCGCCTCGGCGCAGTTGCGCGGGCATCCGGAGACGGCGATCTTGAACTTGTGTGGCATCCAGCTTCCCCAGGTCATCTGTTCGAGGAGGATGCCCAGCCCGGTCGAGTCCTGTGTGCCAAAGCGACACCATTCGGAGCCGACGCAGGTTTTCACCGTGCGCAGCGCCTTGCCATAGGCATGGCCAGACACCATTCCAGCGGCGTTCAAATCAGCCCATATCGAGGGTAGATCTTCCTTCTTGATGCCAAACAGATCAAGCCGCTGCCCGCCCGTCACCTTCACCATACGCGCGCCATATTTGTCGGCGGCGTCGGCAATGGCGCGCAGCTCGTTGGGCGTGGTTACGCCGCCCCACATGCGCGGCACGACGGAATAGGTGCCGTCCTTCTGGATATTGGCGTGCATCCGCTCGTTGACGAAGCGGCTCTGCGGGTCCTCGTTGTGTTCGGCGGGCCATGCGCAGAGTAGATAATAATTGAGCGCCGGGCGGCACGACGAACAGCCGTCGGGTGTGGACCAACTCAGCGCTTGCATTACCGCCGGGATTTCCTTCAGCGCCTTGTCAAGGATCGCCGCGCGGACATCCTCGTGCGTGAAGCTGGTGCATTTGCACATCGGCTTGTTGGTGCGCTCGCCAGCAAACTCGTCACCCAGTGCTAATGCAAGCAGGTTCTCGACAAGGCCGGTGCAGGAGCCGCAACTCGCCGATGCCTTGCAGCCTGACCGCACGGCATCGAGCGACTGCGCGCCACCCGATATGCAGGCCATCACCTGCCCCTTTGATACGCCGTTGCAGCCACAAATCTCCGCATCATTGGAAAGGGCAGCAACGGCATCAATAGGGTTTGCGGTGGCGCCCCCGCCGGATGCGAACGCCTGCCCGAAGATCAGTGCGTCGCGGATGTCCGATATGTCCTCGCCCTTTTTGAGTAGGTCGAAATACCAGTTGCCGTCTACGGTATCGCCATAGAGCACCGCGCCGACGATCCTGTCCTCCTTGACGATCACGCGCTTGTAGATGCCGCGCGTTGCATCGCGCAGCACGATGTCCTCACAGCCCTCTCCACCGGAAAAGTCGCCTGCCGAAAACAGGTCAATGCCCGATACCTTGAGCTTGGTGGACGTGGCCGAGCCTTTGTATGGGTTTTCGCCGCCTACCAGCCCATCAGCAAGACTGCGACACATTTCCCACAACGGCGCGACAAGGCCATAGACCTGCCCCTCATGCTCCACGCATTCGCCGACCGCGAGAATATCCGCGTCAGACGTGACCATATGGTCATCCACCTGAATGCCGCGCCCCACAGCGAGGCAGGCGTCTTTCGCCAGCGTGGTGCTGGGGCGGATGCCCACCGCCATCACGACGATGCTCGCCGGAATCTCCGTGCCATCCTTGAGGCGCACGCCCTCAACCTTGTCTGTCCCGATGATCTCGGCGGTGTCCGCCTGCGTCAGGATCGTCTGGCCGCGCCGTTCCAGCTCGGTCTTGAGCAGCCATGCGGCGGCTTCATCCAATTGCCGCTCCATCAGGGTCGGCATCAGGTGCAGGACGGTGACCTGCATACCCCGAAGCGACAAACCATGCGCCGCCTCGAGGCCCAGCAGGCCACCGCCGATGACAACCGCATTCCCCCCCAGGCCTGCGGCGGCCACCATCTTGTCCACATCATCGAGATCGCGGAAGGTCACGACACCGGGCAGATCCTTGCCCGGCACAGGGATGATGAACGGATCGGAGCCGGTCGCGATCAGCAGTTTGTCATAGCTGACCTCATGGCCCGATCGCGTGGTCACGGTGCGTGCTGCCCGGTCAACCGCCGCTACAGGATCACCGGAGATCAGCGTGATATCATTGTCCGCATACCACGCGGCATCGTTGATGATGATGTCCTCGAAGGTCTTTTCACCGGCAAGGACGGGAGAGAGCATGATCCGGTTGTAATTGACGCGCGGTTCGGCTCCGAAAATCGTGATGCGGAACTTGTCTGGGTCGCGCGCCAATATCTCCTCCACCGCCCGGCAACCGGCCATGCCGTTACCGACGACGACGAGGTGAGGGCGGGGATCGGGGGGGGATGCGATCATGTCTCTCCTGTCCTTTTCAGGTTGTCTAGCTCAGAGCGCGTAGTCGAGCTGGAGCCAGAATATGCTTTTGTCCGTGCTGAACTTGTCTGCGCTGTAATCCGCATATTTGGCGAGGAAGCTCAGCTTCTTGCCAATTTTGAAGCCCAGCGAGGCATCCCATTCGGTGCCGTATTTCGCGCTGCCGACATCGCTCTGGAAGTCGTGATAGACGACGGTGGCATTGAGGCCGGGAAGCGCCTTCACCTTCGGGAACTTGACCGCGAGGCCGCCATAAATGTCCTGCAGGCCGACATTGGCGCCCGCCGTCGGCGTGGTGAGGAACAGGTCGGCCCATCCGTTGAACTTGTGCAACGTTGCCATCGGTGTCTGGAAAGCTACCCGGCCATTAGGTGTAATCTTGCCGCCCAGCAGTTCGTAACCAGCGGTTAGCGTGAAGTTGCCATAACCCAAACCTGCCTCAGCCGCGATATAATCGACCGAATAGTCGCCGGGGTTGAGGCCATAATCAGACTGGGTGGCATAGCTTGCCATCAGATTGAGGCTGGACTTGGGTGACAGCTTGAAGGACGAGGTGGCGCGCACGCCGTAAGTCTGTGTGGATGTGCCCTTGACCAGTTCCTTTGCGTCGAAATCAAGCAGGTAGGAGAACGCTTTGAGTTTTACCGGGCCGAGCGTAGCGCCTGCGCCGAGGAACAGGAATTCGCCCGAATAAGCTTGTCGTGTCGCGGCGTCGATGCCGAAGATCGTGCGCTGGGACCAGCTATAAGTGCCATCGAAGCTGATCGGGCCGAGCGTTGCCTCGCCGCGCACTGCGTCGAAGGTCTGCTCGTTCTGGCGCCAGCCGACCGAACCGACGAACCGCTGGTCATCGAGGTTGATGCGCTGGCGGCCGCCGGTAATCGTGAAGGTCTTGGTCTTGTATTGGATCTGCGCGCGATTGAGCTCGATATTCTCGGGGTCCGCCACAACTGAATAGCCGTTGGCGGGGGCGAAGGGCGCATCACGATAGTCGTTTACGATCCCTAGCGTACCTTCAGCCTCGATCAGTGCGGAAAAGCCACTCTTGGTGCTGAGCGTGATGCCGGGGCGGACGCGCATCGTCACGGCGTCGGCGTCTGTTGTCTGCTGATCGACATTCTCATACCGCAGCCGCGCATCGATGCTGGGCTTGAGCGTGAATGTCTCCGCCTGTGCCGATTGTGCCGCAAACGCGGCTGTCGCACTGGCTAATATGGCTATCTTGCTGGTTTTATTGTGCATAACTTCCCCCTTGTCCCGTTGGTGTATTCCCCAGGACATCCCCTCGTTCTTGAAAACTGTATGTGTGTCGCCCGTGCAGCTCCGGTTCAGGCCGCCTGCAATGTCGACGGGTTGCGATACCGATCGTGCAGGAAATGAACGACCGCATGGCGTGCATCGGCATATTCCGGCATGTCCATCGCCGCGAGGCGCGCGCGCGGGCGCGGGATGTGAACCTTGAGATCTTCGCCGATCCGCGCTGCCGGGCCGTTGGTCATCATGATGACGCGATCAGAGAGCAGCACCGCCTCGTCGACATCGTGCGTAATCATCAGCACGGTGTTGTTGAGCCGGGCCTGCAGGTCCATTACCACATCCTGCAACGCGGCGCGGGTGAGGGCGTCCAATGCGCCGAACGGCTCGTCCATCAGCAGCACGCGGGGCTGCATCGCGATGGCGCGGGCGATGCCGACGCGCTGCTTCATGCCGCCGGAAAGCTCGCCAGGGCGCTTGCCTGCGGCATGGGCCATCTGCACCAGCTCAAGGTTGTGCAGCACCCATTCCTTGCGCTCGGCCTTGTTCTTGCCATTGGCGGTTTTGTCGACCGCGAGGCAGACATTCTCCTCCACCGTCAACCAGGGCAGCAGCGAGTGATCCTGAAACACTACGGCGCGATCCACGCCGGGCGCATCGACCACCGCATCGTTAAGGAACACCACACCGCGCGTCGGTTTGACGAGGCCTGCCACAACATTGAGCAGCGTAGATTTGCCGCAGCCGGAGTGGCCGATCAGCGAGACGAACTCGCCCTTCTCAATGCTGAGGTCGATCTTGTCGAGCGCGCAGAAGCTGCCCTTCTTGGTCGGAAACTCGACGGTGATGTCCTCGAGTGCGAGATAGCTTCTCTGTTTCATGAACGTGTCTCCTCAGGCGGTCCGGGCGACCTTGCGGCCGATATAGGCGACGATACGGTCCAGGCCGAAGCCCACCATCCCGATCCAGATCAGCGCGACAATCGTGTCGGTCAGTAGCGAGCTGTTGTAGCTGTCCCAGATGAAGAAGCCGATGCCGGTGCCGCCCTGCACCATCTCTGCCGCCACAATCGCCAGCCAGCTCATGCCCACGCCGATACGCAGCCCGGTGAACATGTGCGGCACGGTGGCGGGCAGCATGATCTTGGTGAAATATTCGATCGGATTGAGGTTCAGCACCTTGCCGACATTTACATAGGCGGCAGGCATCGATTGCACCCCAGCGGCTGTGTTAAGAATGACTGGCCAGACCGCGGTAATGAAGATGAGAAATATGGTCGAGGGCTGGGCCTGCTGGAAGATCGCGAGGCTGATCGGCAGCCAGGCGAGAGGCGGCACGGTGCGCAATACCTGGAACAAAGGATCGAGCGCGCGATAGGCGAACACACTCTGCCCGACGAGGATGCCGAGCGCGATGCCGAATATCGCGGCAAGGCTATAGCCCATCATTACGCGCTTGAGGCTGGTGACAATATGCCCGGCGATGCCGACCACGCCTTCCTCGCTCACATGCACGCCCGTGAAATCTACCGACACGCCCTCGAACGGGTTGACGATCAGCTCGTGGCTACCCTGCCACACCTTGAGCGGCGATGGGAAGGTCGCGTCCGGGCTGCTGCATGCCACCTGCCACAGGCCGAACAGCACCACCAGCATGAACAGGGTGGGCAGGGTCTGCGCGGCAATGGACCGCAGCTTTTCCTCCCATGCACGCATGGGCGCAGGGATCGGGGGAAGTTGACGACGCTTTATCGCCTCTTCGGGATAGGGCACAACGGTTGCTCCGGCGGCGGGAGAGGAGGGCACAGGCGCGCTCTCCTTTTTGCCGTCATTCTGTAGGGGGGATAGGGATGACATGGATGTCCTCCGTTACACGCGTTTGATGCCGAGGCTGGCGAGATAGGCCTTGGGGTTGGCGGGGTTGAACACCTTGCCGTCGAAGAATTTTTCAACGCCGCGGCTGTCGCCTGCCGGACCCTTGCCACCGATTGCCCCCGCCGCCTTGCGCCAGATATCGCTGCGGTTGACCTTGGCGATGAGCGCGTTGGCGTTCAACGTGAGCGGTAGTTTGCCCCAGCGCTGGTTTTCGGTGAGGAACCAGAGATCATGGCTCTTGTAAGGGAAGGACGCGAAGCCGTTGAAGAACTTCATCTTGAACACGGCATTGGGGAATTTGCGTCCGTCACCCATCGTGAAGTTGCCCTGCAAACGGTCGGCGATGTCCGACACGGGAACCTTGAGGTAAGCCGGACCGCCGATCATCATGGCGAGGCGCGCGATGTTGGCGGGGTTGTCCGCCCAGCGCTGCGCCTCGATGATCGCGGCGGTGATGGCGATAGCCGCGCGAGGATTCTGATCCACCCAGTCGGAGCGCATGGCAAAGCTCTTTTCCGGGTGATTCATCCACATCTGGCCGGTGGAGACGGCGGTGTAGCCGAGCTGCTGGGCGACAAGCTGGTCGTTCCACGGCTCACCGACACAGAAGGCGTCCATCGTGTCCGCGCGCATGTTGGCGACCATCTGCGGAGGTGGAACGGTGATAAGCGAAATGTCGCTATCGGGGTCTATGCCGCCAGCCGCTAGCCAGTAGCGAATCCATAGATCGTGCGTGCCGCCGGGAAAGGTCATTGCCATCGTGATCTTCTTGCCCGCCGCTTTGCGCTGGGCGATCACGCCCTTCATCTTCGCGGCATACAGATCGGCCTTGGCACCGAGATATTCCTTGGACACCGAGATTGCCTGCCCGTTGACGTTGAGGCGGGCGAGGATGCTCATTGGCGTCTGCTTGGCCTGATAGCCCATCGAGAGGAAATAGGGCATCGGCGTGAGAATATGTGCGCCGTCGATGCCGCCGCCTTCATTGCCGAGCACGAGGTTGTCGCGCGTGGCGCCCCAGCTCGCCTGCTTGGCGACAATCACATTGGGCAGGCCATGTTTAGCGAATAGGCCCAGCTCTTTGGCGACGATCAACGGCGCGGCATCGGTGAGTGCAATGAAGCCGAGCTTTGCGCCCTGTACCTCCGGCCCCGGTCCAGCCGCAAAAGCGCCTGAGGGGAAGGTCTGTTGCACCGCACCTAAAAGCGCGGCTGTTCCCCCAGTTTTTAGCAGGCCGCGACGGCTGATGCCCGCTCGTTTGTCTTGTTCCGCCATAGAGTTTACTCCTTCCCGAACCTGTGTCCTGCGGCGCGGCCTGAATGCCGTGCCATTACCCCGTTGTGTTCCTGCCCCTCGCAAGCACCATTAAGAACACGAAAAAGCCGCCACGAATCACAGCATTGGGCTGGTTCGGGCGGCTACGTTGCCTAGGTGCCATAGGGTGGCTGCTTAGCCTTTATCCGCCATTGGATAAGACCGAAGATCATGGTGAGACAGATTTAGTCTCATTGATCCTAAGAGTGTCACCGATTCGGTTTTTGGGCAAGTAGAAAATTGCGCATTGCACAAAATGCAACGGAATGATGCCTGTGTCAGCTCTGTGCCAGATAGGCGTCGAGCTGATCAGGATCGAAGGCGCGACCATCGAAGAACCTGTCAGGCCCCATCAACAACCTGCCTTGCACGGTGCCGACCCCGGTGGTTTCATTGATACCCCCTTCGAGCTTTGCGCTGGCGCCGGGCAGAGGAACCTGCGTTCCCGCAAAGGCGGCGCGGTAAATATCTGGCCTGAATACACGTTGTGCGGCGGCATAGCCCGGCCCTGATTTGACGACGTGGCCTGCACGCACCATCTGGGCATAGAGCCATGCTGCCTGGCTGACCCAAGGGAAATTTGCTGCCTCCCTGTGCTGGAACATGAAGTCGGGGATATGGACTGGTTCTTGCCCGGCGGCGAGAGTGATCCGATCCGATATTGCGCGTTCTATAAGGTCTGCTGATCCATCAAGATACTCAGATCGAGCGAGGATAGCTGAGTTTGCGGAATATCGGGCGGGATCAACGAATATTTCGCCCGCCTTATGCAGTGCGCGGATCATGCGGTGAACGATCTCCGGTTCTGCCTCCGCTCGCGCTGTCTGCATCGCCAGCACTTTTTCTACCCCACGCAGCCAGATATGCGAGGTGACGTTGACGATGACGCCAACCCCGCGTTCCACCGCCACGCTGTTCCACGGTTCGCCAACGCAGATGCCGTCGATCTCCCGGATAGCGAGCGCCTCTGCCACGAAGGGCGGTGCGATGGTGACAATCTCGACATCGCGCTCGACATCGACGCCGCTGCCCCGGAGCCAGTATTGCAGCATATAGTTATGGCTGGAATAGCGATGCACCACACCGAAGCGCAGCTTGGCCCCTTCGCGCGCGCGCAGGGCGATCAGCGCGGCGAGCCGCTGCCCCAGCGTTACCGGATCGAGCAAACCGTTCTGTGCGCCTATGGCCTCCGCCAGCTTGGGCGCGATCGTCACCGCATTGCCATTCAGCCCGAGGACGAACGGCACCGCCATCGGCACGGCGGGCCGATCCAGCCCCAATGTGCTGGCGATGGCTAGCGGAGCAACTAGGTGCGCCGCATCCGTCCCGCCGTAGATCAGTCGGTCGCGCACCGTAGCCCAGCTCATATCGCGCACCAGCTCCAGGTCTATGCCTACCTCTTCCGCTAAACCGAGTTCTTTCGCCAGGATCGGCAAGGCGGCATCCACCAGCGGAAGAAAGCCGATGCGAAACGGGTCGAGGCTCACAAGGCACCTCCCAATAGATTTTCAGCGGTGACGATGGACTCGGCAATGTCGATGATGCGACGGTTGGTTTGCATCGCATGGGTGCGTAGCAGTTTGTAGGCTTCCGGCTCGGTTATACCGCGCTTTCTCATCAGGATCAGCTTGGCCTCGTCAACGGCTTTGCGTTCGGCCAGTTGCGAGCGCGCCTCGGCCAGTTCGGTTTTGAGGCGGTTGAACGCTTGAAAGCGGCGCACTGCAAGATCGAGAACCGGCTTGATCCGCTCCTTGCGCAGACCATCGACCACATAAGCGGAGATGCCCGCATCCACTGCCTCAGCGATCGCGCTCTCATCGGACTGGTCAACGAACATCGCAATGGGGCGGGCCAGCGCGCGCGACAGAGCGAAAGTTTCCTCCAGCATGTCTCGGCTAGGGTTTTCGAGGTTCATCAGCACGACATCGGGCGAGCAGGCTTCAAGCCTCGCGGCAAGCCCATGGCGGTCCAGAAAGATATGGAGGTCAGCGAGGCCTGCCTCGCGCAGCCCTTCCTCGATCACCGCTGCACGCGCCGCGCTGTCGTCGATTACCGCTATTCGCACTGAAAGCCGCTATGCTGCATCGCAACAACGATGCGACAGGCATGTCCTTGCTGTCAAGTTGTGCGTGACCTAACCCGCGCAACTGTTCAGCGCACGCGCGGGCCGCCAAAAGGCATGGGCGGCGGCGGGCGGCGGGTGCCGCGTGGCAACTGTGCCTGATAGGCCCGTCCGCAATGCTCCACGCAATAAGGGAATCCGGGGTTCACCTTGTCGCCACAGAAATGGAAATCTGGCTCTCCAGGGTGACCCATCGGCCATTTGCAGATCTTTTCCGTGAGTTCGAGTAGGCTGGTCTTGTCCGCGATTTCCAAGCTGGGCTTGGCAGGCACAAGGCGGCGCGGCGGGGCAGGGGGGATGGGTGCCTGCTGGTCGCCCGGTCCCTGACGCATAAAGCCGCCGGGTCCGATAGAAACGATACGCGGCTGCGGCTGGGATGGGGTCTGCGTCGCCTGCTGCGGCTGCTCAGGCGGTGATGCTATTCCGCTATCCGCGGAAGCGGGAGCGCCAACTTCTCGCATGGAAGGAGCCGCAGGCGCCGCCGCGCCGGCCATCGGGCGCGCTTCCGCTCCTGCTGGTTCGGGCTTACGCAGAACCGCCTTCTTGCGCGGCGTTTCATTCGCTTTCACAGGCGATGGGCGCGATTGCAGGCCCAGCCTGTGCGCCTTGCCGATCACGGCATTGCGGCTGACTCCGCCCAGCTCATCGGCGATCTGGCTTGCGGTCATGCCTTTTTCCCACATGGCCTTGAGATGATCTATGCGTTCGTCGGTCCAGGACAAGACTCACTCCATTCATTTTTGCTGTCTGCCGGCTAATCTTTCGCATATGGCGAGTGCGGAGCCGCTAATCAACCAATTTACTCTTTTGCTTGGTAATTGGCCTTGCTCCTATGCTGGCCAGCCGATAATCCGAGCCGCATGACAGACATTCATACGCCAGCCGGCCCGCTCCCGATGCCAGAACCCGGCGTTCCGCGCATCCGCAATGTGAACTGGTCGGGCACATGGGCACTCTACACCAAGGAGGTCCGGCGCTTCATGAAGGTGCAGCTCCAGACGATCTGGGCACCGTCCATCACTACGCTGCTCTATCTCATCATCTTCACCGTGGCGCTGGGCGGCGAGTCCCGACGGATATTGGGCGCGCCCTTTGCGGATTTCATCGCCCCCGGCCTCATCATGATGGGGATGATCCAGAACGCCTTCGCCAATGCGAGCTTCGGCATGCTGGTGGGCAAGATCCAGGGAACCATTGTCGATTATCTGATGCCTCCGATTTCAACCGCCGAACTTCTCTTCGCGCAGGTCGCGGCGGCGATGACACGCGCCGCCTTTGTCGGTATCGCCATCGCTATCGCTATCGCACTATGGCCAGGGGTGCATATCATACTGCGCCATGGATGGGCGATAATAGCCTTCTGGGCGCTGGGCACGATGTTTGTGAGCCTACTAGGTGTGCTTACCTCGATCTGGGCCGAAAAATTCGACCATGCAGCCGCCGTCACTAATTTCGTGATCGCACCGCTGTCGTTATTGTCCGGCACCTTTTATTCGGTGGATCGTCTTGCTCCCGCCTTTCAGGCGATTAGCCATGCCAATCCGTTCTTCTATGCGATTTCAGGGTTCCGCTATGGTTTCCTGTCTGCGGCGGACACAGAGGTTGAGCGCGGCCTGGCGGTGCTGGGCGTGCTAAACGTCATACTGGCTTTCGTTTGCTACCGTCTACTCAAGAGCGGGTGGAAGATCCGCCCTTAAGCACTGCTGGTGAGAATGTTCAATGCCGGTAGCGCGGCCGCAGGGCGTATTTCCCATCCTGATACCCGCCGAACAGACCTGCGATAGCGGGATGCTCAACCGGCTCGTCGCTATCATCGACTATCAGGTTTTGCTGGCTCACATAGGCAATATAGCTGCCCTCGCTATTCTCGGCGAGCAGGTGATAGAACGGCTGATCCTTGGCGGGTCGAACACCCTCCGGAATAGCTTCATACCATTCGTCGCTATTGGCAAATACGGGGTCGATATCGAACACCACACCCCGAAATCCGAACAGCTTATGCTGCAATACATCGCCGATGCTAAAACGCGCATGGGCGACTGGCGGAGCCGGGATATGATGGGCGTGGCCCGAGGAAAATTGACTAGGTGTCCGATCCATGCGGCCAATGTAGGCATTGTTGTGCTGCATACAAGAAAAATGCGGCAGTTTGGCTTGGCAAAGGCGAGTGTCTCGGTTAAGTGCCGCGGCTCGACCCGCTATTGTTAGGGCGGAACAGGTGGAACGTGGCGCTTGCCATGCATGTCCATCCCGGCCAGGAGAGGTGGCAGAGTGGTCGAATGCGCCGCACTCGAAATGCGGTTTACGGGCAACCGTAACGTGGGTTCGAATCCCACCCTCTCCGCCA
>JAGNYO010000092.1 GCA_017984895.1 Sphingobium sp. | reverse complement strand
CCGCACAGCATGGCGCTGCGCCAGTTGATGGCGCACAAGGGCACGGTCGAGGCGTTTCGCGCCGAGCAGGGGATCGAGCGGCCCGGCAGCGAGGAGCTGCGCGCCGAGATCCATGCGAAGATCGCCGCCATGCGGAGCCAGAGCGGCACGGACGATCCGATGGACGGGGACACCGATGCATGAGCCGCTCGCAATGGGAGGAACTGGCCAATTGGCCGGAGGCGCGGCTTGACGCGCTGCTCGACCAGCTTGGCCATGCGGGGCGCGAGACGCTGCTGCATGACTGGGCGGTGCATGCCCGGCCACCGCAACTGTGCCCGCCTGGGGCATGGCGCATCTGGTTGATGTTGGCAGGGCGCGGCTTTGGCAAGACGCGCGCGGGGGCAGAATGGGTGCGCGGCATCGCGGAGCGTGATGGCAGCGCGCGCATCGCGCTGGTGGGCGCGAGCCTGCAGGAGGCGCGCAGCGTGATGGTCGAGGGGCAAAGCGGCCTGCTCGCGGTTGCGCCGCGCTGGGACCGGCCGATCTGGCATCCGGCCCTGAAGCGGCTGATCTGGAAATCGGGCGCGCAGGCGATGCTCTATGGCGCGGCGGAGCCGGAGAGCTTGCGCGGGCCACAGTTCACCCATGCCTGGGCGGACGAGCTGGCGAAATGGCCCTATGCGGAAGGGACGTGGGACAATCTGATGCTCGGCCTCAGGCTGGGCAATGATCCGCGCGTAATGGCGACGACCACCCCGCGTCCGGTGCCACTGATCCGGCGGCTGGTGGGCCAGGGGGATGTGGTGGTGAGCCGGGGGCGCACTTATGACAACCGAAGGCACCTCGCGGCGGGCTTTCTCGCGGCGATGGAGAGAGATTATGGCGGCACAATGCTCGGACGGCAGGAGCTGGACGGCGAGCTGATCGACGAGCCGGAGGGCGCGCTGTGGACGCGGGCGCTGATCGAGCGGGCGCGCGTGCGGCGGGATATGCTGTGGAATGAAGGCGAAAACCCCTTTGTGCGGGTGGTGGTGGCGGTCGATCCGCCGGCCTCCTCGGGCGGAGACGCGTGCGGCATCATTGTCGCCGGGCTGGGGGTGGATGGTATCGCATATGTGATCGAGGACGCGACGCTCGGCCATGCCCGCCCCGAAGCCTGGGCGGCGCGAGTGGTCGGCGTGGCGGCGCGGCATGATGCGGACCGGGTCGTCGCGGAAGCCAATATGGGCGGCGATATGGTGGAAAGCGTGCTGCGCGCGGCCGAAGCGGGTCTGCCGGTTCGGCTTGTCCACGCCAGCAGGGGAAAAAGCGCGCGGGCGGAGCCGGTCGCGGCGCTCTATGAACGCGGGCGGGTCAAGCATGTCGGTGCGTTCCCCGCGCTGGAGGACCAGTTGTGCGGCATGATGACGGGCGGCGATTATGTGGGACCGGGCCGCTCGCCTGACCGGGCCGACGCGCTGGTGTGGGCGTTGAGCGAACTGATGCTGGGCCGCCGCGCGGACTATGCTATCAGAAGCCTGTGACATCGAGGTTCAGTGACAGGAACCTGTGCGCGGCCAATCCTGTTGATATTCGGGTGGAACGGGCGGGAGGGACGACCGCGTTTATGCGCTCTGATAGTGCAAGGCATCAAAATGAGACGATATATCCGCATGACCCCAGTATCCCCGCTCCGAATATTCGTTTATACCGCTGGCGGGGGCAACACTGGGTCTGGGCAGACGCCGTGAATCTGAAAGTAGCGGAAATAAGCGATGTCGTGACGCCAGCAGAATTGTGGCGGCTGGTGCGCGGCTATTATCTGTCGCTCGGCTTTCGGGGATTGGCCTATTTCATGACCAGCCGGGGCGGCTCCGGCACGCGTGGCGGGTTCAACCTTATCCATCGCGGTTTTTCACGCGCGGTGTCTCAGGCTTATATCGAGGAAGGCTGGGGCGAGAAAGACCCGCTACCGCCGATCGTCATTGCCAAAGGCATGCCCGCGCGCTGGAGCGAGGCCTGGGCGCAGATGGAGCCGGATGCGGACCAACTCGCGTTTCGCGAGCGGATGCGCAGCGCCGGTCTGGGCGATGGCTATACCCTGCCCGTCTATGGCCCGCTGGGCCGCAACGGGTGCATCAGCATTGGCCGGACCCTTTCCGAGGCCGCGCTGGACAATGCGCCGGTGGAGGTAATGCATATGGTCGCGCAGGTCGCGCATATGCGGCTATGTCAGTTGCTGCCGGACAAAGGCGTGCTGGAAAAGCCGCTCTCCGCGCGGGAGCTGGAAATTCTCGATTGGGTGGCGCGGGGCAAGAGCAACAGCGTGATCGCCGACATTCTCGACCTCTCAGGCGCGACCGTCGATACCTATTTGCGCCGGATTTATGACAAGCTCGATGTGTCTGATCGCACGTCGGCGGCAGTAGTCGGCGTCGGCATGGGGCTGATTGCCGCTTAGAGCGGTTTTCGATCTGATGGAATCAGATCAACCGCTCTATTCTGTTGTTTTACCGCGATTTCTGAAACAGCGGTCGATCCCGATCGCTTGGAAATCGCTCTAGGGGAATTGCTCTCCATCGGTCTGCAAATGGCGTTCTGCTGCGCTTCCGGTGCTCACGACCCTGAAAGGTCGCTGCGCGCCGGTTCTCGCATCCCACCATTTTCGACTCAATGGACTGCAATTCCAAATTGCTCTCACTGATTCTCGACTCCAACGGAGTAATCACATGAAATTGTTCGGATGGAAGGGAGCGGCCACCGCGCCGCGCCCGGTCTTGTCGCGCGCTTATATGATGGGCGGGCAGGCGCTGGGCGCATGGCCCTCGGCTTATGAGGCGCAGGTGCGTGCCGCCATGTTGGCAAACCCGGTGGCGCAGCGCGCGGTGCGGCTGGTGTCGGAGGCGGCGGGCGGCGCGAGCCTCAACGCGTCCGGCGCCAGCGCGGCGGATAATGCCCACGCGCTGGAACTGGTGCGCCATGCCTCGGCGGGGCAAGGCTTGATCGAGACGCTGGCGCTGCACCTGCTGCTGCACGGCAACGGCTTTGTCCAGATCCTGCCCGATGCTGAAGGAGAACCGGCGGAGCTGTTTGCGCTGCGGCCGGAACGGATGAGCGTCGATGTCAACGCCAATGGCTGGCCGATCGCCTATCACTACCGCGTGCAGGACCGCCTGACACGGCTGTGGGCAGAGGATGGCCGCGGGCGCACAGCGGTGATCCATTTGAAAGCGATTAACCCGCTCGATGATCATATGGGGCTGGGCTGCGTCTGTGCGGCGAGCGGGCCGGTGGCGATCCACAACGCCGCAACCACATGGAACAAGGCGCTACTCGACAATGCGGCACGGCCTTCCGGCGCGCTCGTTTACGACAGCGGCAAGGATGGCGCCGCCCTCTCGGCCGATCAGTTTGCGCGATTGAAGGAGGAAATGGAGACAGCGTTTGCGGGCGCCCTGAACGCGGGGCGGCCGATGCTGCTCGAAGGGGGCCTGAAATGGCAATCGCTCTCGATGTCGCCCACCGAAATGGATTTCGTGGCGCTCAAGGCCTCTGCCGCGCGAGAGATCGCGCTCGCCTTCGGGGTGCCGCCGATGCTGCTCGGTTTGCCGGGCGACAATAGCTATGCCAATTATCGCGAGGCCAACAAGGCGCTGTGGCGGCAGACGGTCCTGCCGCTGATGGCGAAGATACTGGGCGGGATCGCGCAGGGTTTGCGGCCCGCAATGCCGGGGCTGGTGCTGTCGGTCGATATGGACCGGGTGCCCGAGCTGGCCGACGAGCGCGTCGCGCTGTGGGAGCGGGTGAGCGGCGCAAACTTCCTCAGCCCTGAAGAAAAACGGGCGATGCTGGGAATTGACGGAACGGGAGGCGCATAATGGGCTTGCCGCACCGGCACGCTCCCCCTCCCAACCTTCCATAGGATACCCTGTCGGGCGGTTGGGAGGGGGGCGGGCTGGCACCGAAATAGGAGTAAATACAATGAGAGAGAGCGACATGCTGGCCGGGCTGGTGGCGCAGGCCGAGGGGCGCGGCGGTGATCTGGTGACGATCCGCGCGCTGGTCGA
>JAGNYO010000091.1 GCA_017984895.1 Sphingobium sp. | reverse complement strand
ATCGGTTTTATCGACACGCTTGGCGCGGCGGCACGATCGCGATTGCGCTTTCTTGGCTACGCCGAACGTGACGACCTGCGGCGACTCAATGCGGGCGCGCAGATGTTTCTATTCCCGTCACTCTATGAGGGCTTCGGGTTGCCTCCGCTTGAAGCAATGAACGCGGGCTGCCCCGTGTTGGCATCCGACAGAGGATCTTTGCCTGAAGTGTGCGGCGACGGCGCCCTCTACGTTGACGCCATGGACCGCGACGACATACGCAGGAAGATCGAACAGATGATGAGCGATGACGGACTCCGAGCCAGCCTGGCCGTGGCAGGACGGAAGCGCGCGGCGGCATTTTCAATGGAGGCCTATGTCGCCGCGCTGGCATCGGCCTACGCCAGGCTGCAGACGTCTTAGCGAGCCTTGCCTTGCACGCGGAGGGCACGGTGAGCGACGCCGCGCTCGACCTGCGGATCGAGCGCCGGCGAGCCGAACGGGTCATGGTCGATCGAGGATCGCCAGCGCGCCAGGAATCGACCGGTCTCGCGCGCGAGGCGGCGTCGCGACTCCGCTGAAATGTCGTCCGCACCGCGGGACTGGCTCTCATGATGGATCAGCACGGCGTCGCCGCGAAAGATCGTGCGATAGCCCGCGGCGCGCAGGCGCAGGCAGAGATCGATATCGTTGAACGCTACAGGGAATGTCGCTTCGTCAAGCCCCTTGATCCTATCGAACACATTTCGCCGCAACGCAAGGCAGGCGCCGGTCACCGCCGTCTTCTCGCCGGGCAGCATCACGTATGGATTGCGCGCTGCATCGTCGGGCGAGAGGCCCTTCCACAGATGGCCGCAGACGCCGCCCAGGCCCAGGGTCACCCCCGCATGCTGGATGCGTCCGTCAGGATAGATCAACCGACATCCGACAGCGCCGACATCCTCGACCAGCACCGCCGCCACCATCCGGGTCAGCCAGTCCTTGTCGATGGCTTCGACATCATCGTTGAGCAACACAACGATCTCGCCGGTCGAGCGCGCAACACCGCCGTTGATCAGTCGCGAAAAATTGAAATCGCCATGATCCTCGACGCGAACAAGATTCAGCGATTTGGACGCCAGCTCGAGCACGCCGGGAAAACGCGGGTCTTCCGAACCATTGTCGACGACGATCACCTCGACATCGGGATAATCGGTCCGGTTGATCAGGCCATCGAGACATTTTTCCAGCAGATCCAGCCGCATCTTGGTTGGCACAATCATCGAGACGCGCGGCGTGCGGGACAACACTGGCGCCGCAAGCGATGGAACCGCAGCAGATGCAAGCGCCGGACGATCGGCCAGCGGCAGCGCGATGCGATGGATTGATCCACCCGGCGCGCTCGCCAGACGGGTTCTCAGCCAGTCACGTGATTGCGACGCAGACGCCTCGATCGCTCCCCGGAAGAACACCGGCGTGCCGACATAGTCGAAACTCCCGGCCAGCACAGCGTCCCATTGCGGTTTGGGAACAAGCTCACCGCCCTCGCAGACATCGCCATAGATTATTTGCGCATCGGGCAAGCGCACGAACTCCGCCGCCACGAGTTCTGCCGCACCGGGGCGCAGGTGATCGTCCGGGCCAAGAGCGACATAAATGTCGCCCTGCCCGGTTGGACGAATCTGGATGGCGGCAGCACGCGATGCAGGCGCTGTCTCGGGCGACGTACGCGGCTTGGGTGGCGGCGCGGCAGCCTCAGGCGGGCTCGCCACATTGAGTGCAAGTGACCGGCCCGACATCAATTGCCGCAACACCGGCACAAGCAGGCGAAGCGCACCCTTGCGGGTCAGCACACGCCATACGCCGCGCGCCAGCAGTGCCGCTTCGTTGGCAGGATCGAGACGCGTCAGGCGCAACACATCGAACGCTACCTCGCCCGGCCAGGGCGAGACCAGCAGCGAAATCTCATAGCTCTCGGCGCCGCTCAACTTGAACCGCGCCGTCCTTGCTGCGCCGACAGGGATGACCATCAGCGGGTCGTGCGGCGTCGACAGGCAAAGTTCAGAAACGACGGCGCCGCCAGCGGCACAATCCAGCCGCCACCAGCCCGCCCTCACCCTGCATGACCCGAACCGCGCCACGCCCCACGGGCGATCAGTGACAAATCGTCCGTTTCGGCGCGAAACACCATCGCCATCCCGAAAAGGCCGCGACAGGAAATCGAGGACCGAGGGGTCGGGGGGGTGTCCTTCCTGGATCGGCATGGCGGGTGTGCGGCTATCCGATACGAAGGGATGTCATGGTTCGGCGCCTCTCATATGGGGCCCGGCCCCGCTGAGCAACTGCAGCGGCCCTATCCGCCGGTGTAAAGGAACGGAGATGACAGGCCGGACAGGTTGGGCCAGCCCTGATCGCGTGCATTGACCGTTGCGTCAGCCGCACCAACTGGCCATGCGATGGCAAGTTCGGGGTCCAGCCAGTTGAGGCCGCCCTCCGTCTCCGGGGCGTATTCCTCGCTGGTCTTGTAGAGCACCTCGGTATCAGCCTCGAGCGTGCAGAAGCCATGCGCCATGCCGACGGGCGCGTAGAGCTGCCGCCAGTTCGTCGCTGACAGTTCCACCGCAACATGCCGCCCGAAAGTCGGCGAACCACGCCGGATATCCACCGCCACGTCGAGGATGGACCCTCGCGTCACGCGCAGCAGCTTTGCCTGCGCCTGCGGCGGCGCCTGAAAGTGCAGCCCGCGCATCACGCCTTTTTTGGCGGAGAAGGAATGATTGTCCTGCCGCCAGCCATGGACCACCCCATACGCTTCCAATGCGCTGGCCTTGAAAGTTTCGGAGAAGAAACCGCGCTCATCGCCATGCTTCTTCGGCTCGACGACGAGCAAGCCGGGGATGGCGGTTTCACTGACGCGCATGCTGGCGGATCTCGTGGCGACTAGCGATATGGTCAAACGTCCTACTAGCCTGCCCGCCCATATCAGGGAAGCCTTCAGTCTTCCCTTAAGCTGCGCCACAGCACCCGGTGCAGCGGCTCGTAGAGGTACTGCGGCGCCGTCAGGGCGTTGGGTGTGAAGGCCGTTGGTGTTGTCTGGCTGGTTGCGATCGGCGTCAGGTTTCAGGTTCCGGTGTTCGTGTTGTCATATCCCCGCACAATGACGTAATAAGTCGCGGCTCGCGGCAGCGCCAAGCGTCAGCAACGAGCCGCTCGGCGTCTCATCGCACGCAAAGCATTAGCGGCTGGAGTGGCAGCCCGCTGTCGAAGCAGAAAGCCTGGCCCTCCCGCGAGGTCAGCGGTTGCTTCGTAGACTGGCTGCGCATGGCGACTGGCATGGGCTCGCATTCCCTGCAGGCAGACCGTAACTTCGCGTAACTTTCTCGCGGATATCACGATCTGCCCACTACCCCGGGCGCGCGATGGGACACCCTGAAAGGTCAGGCATTTCGCCTGCCTTGAGGCGCTGCATCGCACGGGGTTTCCCTGATTTGCCTGAGGCGCCTTGTGTGATCCTGCGCTCGACACCCGCTCCGGATCGGCAAAAAATCCTTCACTGGTTGCGTTCACCGCTGCGCCAGCCGATCACTTGGTTCCGGATTTCAATCGGGCGGCGCGAAGGACACATCCCTCATGCGGGTTACCCAGGCGATTGTGCTGGTTGGCGGCAAAGGAACCCGGCTGGGCGCAGAAACCCTGACAACACCCAAGCCCTTGCTAGAGGTCGCCCCGGGCCTGCGCTTCCTCGACGTGCTGCTCTTCGAGCTGGCGCGCCACGGTCTCACCGACATCATTTTACTGGCCGGACATCTCGGCGAGGCGGTCGAGGCGGCCTATGCAGGCAAGCGGGTCATAGAGGCAAATGTGACCGTTCTGCGCGAGACGTCGCCCCAGGGTACCGGCGGCGCCCTGCGGCTGGCGACGGAGCTGCTCGATCCCTGGTTCCTGATGAGCAACGGCGATTCCCTCTTCGAGTTCAATTACCGCCGCCTGCTTGCGGGTCTCAGTCCGGGCATCACGGCCCGCATCGCTCTGCGCGAAGTTCCTGACCCCGCGCGATACGGCGCCGTAGCGCTCAAGAACGGCCGCATCACCCGGTTCCAGGAAAAGAGCGCCGATCTCGAAGGCCCTGCCCTGATCAATGGCGGCG
>JAGNYO010000090.1 GCA_017984895.1 Sphingobium sp. | reverse complement strand
CTTTGATCCGATCGCATCCCAGGGGTTGTTTAACGCCCTGGCCACGGCCGAAGGTGTCGCCCATGCGGTAGAGCGATACGCCGATGGCTTCAAAGATGCACGTGATCGCTACCTCGACGAGATGCGCGCGGTACACACCCGGTATCGCCAGCGTCTTGGTGAGACCTATGCGGCAGTGACCCGGTATGCCCATGAGCAGTTCTGGCTGCGGCGGAACTCCGGAGCGCTTAGAGAATGACGTTCATGGCCTCTGGCAGGTGGTGCAACATTAGGCAGACAATGGCCAGACGGCGAAAGCGGGCAGCCCAATCGAAGCTGCGTTCAACCACCCAGCGGCGCGGTAGCCGCACGAAACCCCGCTTGGCCCCGTCTTAGCCGGCGCGGGCACCGCTGGTGCGCGCCCACTGGCGATGTCCTCAAAGCCATCCGCGCCGCTGAGGGCCGCGCAGACCTCAATGGTCAGCAGTTCGCTCAGGCGGTGCCGCGTTTGTTGGGCTGCTGCGCCAGTCCTTGAGATCGCGATGGCTCCGTGGCCCTTCATCACATAGATGCTCAACGGTATGATCACGCCTTCTCACCTGCCATTGGCGACATATGCAATTAAGCGTCAAAGAATGAAAAACATGCAGCCTGTAGACCTCTTTGACTCCTTGAACTCTTGGCTTGATGCACCGCAAATTGCCTACGCATCGTGGCTAAACCGGCAACCCTATGCCGCTTCGACCAAAACGGTCTATATCGCCATGTTTACACGCTTTTGCGAGTGGCTAGGCGAGCAGGGTAAGCGTCTGGATCGCTGCGAAAAGGACGATCTTCGCCGATTTCTCGATACCGCGAACCCGAATCTACCCGAAAGCCGTCGGCGCCCTCAAACAGGTCGTCAGCGCCAGCAATATGTTCGCCAACTTGAGCGGGTCTTCGTGCATCTCAATGCCTTGGGACTCGCCGGCCTGAATCCAGGTCGCGAAGCTGGATACGATAGAGTGGGGCAGAACAAGGACAAACCTACCCGCTTTCTTTCCGACAAAGAACGCGGCGCCGTCGTTCAAACCATCGAACAAGCCGTAACGCGGCTTGAGCTTGAAGGCCGCGGTTTGGAAGCTTGGTTGGAATATCGGGATTTAGCTTTGGTGGCGCTCTTGCTGGGCGCGGGTTTGAAGGTGTCGCATGTTGAGCGATTGACGCTTAATTGCATTGATTTGGCTGAGGCCAGAATTGATCTTAGCTTGCCCCGCTATACGCACAGGGCCCGAATCATGCCGTTTGCCATGGCACCACTTAGAGCTTGGTTGCTGATTCAGGCGAAGCGGAAAGGGAAAGAGATGAATGGTGCCCATCCCATTTTCGAGGGGGATCGAAGCGTCGGTTACGGGCGAACGGCGAAGAGCTTGTTCATGCACGCTTCTTCTATCCATCGTCGCACTCAGCGTTGTCTAGAAGCGGCTGGCGTGACGGGTGATCGAGCCTGTGCTCAGACGTTGCGCAATACCTACGCGGGTTTGCTGATCGATGCCGGCGCAAGTGACTCGGAGCTTGTCGACTTCATGGGTCTGAAGGCGTCGGTAACAAGCACGCGACTGCGCCAAGCCTATGCGCAGAGCCAAGTTAGTCAGGAATCCGTCACTTCAGCCCTACCTGCGGCCCATCCACTCCAAAATACCGATCAGCCTAGGGAATGAGGCGGTGAGACTTTCTGGGTCGCTTCACCGCCTATTAATGAGGCAATGCTAAAAACAATATACTAAACAATTGCATACAGCTACAGCCCTTGTGCTATCCCCACGGATATCCACAAGAACAGTGGGTAACTGAACAGTGCGAATGGACATCAGAGTCGAGGCCTGGGGCGAGCCGGGCGCCTCGGCCGCCGGCGTGGCCCTGGCCAATGGTATCAACGCCAACCAACTACGGCGCTGGATGCACGATCGAGGCGTCGAGCCGCCTAGAGCTGTCCTGCCTGCCTTTACGCCCGGCGGCGTCCGAAGCCATCGGCGGTTTCGTCCCGGCGCAGCTTACCCAGAGCGCCACTGCACCCATCCGCCTGGAACTGCGCAAAGGCGTCGCAGTGGTCATATTGAGTGCGGCAATCACCGGAACTACGGCAACAGTAGGATGTGAATGCTGACCTGCAAGGCGTTTGCAAGACGTTCGATATTGTCGATCGAGATGTTTCGCGCTTGGCGTTCAACATGCGCCACAAAGGTACGGTGCAGGCCTGCTTCCAAAGCCAAATCCTCCTGAGACCATCCCTTCTCCCTACGAAGCCGAACGATATTCATCGCAAGGAGTTCCCGTGCTGTTAGCACGTCTGAACGGGACGGTGATTCGCTGAGAGACATTATTTCAGTCTCTCGGAGTGATGCTTTTAAGTCAGCCGTGTTTAAGTCACAATATCGACTTTTCCTCGCATACTCAGTTCAAACTGAACTCACGGGGAAATCTCCGCTACCTGACCAACGCATTTTTCGGCTGATCGGCCGTACGTCACTACTGAAAGTCTCGAATCGCATGTTTATCACTGATGCATCCGCTCACCATCCCTTCATGTCGCGCCTTCTCGGCAACGGAAAGGATGCTTGGCGGGCTGTGGGCCTCACTACGCCCAGCGAATGGTTTCACGTGAGCTATGCGCTCTCCACACCCAAAGGAAGCCTTACCGAAACAGTGCTAATCGCCAATCCTGCTGGTGAACTGATAGCGTTTCTCGATAGGGAGAGTGAGGGCGTGTCTGTCCTGGGGATTCAGCTCGTTACCCCGCCTTTTCTGAATGGCTCGGGGCATTGGAAGATGGAAGCATTGATCCGGGTCTGGAATAAATCGTCCGATCCGCTGGCTCACGTGTATGAAGTCGAAGGGGGTCAGCGCTACTGCACAGCCTACGGAGCATGGGACATCTCCGAATATGAATTTTGGAAGGAATTCACTTCCGTATCCTGATCGCTCCCGAGCCTGGATCTATGTGGTGAGCGGATCTGGGTGCCTACCCGATCCATCATCCGGCTTCCCGAGACCAGCGGATCGACCGCCGGGTAAATCCCCTTGGCCGCCTGGTTACGAGACAAAATCACGTTGGTGTCCAGGTGCGCGAGGATCGCCCCCACCGCAGGGTCGGTCATGTCGTCGGCCGGCACATAGACATCAGACGGCGCAGCCCCCCGCCGATGCCAGCCTGCCTAGCCGGATTCATCTTGCTACCGGCCTGGACAACCTGCCCCATGACCAAGGCTTCGATCTTCTCCGAATAAAGTTGCGATCTCCGGAGGGTTTCGCGGATGACTGCTGCACCCAATACCGTTACTGGCGGGCCTTCAGGCTGCCACCGTACGTGCCAATGGGAGTTCGGATGGGATGACAAAAGACAACGTCAATTGCGCTCATGATCTGCCTCCAACGTGTGGGATGGAAACTGGCCGGCCCCATGCAGGTCCTGCATTAAACGTAGGCGAAACAGGGTCGAAATAGATGCAGGCGTGAGCCCACAAATTACTGATCGCTGGCTCACCTTGACGCTATGCCCAGTTGCAGTGCACCATTACCCCAGATGAAAGCAGTCCGCGCCCCCCTCAAATCGATGCCGGATGGACACCTCTGTCCATCCGCATTGACCAATATGAAGCCTGTGTTCTACCGGGGTTCAGCTTTGCCGCGTGGATACTTCTTCTCCGTTACGCCCCCTTAAGCCTCTCTCCCTCTTTAAGCTTGCCGCTCCATGCGGCTTGCTGTGCGCTGGCTGCGCCCTTTGGTCCGAAATGCGCCAGATTCTGGAGCGCTCCAGGGCCGTTTCTCCTCGCTGTTCATGAATCGCTCAGCCTCACTGGATGAGCCTTATACCTATCCATGTCCCTACACACACTCCGCCAGGACTGGTTTTCCAACGTCCGAAACGACCTGCTGGCAGGTCTCGTGGTGGCGCTCGCCCTGATCCCCGAGGCCATCGCCTTTTCCATCATCGCCGGCGTCGACCCCAAGGTTGGCCTCTACGCATCATTCTGCGTATTCCACCCCAACTCAGCCACACATAACGATCGAAACCCTCCACCTGTAACGACACCAAGCCGGCCACCCATTCCACCCGCAAAACCGCCACCCATTCCAATAAAAAAACCCGCCAGGTCG
>JAGNYO010000061.1 GCA_017984895.1 Sphingobium sp. | reverse complement strand
TGGCGAAACCATCGACATGATCGGCCTCTTTCTCGAAGAACGACAGCGGGATGAACAGCGGGAAGTAGCAGTTCTCTACCCCTGCCGCCTTGATGCGCGCATCCATCAGCTTCTGAATGCGCTCCCAGATGCCATAGCCCCATGGGCGGATCACCATACACCCGCGCACGCCGGATTCTTCGGCCAGATCGGCCTCTGATACGACCGCCTGATACCAGGCGGCAAAATCCTGTTCGCGGGTTACGGGGAGTGCGTGTTTCACGGGTTGTTCCTGCTTGAGATGGGCTAAAAACGACAACAGCCCCGCACTTAAGCGAGGCTGCATCTGCTGTCGAGAGGCGCGCGCCTTTAGTTTAGAGCTTGTCGATCTTGGCGTTGAGCGCGGCCAATTGCGCCTTCAGTTGCGCAATCTCGTCGTCCTTGTCGTCCACATCATCCTTGGCGGCGGGTGCTGCGCCCGCAACGGGCTTGAACGCCTGCGTCGCCGCCTCGAACATTTCCATGTTGCGCTTGGCGATCTCGGCGAACGGCCCTGCGGTAAACGCACCCTGCATCGCCTGTTGAAATTGCTGCTGGTTCTTGCGGAACGCCTCCATCGAAGACTCAAGATATTGCGGCACCATCGATTGCATCGAATCACCATACATCGAGATGAGCTGACGCAGGAAGTTCACCGGCAGCATATTCTTGCCACGGCTTTCCTCTTCCATGATGATCTGGGTGAGTACGTTGTGGGTGATGTCCTCGTCGGTCTTGGCGTCGACCACCGTAAACTCACGGCCCTCCCGAGTCATCTGCGAGAGTAATTCCAGCGTGATATAACTGGAAGTTTCGGTATTATAGAGTCTCCTGTTCGCATATTTCTTGATGATGATCGGTGATGATGCATCCGCGCCCTTTTTTTGTGCCATGACGAGACCCACTCCTTTGCTTCCCCCACAAGAGGATGCACCAAATCCTCTTGCGCCGCAACATGGGCCGCGTCCTTTACCGTTATTTCTTGCACATTTATGGCGAGAAACCGAAAATGATCCCATTTTGAGACGTAAAGCGTTGCAGGGCCTGCGTGCGTATCAGCGTGCCTCAAGGCTGATCGACGCTTATGAACGCCCCGTTTATTCGCAGTGCGGTGCTGCGCGCCTGCTGCGCATCGGCGATGCACTTGAAAGCGGGCATGCAGCGGTTATCCTCATTCCCTCGCTCATCAACCCGCCGCATATTCTCGATATGGGTAGGGAGATGTCGCTGGCGAGGTATCTTGAAGCGCGCGGTCATGATCCCTGGCTGGTTGACTGGGGGACGCCAGCACCGGAAGAACGGGAAATGGATCTTGGCAACCACATCACGCAGCGCCTGTTGCCATTGCTGGATGCGCTCGATCAACCCTTCATTCTCGTCGGCTACTGCCTCGGCGGCACAATTGCATTGGCGGCGGCGCAGCATAAGGCACCCGCGGCTGTGGTGACGATTGCCGCGCCATGGCGGTTTGATCGTTATACGGATGAGGATCGCGCCGTGATCGCCAAGCTCTGGGCGGACGCACAACCCCTATGCGAACGGCTAGGCTATGTTCCGATGGAAATCCTGCAAAGTGGGTTCTGGGCGCTCGATACCGCGCGCACCGTGCGGAAATATGCCGCATTCGCAGACATGGAGGCCGGGAGCGAGGGTGCAATCGCGTTCATGGCGGTTGAGGACTGGGCCAATGACGGTCCGCCGCTCACGTATGCCGCCGCACGCGAACTTTTCGAGGATCTTTATGCCGCCAATCATACCGGCGATGCCCGCTGGACCGTGGGCGGCAGAGCAATCGATCTCGCGGCCCTCACCTGTCCCAGCCTGTCGATTCGCTCTGCCACGGACAGGATCGTTCCGGCCTCAGTATCCCCGCTCCTGCGAGACAACCATGAAACGGCCCTCGGCCATGTCGGCATGATCGTCAGCCGCCGGGCACCCGCAATGATCTGGCTGAGACTTTCGCAGTGGTTGTCGGACAACGGTGGATAGGCTAATGCTGCCCCGCAACAAACATCTGCGTGGAGCTTCTCATGAGCAATATCGTCATCACCGCCGCCAAACGGACACCCGTGGGCAGCTTTCTTGGCGCCTACGCCAATACCCCGGCGCATGAACTGGGCCGCATCGCGATAGAGGCCGCGCTTGCGCAGGCCGGCTTGTCTGGAGAGGATATTGACGAGGTGCTCTTCGGCCAGGTGTTGACCGCCGGGCAAGGGCAGAACCCGACACGTCAGGCTGCCATCAATGCGGGCATTCCCAAGGAACGCACGGCGATCACCATCAATCAGGTATGTGGATCGGGCCTGCGCTCCGTCGCCATGGCGGCGCAGGCGATCAGCCTCGGCGATGCGCGCATCATGATCGCGGGCGGGCAGGAGAATATGTCCTTGTCGCCCCATGCGCAAAACCTGCGCGGCGGCATCAAGATGGGCACCGCTTCGCTGGTTGATACGATGGTGCACGATGGCCTTACCGACGCCTTCAATGCCTATCATATGGGCCTAACAGCGGAAAACCTCGCCGAGCAGTATCAGATCACCCGAGACGAGCAGGATAGCTTCGCCGTCGCCAGCCAGAACAAGGCAGAGGCCGCGCGCGCCTCTGGCCGTTTCACGGATGAGATAGCGCCGGTGACGATCAAGGGCCGCAAGGGCGATATTGTCGTCGATCAGGATGAATATATTCGCGCCGGTGCGACGATCGAGGCGATGCAGGCGTTAAAACCCGCCTTCAAGAAAGACGGCACCGTCACTGCCGGCAATGCCAGCGGCATCAATGACGGCGCGGCGGCGCTGGTGCTGATGACCGAGGAGGAAGCCGCGCGGCGTGGTGCGGCGGTGCTAGGGCGCATCGCCGGTTGGGCGACTTGCGGCGTTGATCCGTCGATCATGGGTATCGGCCCCGCCCCCGCCAGCCGCAAGGCGCTGGAGAAGGCGGGCTGGAATATCGCCGATCTCGATCTCATAGAAGCAAACGAGGCTTTTGCGGCGCAGGCATTGGCTGTCAGTAAGGAACTGGGCTGGGATACGGCGAAGGTTAACGTCAATGGCGGCGCGATTGCAATCGGCCATCCCATCGGCGCATCGGGCGCGCGCGTGCTGACAACCCTGCTCTATGAAATGGGCAAGCGCGACGCGAAAAAAGGTCTGGCGACTTTGTGCATCGGCGGAGGAATGGGCATCGCCATGTGCATCGAACGATAAGTTCGCTGTTACCCAGCAAAACGCCGCCGGATAAAACCGGCGGCTTTTTGTTTTACACCCAGTAGCGCTCGAACCTGTGCCCCAACCGCGTCAAAAGTTCATATTGCGACAGGCCAGATACCAGCGCGGTATAGCCCAGATCATAGTCAATATCGACCCAGTCCCCCTCTTTCAGGTCCGGGCATTCATTGACGTCGATCGTGACCAGATCCATTGATACCCGGCCGATGACCGGCAGGCGGGCGCCATCCTTCAAGGCCGCACCCGAGCCGGAGAAGATGCGTGCGAATCCATCGGCATAACCGATGTTGATAGTGGCGGTTTCCATGGTTCGGTCCGCCACGAAATCGCCGCCATAGCCAACGGAGTCCCCGCCGCGCACGGTGCGCCGTTGGAGGATTTCGGCCTGCGGCGTCACCACCGCCTGGATGTTCAGTTCGCAGTCCAGCGTCGGTGTGCCGCCATAGAGCGCGATGCCCGGCCGGGTGAGATCAAAGGCGAAATCCGCGCCGCGGCATATGCCCGCGCTGTTGGCGAGGCTGAAGCGCTTGGCCTTCACCTTGGCCGCAATATCGCGAAACAGCATGAGCTGGATATCGTTGAGGTGATGATCATCCTCAGCGCTGACGAGGTGGCTCATCAGCGTCTCTATTTCCAGCCCGTCAAACAAGGTCATATCCAGCCCGTCAAGCGAGAGGCCGAGCCGGTTCATGCCGGTGTCGATCATCACGTCGCACGGGCCGCCGTTCGCTTCCTTCCAGCGGGCAATCTGCACCGCGCTATTGAGCACCGGCCGCGCGCGTGAGGCCAGCGCGATCTCCATATCCTCCGGCCTAACGCCGTGAAACACGCTGAGGGAGAATGTGTCCGCAATGCCTGGCTCTACATGCTGCGCTTCTTGCCATGTGGCGACGAAGAAATTGCGGCAACCCTCGGCGGCGAGATGCGCCAACACGCCCTTGTCGCCCATGCCATAGCCATTGGCCTTGATCGCTGCGCCGCAGGCAGCGCTACCGCTCATATGCCGCAGCCAGCGATAATTCGAGAGCAGCGCCTGCTTGTCCAGCTTAAGCCGCAACGGCGATTGATAGTCCATGCTCATCGCGGATCTTGCCCCATTACAATCAGTTTGCCCACTCGCCCCCCTTGGTTTCCTTCAACCCCCATAGCGAGACAAGCAATGCCATAAGAACCACGGCGAAGGTATACCACAATCCCGCATAAATATCCCCGCTCTTTGCCGCAATATACTGGCTTACGAGCGGCAGGAAGCCGCCGAAATAGCCGGTGCCGATATGATAGGGAATCGACATCGAGCTATAGCGCACCTTGGGCGGAAACATTTCCGCAAGCAACGCCGCCACCGGGCCATAGGTCAGGCCCGAGAGCGCCATTAGCAGCAGCAGACTGCCGATGATGATAAGCGCTGAGCTGAGCGGCGGATGCTGGGGGCTAAAGTCATAACCAGCCCTCTCCAGCGCGGACTTGATTGCCTTGGAATCGCTGAGCGCCACCACCGTATTGCCGATAGCAAGCTGCGGCACTGCGCCATCCGCTTGATGCCGCAAGCGATAGCTCACGCCGAGTTTGGTCAGTTCTCCCAGCGCCTGCCCGCACAAGGTTTGCTGCCTGCTCGCCAAGGGATCAAAGGCGCAACCCGAACCGCTCACCACCACAGGGGCGGTTTTTTCGGTTGCCGCCCGCCCCGGATTGCCGGTCGTGCCCATGATCCAGAAGCAGGGAAATAGCAGCAGCAGGGTAAGTACATAGCCGATGATGATCGGCCTCTTGCGCCCAACCTTGTCTGACCAATGGCCGAACAGCACGAAAAAGCCCATGCCGAGCGCGGAAGCGATACCTACGGTGATTTCTGTCCACGTCGCGTCAATCTGCAACGGGCCTTTCAGTAGTGCCAGGCCACTGAACACCGCCGTATACCAGATGACGGTCAGCCCCGCCGCGATGCCGAACAGAGCCACGAGAATGCGCTTCTTGTTACCGGGATAGGTGAAGCTCTCCACGAAGGGATTACCTGCAATCTCTCCTTCCTCGCGCATCGCTTGGAAAACCGGGCTTTCCGACAGTTTCAGCCGCATCCACAGCGACAACGCAAGTAGCAGCAAAGAGATCAGAAACGGAATACGCCAACCCCAAGTGGTCCATACCTCCGTCGGCAGCACTGTCTTGCACACCAGCACCACAACCAGGCTGAGCACAAATCCGCCAACCACGCTCGCCTGGATAAAGCTGGTATAAAATCCGCGCTTGTCGGGAGGGCTGTGTTCGGAAACATAGATTGCCGCGCCACCATATTCCCCGCCCAGCGCAAGGCCCTGGCAAATACGCAGAAGCAGCACCAGAAACGGCGCCGCCAGCCCGATTTCGCTCGTAGCCGGAACCAGACCAACCCCCGCTGTTGCCACGCCCATCAGTGTGACGGTAACAAGGAAGGTATATTTTCGCCCCAGCTTATCACCCAGATAACCGAAAAGAGCCGCACCCAGAGGTCGAAACCCGAAGCCCACCGCAAACCCGGCCCAGACCAACAGCATCTCCAGCGTTTCGCTGCCCGAAGGGAAGAACGCCTTTCCGATGAAGGTCGCCAGCGTCGCGTAAATGAAGAAATCATACCATTCGAAAACGGTGCCGGCTGAGGACGCGGCAATGACCAGACGAATATCGGATTTGCTGATTTCCTTCGCAGCCACCCCCTATGCCCCTCTGCCCAGCCTGCTTGTTGCAAAAGAGCAATAGCGCCATTAGCGGCGCGCGCAACTGCGGAGGCGCTATTTATTCGCCTTATTCAAGCTCGAGAATAATACTATCGACCGCCAGGCTTTCTCCGGCTTTCGCATTGACGGATTTCACTACGCCCGTTTTTTCCGCACGCAGGATATTCTCCATCTTCATCGCCTCGATCACCGCCAGCGGTTGCCCCGCCTCCACCGCGTCGCCTTCCGTCACATTGAGCGAGACGAGCAGACCCGGCATCGGGCAGATGAGGTAGCGGGATAGATCGGGCGGCAGCTTCTCGATCATGTGGGCGGCATAGGGCGCGGCATGGGCGGGCAGCACCCGCGCGACATGACTCGCGCCGCGCGTCGTCAGCTTGAAGCCGGTGCGGGTGGATGCGATGCGGACCGACAGCGGCTCTGCCACATCTTCGGCTCCAAATTCGGCGTCGATGATGCGGTCACCCGGCGTATATTCCAGCGCCATTTCCAGCGCCTCGCCATCAACGCGCACATCGTCGCCACTAATGGAGACGACATGGTCCGTGCCGCCGATCCGCACCGCCCAATCCGACGGCGGATTGAGACGCTTGCCCAGTTGGCCATCTATCCGCCGCGCGCGGTCCGCCTGCGCCATGCCCGCAAAGGCCGCGATGGCAGCAAGGCGGCGCAGCAGCTCTTCGGACGCGGGGGCGCCATGGAAACCATCGGGATATTCCTCCGCGATGAAACCCGTGGTGATATTGCCGGAGCGAAACCGCTCATGCTGCATAATCGCGGACACGAAGTCGATATTGTGGCCCAGCCCCTCGATCTCGAAGCTGTCCAGCGCGGCAATCTGCTTGTCGATCGCTTCCAAACGCGTGGGTGCATAGGTGATGAGCTTGGCGATCATCGGATCGTAGAACAAGCTGACCTCGCCGCCCTCGGCAACGCCATCGTCCACGCGCACACCCTCGATCACTGTGGGCGGGTTATAGCGGATCAGGCGGCCTGTGGAGGGCAGGAAGCCACGATAGGGATCTTCGGCATAGACGCGGTTCTCGATCGACCAGCCGTTGATGCCGATGTCATCTTGGCTGAAGCTCAGCTTCTCGCCATTCGCGACGCGGATCATTTGCTCGACAAGGTCAATGCCGGTGATCTGCTCGGTGACGGGATGCTCCACCTGAAGCCGGGTGTTCATCTCGAGGAAGTAGAAACCCTCGCCCGTGGTATCCGCGCCCGAAACGATCAGCTCGACCGTGCCTGCGCTGAAATAGCCCACCGCGCGGGCGAGAGCGACGCACTGCTCGCCCATCGCCTTGCGCATCTTGGGCGTGACGAACGGCGATGGCGCTTCCTCGACCACCTTCTGGTGGCGGCGCTGGATCGAGCATTCGCGCTCGTTCAAATACACGATATTGCCGTGCTGATCGCCCAGCACCTGAATCTCGATATGGCGCGGGCTTTCGATGAACTTCTCGATGAACACGCGGTCATCGCCGAAGCTCGCAAGCCCCTCGCGCTTTGTCGCCTCAAAGCCCTCGCGCACATCCTGCTCGGAGTAAGCGAGGCGCATGCCCTTGCCGCCGCCGCCGGCGGAGGCCTTCATCATCACCGGATAGCCGATGTCATTGGCGATGCGCACGGCATGTTCGGTGTCGTCGATCTCGCCCACGAAACCGGGGACGACATTGACGCCCGCCTCCATCGCCAGCTTCTTGCTCTCGATCTTGTCGCCCATCGCCGCGATGGCGTTAGCAGGCGGGCCGACGAAGATGATGCCTTCAGCGTCCAGTGCCTTGCGGAAACTCTCGCGCTCGGACAGGAAACCATAGCCGGGGTGGACCGCATCCGCACCCGTCTGCTTGCACGCCGCGATGATCTTGTCCGCGATGAGATAGGACTGCGCGGCGGGCGATGGGCCGATATGCACCGCCTCATCCGCCATCAACACATGCGGCGCGCGCGCATCAGCATCGGAATAGACCGCCACGGTGGCGATGCCCATTTTCTTCGCCGTGCGCATGACCCGGCAGGCAATTTCACCACGATTGGCGATGAGGATTTTTTTGATCATCAGGTTAATCTCTTTGAGCAGAGCGAAAATGGACGTAATCGTAGTTATCGATGAAGCCGTCGACGAGGTCATCATCCTCGGGCACCTCAGACTTCTCGAGGTAGAAAAAGCCTGAGTCACCATCCTTGAGGAAATAATAGGGGAAGCCGCAATTGATCTCGTTGGGGATGGAGACGCGATACCGACGACCATCCGCACCTAGAATCATACCATCGCGAAACTCGCTATCAAAATTAGTACTTTGGCCGGGCATAAACTCAAAAGTACCGCGCACCCGCTTATCAGACTTTTGACGCAGGAAATTGGCTTCCTGCCTCTCGCGTTTTGCCTCACCCGACGGTGTCAAGTTCGGACATGCCATAGTCGGCACACTTACGAGGCCGAAAGACAAAATAAGACATGGCAAGAATCTCACTCCGCCGCCTCTTCCAGATGCGCCTTCACCTCGGCCTGCATCGGGACCACGCCCAGCTTCGCGAACAACGCCCCGTCGCGGTCGTCGCCTGCATTCGGCGTCGTCAGCAGTTTGTCGCCGGTGAAGATGCTGTTCGCGCCTGCCATGAAGCAGAGCGCCTGCGCGCTGTCCGACATGCTCTCGCGGCCCGCGCTTAGGCGCACCATGCTCCCCGGCATCACGATCCGCGCCACCGCGACGGTGCGCACAAACTCGATCTCGTCGATCTGCGCGAGCGGCGTATCGGCGAGCATATCGCCGAGCACCGTGCCCTTGACCGGCACCAGCGCGTTGATCGGCACGCTTTCCGGGTGCGGCATCGTGCCAAGCGCGTGGATGAAGCCAATGCGGTCCTCACGCGTTTCGCCCAGGCCCACAATCCCGCCGCAGCACACGTTGATTCCGGCAGCGCGCACATTTTCCAGCGTCTCGATGCGGTCCTCGAAGGTGCGCGTGGAAATGATGTTCGCGTAATTCTCCGGCGCGGTGTCGATGTTGTGGTTGTAATAATCCAGCCCCGCATCCGCGAGTTGCTTGGCTTGGCCCTCGTCCAGCATCCCCAAGGTCATGCAGGTTTCCATGCCCATTTCGCGCACGCCGCGGATCATTTCCTTGAGCGCGGGCATATCCCGCTCCTTGGGGTTGCGCCATGCCGCGCCCATGCAGAAACGGCCGGAGCCATTGTCCTTCGCCTGTGCCGCCGCCTGAAGCACGGCGCGCACGTCCATCAGCTTGGTCGCCTTGACGCCGCTCTCCGCCTCCACACTCTGCGAGCAATAGCCGCAATCCTCCGGGCAGCCGCCGGTCTTGATACTGAGCAGTGTCGAGAGCTGAACCTCGTTGCGCGGATGGTTAGCGCGATGCACGCTCTGCGCCTCATAGAGCAGATCCATGAACGGCAGGTCGAACAGCGCGGTGATCTCGGCGCGGGTCCAGTCAGTGCGGGGCAAATTCGTCAAGCGGCGGCATCCTCTAATGGCGGCATGTTGTGGCCAAGCAAACGCAGCACATCGGCCGCGCACTCCACCACATTGGTGCCCGGACCATAAATGCCCTGCACGCCCGCGTCACGAAGGAAATCATAGTCCTGCGGAGGGATGACCCCGCCCGCCACAACCTTGATGTCCGCCCGCCCCGCTTCCTTCAGCAGCGCGATGAGCTGCGGGATCAGGGTCTTGTGCCCCGCCGCGAGGGAGGACGCGCCGACGATATCGACTGCCTTGCCCAGCGCCAGATCGCGCGTTTCCTCCGGTGTCTGAAACAATGACCCGGAGACGACATCGAAGCCCATATCACTGAAAGCCGAGGCGATGACATTCGCCCCGCGGTCGTGCCCGTCCTGTCCCATCTTCGCGACCAGCATGCGCGGCTTCCTCCCAAGGCGGTGCTCGACGGCCTGCACTCCGTCGAGCACCTGGCGCCAACGCGCGTCCCCTTGATAGGGGGCGGCGTAGACGCCTGTCACTGGGGTCGGAACGGTCGCATGCCGACCGAAAACTTGCTCCATCGCGGCGCTGATCTCGCCCAGTGTGGCGCGGGCGCGGGCGGCGTCGACAGCTAACGCGAGCAGGTTGCCATCGCCTCGCGCCCCTTCGGTCAGCGCGGTGAGTGCCGCCTGACAGGCCGCCTCATGGCGTGCGGCCTTCATGGCGTTGATGCGGACGATCTGCCCGTCGCGCACCTTGGCGTTGTCAACTTCCAGCGTTTCGAGATGATCCTCTGTGCCAAGGCGATATTTGTTGACGCCGACGATCACGTCCTCCGCCCGGTCCACCCGTGCCTGCCGTGCGGCCGCCGCCGTCTCGATCATCGCCTTGGGCCAGCCCGCCGCTACGGCCTTCGCCATGCCGCCCTCGGCTTCAATCCGCTCGATGATCTCCCATGCCTTCTCGACCAGTTCGTTGGTCAGGCTCTCGATATAGTAACTGCCGCCCAGCGGATCGACGACGTTGCACATGCCCGTCTCTTCCTGGATGACGATCTGGGTGTTGCGGGCGATGCGGGCGGAGAAATCAGTCGGTAGCGCGATCGCTTCATCGAGCGCATTGGTGTGGAGCGACTGGGTGCCCCCCAGCATTGCCGCCATCGCCTCGATCGTGGTGCGGATGACGTTGTTATACGGGTCTTGCTCTTGCAAGCTGACCCCCGATGTCTGGCAATGGGTGCGCAGCATCTTGGACCGTTCGTCCTGAGCGCCGAGCTTCGTCATCACCCGATGCCACAGCACCCGCGCAGCGCGCAGCTTCGCCACTTCCATGAAGAAGTTCATGCCGATGGCGAAGAAGAAACTCAATCGTCCGGCGAACTTATCGATATCGAGGCCCGACGCGACCCCGTATTTCACATATTCCATGCCGTCAGCGATGGTGAAGGCCAACTCCTGCACCTGGGTCGCGCCGGCCTCCTGCATGTGATAGCCGGAGATCGAGATGCTGTTGAACTTGGGCATCTCGCGGCTGGTATAGCCAAAGATGTCCGAGATGATCCGCATGCTGGGTTCGGGCGGATAGATATAGGTGTTCCGCACCATGAACTCTTTGAGGATGTCGTTTTGAATCGTCCCATCGAGCAGCTTACGATCGACGCCCTGCTCCTCGCCCGCGACGATGAAGAAGGCGAGAATCGGGATCACCGCGCCGTTCATGGTCATCGAGACAGACATCTGATCGAGCGGAATACCATCGAACAGAATCTTCATGTCCTCTACGCTGTCGATCGCGACACCCGCCTTGCCAACATCGCCGACGACGCGTGGATGATCGCTGTCATAGCCCCGGTGGGTGGCGAGATCGAACGCGACCGACAGCCCCTTTTGCCCGGCGGCGAGGTTGCGGCGATAGAAGGCGTTGGACTCCTCGGCGGTGGAAAAACCAGCATATTGCCGGATAGTCCAGGGCCGCCCCGCATACATGGACGCGCGCACACCGCGTGTAAACGGCGCAAAACCGGGCAGGCCGGGATCGGCTTTCACATCCTCGGCGGTGTAAAGCGGCTTGACCGTGATGCCTTCGGGCGTTTGCCAATCGAGCGACTTGCCCCTGACCTCCTTGTCGGCCAGCGCCTTCCAGTCTGTATAATCCGTCATTATTCGCCCCTGAAATCCGGTTTGCGCTTTTCGGCAAAGGCGTTGACGGCCTCGCGGAAATCGCGCGTATGCCCCGCCGCTCGCTGGTTCGCCTTCTCGATCTCGAAAGTGTCCATCAGCGTGCTGTTGACCGCGGCGGCGACCTGCTTGCGGATCATGCCCAGCGCCACGGACGGCCCGCGCGCCAGCTTGGTGGCAATCGCCATCGCATCAGCCAATACAGTCTCATCATCGGCCAGCCGCGTTACCAGACCCAGATCGAGCGCCTGCTCGGCGGCAACCTTCTCGCCCAGCAACGCCATTTCGAGCGCCTTGGCCCGGCCCGCCGACTTGGCGATGAGCCAGGTTGCCCCCGCGTCCGGTACCAGCCCGATGTTAGCGAACGCGAGCATCAGATAGGCCGAGCGGGCCATCACCACGATGTCCGCCGCCAACGCAAAGCTCAAGCCCGCACCCACTGCCGGGCCGTTGATCGCGCTGATGACAGGGATATCGGCATCCGCCAGCGCCTGCACCGCCGGGCGATAATATGTTTCGAGCAACGCGCCAAGATCGTCCGGCATGCCGCCGCCATCGCCGATCAGGTCCGCGCCCGAGCAAAACGCGCCGCCTGCCCCGGTCAGCACCAGCGCCCGCGCGCGATCGGCCTGCGCCTGCTTCACCGCCTGCGCCAGCTCGGTCAGCAGCGTGAATGACAGCGCGTTCATCCGCTCAGGTCGGTTGAGGGTGATCGTCGCCACGCCCGCTTCAAGCCCATAGATCAGCGTTTCATAGCTCAATGCCCGGCTCCCGGTTTTGGCGTTTCCATGATTTCGGTCAGCACCCCGTTCATGTCTTTGGGGTGCAGGAAGAAGATCAGCGTGCCGTGCGCGCCGATGCGCGTTTCCCCAAGCACCTTCTTGCCCATGCCCTCGAACTCGGCGCGGGCCGCATGAATATCCGGCACTTCGTAGCACATGTGATGCTGGCCGCCCGCCGGATTCTTGGCGAGGAAACCGTGGATCGGGCTGTCCGCGCCCAGCGGCTCGATCAGCTCGATCTGGGTGCCATTGGTGCCGTTCTCACCCGGCGTATCGACAAAGCACACCTTCACGCCGTTGGAGGGCATATCAAACGGCGCATGGATTTTCACCGCGCCCATCACATCGCGATAATAGGCGATGCTGGCTTCGAGCGAGGGTGTCGCGATGCCGATATGGTTCAGGCGACCAAGTTTCATTCTTGCTCCTCCTTTGATCCAAACATTAGTTGGACGAAGGCATCTTTTCCAACCCTTGTACGACCGTTGCCAACGTCTCTCCTCATAGCCTCAAGAGCTTCGGCCATTGCATTTTGAGCCGCATCAGAATGCAGATTAGGAAAACGAAATACATTGCCAACAGCGATGATGACTTCAGCCGAACCAACTATACCAATGCGACCTCGTAGTTGAGCCATGAGCGAAAGTGCATTGATGTGCCTCTCCGACTCTTGCCTTGAGAAACTTAGCTCGCCCAAAGTAAGAAAATACTTTGAATATAATTCCCATTTACTTTCACGCTCAAACTTTCGAGCTTCAAAACCACGAGCAGCAAAGGCTTGGAGCAAACCACCGATAGCGGCGCCAATCAAACCAACAAAGGCTACAATGATAGCTGAGTTATACATCATCACAGCGGAATATTGTCATGCTTCTTCCACGGATTCTCAAGGCTCTTATTCCGCAGCTTCCTTAGCCCCAGTGCGATCCTCCGACGGGTGGAGTGCGGCATGATGACCTCGTCGATAAAGCCCTTGCTCGCCGCGACGAACGGGTTGGCGAAGCGCGCCTCATATTCCGCGGTGCGCTCGGCAATTTCTTCTGCCGTCTTGCCACGGAAGATGATCTCCACCGCGCCCTTCGCACCCATCACTGCAATTTCCGCCGTCGGCCACGCATAATTGAGGTCACCACGCAGATGCTTGGACGCCATCACGTCATACGCGCCGCCATAGGCCTTGCGGGTGATGACGGTGATCTTCGGAACGGTCGCCTCGGCATAGGCGAACAGCAGCTTGGCACCGTGCTTGATAATGCCGTTATGCTCCTGCCCCACGCCCGGCAGAAAGCCCGGCACATCGACGAAGGTGATGATCGGGATCTCGAACGCATCACAGAAACGCACGAAGCGCCCGGCTTTCTTGGACGCATTGATATCGAGACAACCCGCCAGCACCACGGGCTGGTTGGCGACGATGCCGACTGTGCGCCCCTCGATCCGCCCGAAGCCGGTGAGGATGTTGCCCGCGTGGGTTGGCTGTATCTCGAAGAAATCGCCCTCGTCCAGCGTTTTGCGGATCAGCTCGTGCATATCATAGGGCTGGTTGGCGTTGGCGGGAATGAGGGTGTCGAGGCTGTCCTCGATCCGGTCCCACGGGTCTGCCGTCGGGCGCTCCGGCACGCCCGCCTGATTGTTGGCGGGCAGCAGATCGACCAGATCGCGCGCGGCGAGCAGCGCCTCGATGTCGTTCTCGAACGCGATATCCGCCACGCCGGATTTAGTCGTGTGCGTCACCGCGCCGCCCAGTTCCTCCTGGGTCACGATCTCGTTCGTCACGGTTTTGACCACATCCGGGCCGGTGACGAACATGTAGGAACTGTCCTTCACCATCACGATGAAGTCTGTCATGGCGGGCGAATAGACCGCGCCGCCCGCGCATGGCCCCATGATGAGGCTGATCTGCGGCACGACGCCCGAGGCCAACACATTGCGCTGGAACACCTCGGCGTATCCGCCCAAGGATGCCACGCCTTCCTGAATGCGCGCGCCGCCGCTGTCGTTGATGCCGATAACCGGCGCGCCAACCTTCATCGCCAT
Organism: Sphingobium sp.; assembly: GCA_017984895.1. Taxonomy (GTDB): domain Bacteria; phylum Pseudomonadota; class Alphaproteobacteria; order Sphingomonadales; family Sphingomonadaceae; genus Sphingobium. The sequence goes on along the minus strand of JAGNYO010000061.1, from coordinate 689 downwards.
ATCCATGATCTTGCAGATCTTCTGGGCGTGTCGCTCAGACAGCGAGCCACCGTACACCGTGAAGTCCTGGCTAAAGACGAACACGAGGCGGCCATTCACCGTGCCGGAGCCAGTCACGACGCCGTCGCCCGGAATATGCTGTTCGTCCATGCCGAAGTCGATGCAGTTATGCTCGACATACATGTCTAGCTCCTCGAAGCTGCTTTCATCGAGCAGCACATCGAGCCGTTCGCGCGCGGTGAGCCGACCCTTGGCGTGCTGGGCCGCGATGCGCTTCTCGCCGCCGCCCAGATGGGCAGCCGCGCGCTTCTGCTCCAGCTTCTCGATGATCGCCATTTTGGTCATACACTCTCCCTCGCGCCGAAGTCCGCGGATACCAGCCTGCCCTTTCCACCGTTTATGCGGTAGTGCAAATGTGAATTTGCAAATTTGCAAAAAGCGATTTTGCAAAATATGGATGATAAATGGCACGGGGCAACAGACTCTTCGTCGGCGGCAGGCTGCGGCAATTGCGGCTCGATCAGCGCATGGATCAGGCGGCAATGGCGCGGGTGCTCGGCATTTCCGTCTCCTATCTCTCCCAGCTTGAGAATGACGACCGGCCGCTGACTGCCAAGGTGAAGGCGGCGCTGGCGGAGGTCTATCCGGTCGATTGGGCGGCGTTTGATGATCGTGAGGGTGAACAGTTG
>JAGNYO010000060.1 GCA_017984895.1 Sphingobium sp. | reverse complement strand
CTGCGGCCATAAAGGGATTTCTCCACCCATGTGCCAAACGCTTCGCACGCCGCGCCCTCTTCATCGGAAGCAAGAGTGACGGTCAGCTCATATTTATCCCTGAATTTGGCGAGCTTGGCTGGCTTATCCTTTGATATGCCGATGATCGCGACTCCAGCCGCCGCGAAGTCCGACGCCAGCGCCGTGAAATCTTTCGCCTCGCTGGTGCAGCCCGGCGTATCGGCCTTGGGATAGAAATAGACGACGAGCGGCTTGCCCTGATAGCTATGCAGTGACAGCGGTGCGCCCTCTGCATCCAATAGCGTTAAGTCCGGCATTCTGTCTCCGGCTTGCAGCATCGTCAGTCCTCCTTGTCCTGCGCGGCGGCTGCGGCGACCGCACTCCAACTCTCTGCCACCCTTTGCCGCGCCTTCTCGATCCGCGCAAGCAGATCGTCCCAATTGCGTGCACCGCAGCGTCCGGCCACGAGCGCTCGGGCGGCTTCCGGCGGTTCTGTCGAGGCAGGCGAAACCAGCCGCGAGACAATGAGATAGCGAGTGAGCAGATCATAGGCATCGGCCAGCCCTGCGGGCAGGAGATTTTCCGCGGTCAGCGCGCGCACCGATGCGCCGAGATCAGGCAGCAGACCCTCATGACTGCGTACTTGGGTCACCTGCACCAGAAATTCGAGATCCACGAGGCCGCCTTCCGCCAGCTTGACATCCAGCGGTCCTGCGGCGGGCTTATGTTTCGCCATGTCAGCCCGCATCTTCACTGCGTCACGGATCAACACAGTCTCGTCACGCTCCATCGTCAGCACATCATGCACACTATTGGCCAGAGCCATGCAGGCTGCCTGGGAGCCGAAGATCGGTCGCGCCCGAGTGAGCGCCAGATGCTCCCAGACCCAGGCATTTTCCCGCTGATAGCGGGTAAAACTGTCGACGCTTGCTGCGAGCAGCCCTTGTGCGCCGAAAGGACGCAGGCGCGTATCGACCTCATAGAGCGGGCCAGATGCAGTCGGCACACTCAACGCATTGCCAATGCGCTGCGCGAGGCGGTTGAAATATTGAGTCGCGCCTAAAGGTTTGCGACCATCCGATTCCGTCGCGAAATCGCCGGTGAAAAGATAGATGAGATCAAGATCCGAAGCATAGGTCAGCACCCCGCCCCCCAGCCGTCCCAGCGCGACGATCACCAGCTCCCCGCCAGGAACCTGGCCATGAGTGCGCTCGAACTCGTTCACGGTGGCGCGGGCTAGCACCCGCACCGCAGCCTCAGCCAGGCGGCCATAGCCTGCACCAATCTCCAGCACCGGCGTATTGCCACAGATCACCTGCACGCCCAGAGCGAAACGACGTTCGCCTACCTTCTGCCGAACGCGGTCGAGCAGCATCTGATAATCGTCGCCTGCTTCACCTGAGCCAAGAATTGCTTCTAGAGCATCCAGCGGCGGCAACTCCTCCAGCGCGGAGGCACCGATCAGGCCGTCAAGCAGGTCAACCCGGTAGGACAACGCTTCGGCTAGCGGCGGCGCATAGCTCAGCACATCGACCAGTAACTGGACGATCGGCTTGTTCGCGGCAAGCAGGCGGAAAAAATTGATCGCGGTTGGCAGGCGTTCGATCAATTGCTCGAAGCGAGTGAGCGCTGCCACCGGATCGGGCGCCTTGGCGAGGCCACGCAGCAGATCCGGCATCAGCTTCTCCAGTGCCTCCATCGCCGCCGCGCTGCGCAGCGCCCGTGCCGACCCTGTGCGCCAGCGCCCTACCCGTTCCATCACCGGCGCAGCTTCGGCAAAGCCCATGGCGCTAATCTGCTCTGGCAAGCGCCGTTCGTCATGCGAAAGGCGTTCTTCAGTTTGAAATGGATTGAGCCGGTCGTAATTGGTACCGACCCACTCGACATGCGGGCGCAGCAGATCCAAGAGATCCTGCCCTTCGCCTAGCCCATGGAGCCGCGCGACATTGCGCAACGCTTCCGCATGGGCGGGAATTTCATGTGTCTGGCGGTCGTCCACCATCTGCAACCGATGCTCGATAGTGCGCAGCAGCACATAGGCAGCATCCAGACGGGCAACGACCTCAGGCTCTATCACACGCCACTCTCCCAATAGCCGCACAGCCTCGCGCGTTGCCCCTACGCGCAGGGCAGGCTGGCGGCCACCATGAATGAGCTGATGCACCTGAGCGAAAAATTCCACCTCACGGATGCCACCGCGCCCCCGCTTGAGGTCATAGCCGGGGCCGAACGCCTGACCGTTGGCATAATGATCCCGGATGCGGCGGCTGATATCGAGGATTGCGTCGATCGCCCCGAAATCGAGCGACCGCCGCCAAATGAAGGGGCGTATCGCTTGCAGGAAATACTCGCCCAGCGCCTTATCCCCCGCGCAGGCTCGCGCGCGGATGAATGCGGCCTGCTCCCAGCCCAGTGCCATGCTCTCATAATAGCTGATCGCCGCTTCTACCGGCAAAGCGATCGGCGTCGCTTCTGGCGTCGGGCGCAAGCGCAGATCGACGCGAAAAACATAGCCATCCCCGTCACGGGCGGAAAGCAGCTCGACCATCCTGCGGGCCAGGCGCACTGCCGCCTCGACCGGCTCCTCCCGCGTGCGGCAGGGCAAAGTGGAAGGATCGAAAATAAGAATCGGGTCGATATCAGAGCTGTAGTTCAGCTCACGGCTACCGTGTTTGCCCAACGCAATCACCGCTAGGCCCCGTGGTTCCTCACCCGGATAGCGCTCGGCGAAGGCAGCGGCGAGAGCCGCTTCGACAGCGGCATCCGCGAATTCCGACAAGCTGCCCGTCACCCGGTCAAGATCCCAGGCCCCAGCGAGATCGGCAACGCCTGTCACCAGCGCCACCGCTCCCCTTTGCCAACGCAGGGCCTGACCAATGCCCTCAGCCCCCTCGCCTGCAATTGAGGCAGCATGCCACGCCGCATCTACCTCGCCCTTGTCCAGCAGGTTGCAAACGGCCTCATGCCGCCGGCTCACCTGCGCCAGGAAGGGCGCATGATCCTTCGCACGGCGCATGGCTTCGCTCCAGTCAGGTGTATAACAATCATGCGGTGCGGTCATCATGCGGCCAGTTGCTCACGGTTCGTCGATTCTGGTGGAACCATGCCGCAGCAACAGCGTCTTTCCTAGCATGAATGAGCACACACCCCATAGAGACGGCAAGATGTTTGCGGGCCGGCGTCGGCAGGTAGCACCGGCGAGTCTGGAAGCGGTTGGCCGGGCACTGCTGGCCGCCTATCCGGCGGTGCATGAACGTGAATTGCCAGAAGATATGAAAAAGCTGCTGGCGCGCCTCGACTGGCAGGAGCGAAGCACCTTTACCTGAGAGTTCGCGTAGTCAAACGATCGACATCGGCCATGATTTCCGCCAGCACGCCGTCACTGGTGCGCGCAGCAGAGCCAGCACGAGGGGGAAGATCGCCGTTTTCCAGTAATCGCTCTAGGGCACTGCGCGCCCGTGCTACCCGGCTTTTGACCGTCCCGACAGCAACGCCGCATATTTCCGCTGCCTCTTCGTAGGCGAAGCCTCCCGCGCCAACGAGAATTAGGGCTTCGCGCTGGCTTTCTGGTAGCAATAACAGAGCGCGCTGCATATCCGCCAGTTCAAGCTGTTTGTCCTGCCCAGCGGGCGCCGCCAGAATGCGATCCGCCACAAGATCATCCCATTCGCCGGTAAAGCGGGCGCGGCGTTTCTGCGAAAGGAAATGATTACGCAGGATGATGAAGGTCCACGCCCGCATATTGGTGCCCGCCTGAAAGCGGCTGCGCGCAGCCCATGCCTTCAGCAGGGTTTCCTGAACGAGATCGTCGGCAATGTCGCGAGAGCCGGAGAGTGATCGGCCAAAAGCGCGTAAATGGGGGATAACAGTTGCCAGTTCTCGCTTGAACGCATCATCGTCCAACCGTGCGGCCATATCTCCGTCCTGGCAGGTGTCATCATCCATGCAATTCCCCGAACGGGGCACATCCCCTCGCGATTATGTGATTCAACGCGGCAACGCGGCCCCTGTTCCCCCGACGTGCAGCAAGAAGTGCGGCAGAGGCTCGGCGCGGGCGCTCGATGAAGCCGCCACCCAATGATGAGTTGCCATCATGCGGGGCTGGTTTCCATATCGAAGAACAGTGCCTGCGCAATGGCAGCCTTGACAGTGTTACGATGAAACGGCTTGGTAATAAGGAAAGTGGGTTCCGGCCGTTCGCCGGTCAGCAGGCGTTCCGGGAAGGCGGTAATAAAGATCACAGGCACAGAAAATTCGGCCAATATATCCTTAACCGCATCAATCCCGCTCGAGTCATCCGCAAGCTGGATATCCGCCAGCACAAGTCCAGGGCGCTGCGCGACTGCCATTTGCACCGCCTCATCCCGCGTCACAGCGACGCCTGCCACATCATGACCCATATCGCGGACGATCGTCTCGATATCCATCGCGATGATCGGCTCATCCTCAATGATGAGGACATTGGCGCGCGTTTGCCGGTCGATCTCGGCCATCGCTTCCTCCACCAGTCCCTCGATATTGGCGGGGTCTATATTCGTGATGTAGGCAGCCTCGCTCTGACTAAATCCTTCCATAGCGGTCAGCAACAATGCCTGCCTCGGCTGCGGAGTCATCCGCGCGAGGCGCGCGCGCGCCACAGCCTGCCGTTCATCTTCTCCCCCACCGCTCACGTTTTCAGGCGGAGAGGACGACCATGTGTCCTCGAACAGACGATAGAGCGCAAGCCGAACATCGATGTTTGCCGGAAATGCAGCAGGCGATGCAACAATAGCCTCTAATGTCCTGCGCACCGCCGCATCTCCCTGAGACTGACTACCCGTCAGCGCGCGAGCATAACGGCGCAAAAAGGGAATATGCGGATATAGCTCTAGGCCTAATGACATGTCGGCTGCACTCCTTCTCGCCTTGTCGCCGGTGAGGCGACACAGATTTTTAGACGACCCCCAGACACAAGGGAACCAACCAACCCCAAAATAGTTTCGACCGGACCGTCATTATTCCTGAAGGCGGCATGCTTGGCGGATAGCATACTATGCTTTATGAAGCATCGCCACCATTAGGGCGAGAGGAGGCATCTTTCGCTGAAGGGCCGCAAAAGGAAACATGAATGAATGACGACGAGCTGGACCGGACCGCGAGGCAGGACAAATGTGCCGCTCCCGCCCAGCCCGATGCAATTGCCCCTGAGCGAACCGATGGCTCATCACTCAAACCCTTCGCGGACGTTAATGTCAGCCTCGGCACTGTATTGCGCAGCATATACCAACAGACAGTTGAAGAGAGCATCCCCGATGAGATGCTCGATCTGCTGAAACGCTTGAATTGAAGCCATTCCCGGAGTCACGGCCGTGCTGACAACCCTGCTGATTGCGCTCGCCGCCGCCGGGATTGGCTGGCAATTAGCGCGCAGACTGCTGGTCAAGCCATTGGTCGCATTGAGGCGTGAAGTAGCTACTTACAGGCCTGGTAAAATACTGCGCCCGCCTGAGGCGGCTTTAAGTGCCGCTCAGGAAATTGCGGAACTAAGCGAAGCGTTTCATGCACTCAGTCAGGATGTGGCCAAGCATGAAGAAGAAATGCGGCTTGCGCTGGTGCGCCAGACCCAACTGACACGCGAGGTGCATCATCGAGTCAAGAACAACCTCCAGATCATTTCCAGTCTTATAAGCCTGCATTGGCGCGCGGCGGAAGAGCCGGCGCCCGCCGCGGCCTATCTCTCTATCCAGCGACGGGTGGATGCCCTTGCTGTGGTCCAGCGAAATCATTATGCCGAGCTCGATGAGCACAAGGGGGTGCGCGCCCGCGCCGTAATTAATGAAATTGCCTCCAGTCTCCGCACTTCTGCCCAGATTCAGAGTGAATGCGCGATAGAGATATTGGTCGACTGCGACGACCTGTGCCTGCATCTGGATATTGCGGGACCGGTCGCCTTCATGACGGCAGAACTGGCCGATTTCGCTATTTCGCAAGAGCGGGCAGGTGCGCTTTCTATTTCTCTGAAAGAGATCGAAGGCGACATCAGGCAGGCCAGGTTCACCCTCTCGTCGCCCTTGCTGCTCCCTATCAGCGCTTCGTCCCGCAGGAATTCCGAGCTATGCGAACGTGTGCTAAGCGGCCTTGCCCGGCAATTACGCGCCTCCCTCGATCATGATGCCAACGCCGGGCGGTATAGTGTTGTCATTCCGGCGGTAGCCTGAGGATAAGCACGGTTAATCGCTTCAATCGCGTGCCCCATAACGAGCACGAAAGTTGGCAGCGAAGGTGGCAAATCGCTTTTCTGCAATTGAGTCTCTTATATGGCTCATAAGAGACTGGTAAAAATGAATATTATGCTGCGTCATCAGCATTGCACCCAAGATTTCCTTCGCCTTGATGAGGTGATGGAGATAGGCGCGGCTATGGCTTTGGCACACCGGGCAGTCGCATGATGAATCGAGTGGTTCACCATCCTCCGCATGCGCGGCGTTGCGAATATTGACTGGCCCGAGCCATGTAAACGCCTGCCCGTTCCGACCGGAGCGCGTCGGCAACACGCAATCGAACATGTCTATCCCGCGCTCGACCGCACCAACGATGTCATCCGGCTTGCCGACACCCATCAAATAACGCGGCTTGTCGGCCGGCAGCATATCGGGCGCGAAATCGAGCGTGGCAAACATCGCCTCCTGCCCCTCGCCGACCGCCAGTCCACCCACAGCATACCCATCAAAACCTATGTCGATCAGCTTTTGCGCGGAAATGGCCCGTAACTCTCGATCCAGAGAGCCCTGTTGAATGCCGAACAGTGCGGCGCGGTCTGCATGCTCTTTGCCAGCATCAAACCCATCGCGTGAGCGCTTTGCCCAGCGCATCGAGCGCTCCATAGACAAGGCTGCCTCGTCGCGCGTCGCGCCATTTTTAGTGCATTCGTCGAATGCCATTATGATGTCCGACCCCAGCAGCCGCTGAATTTCCATTGAGCGTTCCGGGCTGAGCATGTGCCGCGATCCGTCAATATGACTAGCAAAGGCCACGCCTTCCTCGCTCATTTTCGTGAGGTCAGACAGGCTCATCACCTGATAGCCGCCACTGTCGGTAAGTATCGGGCGCTCCCACCCCATGAAACGGTGCAGCCCGCCGAGCCGGGCTATGCGCTCCGCTCCGGGGCGAAGCATCAGATGGTAGGTGTTGCCCAGGATAATATCGGCACCCGCCGCGCGCACTTCATCGGCGCGCATCGCCTTAACGGTAGCGGCTGTGCCGACCGGCATGAATGCGGGCGTGCGAATCTCCCCGCGCATCATCTGGATTGCACCGGTGCGTGCCTTGCCGTCTGTGGCGTGGGTGCTGAACTGAAAACGGGGCAGCCTGCTCATTGGCGCGCTTTAGGGGCAAGCGAGGTTAAAGTCAGCCAGTATTCTGTAATGAGCCAACCCGCGAATAAGCCGTGCAAAGCTCAGGCGATGTGCCCCGGCAGGAAATGCAGCAGGCCGGAAGCCGGGCCAAAATTCTCCACGCGACGGTAACGCCCGATGAATTGCACACAATCGGAAGAGAGCCGCAACGGCCAGCCCAAACCCTCCGGCGTATGGAGGATCAGGGTCATTCGGGTCTTGTCGCGGGTTCTGCGAATCATGATGCAACGATAAGAGGATATGGTTAGCAAACTGTTCCTTCGGCCCATCGTGCTGATGGACCAATCTGTGGCAATTTTACCATAAAAGTTAACAAACATCGGAATTTGCCGTAGTTTTTATGCCACATCAGTTAAGCGAATTGGTTAACGCGATCCAATTCCGGCAGTTGTGTCGTTGCGTCGTCCGCCATCTCATGGTCCGTTCATAAGCGGAACAGGTCGCAAGTAATCACGAGGGGGATAATGGACGAGATGCGCTCTAGCGTGCTGGACCTTCGAGTCGCTGGCCAGGTAACGAACCAGGACGATACGGAGACGATGCAGACCGCCCCTCTGATTATGCCGTTGCAGGACGGCATAATCCCCGATTCTGTTGCGCCTGACGCACCTGCGGCTTTCGACCTCCCCGGCCAATCCAAATTGTTCGATCTGGGGCAGATCGACGTGCAATGGGAGCCGGAAATTGGCTCACTCTGGGCGTTTATAACCCCGCTAGACCGGCCCAATTACAATCTCGGCCTGCTACGTGACACGATGACCTGGCAGATGGAGGCGAAAAAGATCTTTGCCGCCAACCCTGAGGCGCTGCGCTATATGGTGCTTGGATCGCGCTTTCCCGGTGTGTTCAACCTTGGCGGCGATCTGGAGATGTTCGCGAGGTGTATCGAAAATCAGGACCGAGAGACGCTGAGGCAATATAGCCATTTGTGCGTCGATATCGTCGACCGCGTCTGGCATTGCAATGACATGCCGGTCATCAATATCGGGCTGGCGCAAGGCGATGCACTTGGCGGGGGATTTGAGGCACTAATGTGCTTCGATGTGATCATCGCCGAACGGCAGGCCCGCTTTGGCTTGCCCGAAGTGCTGTTTGGCCTATTCCCCGGCATGGGCGCCTATTCGATCCTCGCCCGCCGGCTCGGCCATGCGGTGGCGGAGCGGATGATCCTCTCTGGCAAGGTCTACACTGCCGAGGAAATGCACGAAATGGGTGTCATTGCGGTGCTGGCTGACCCCGGCAAGGGGGAGGAAGTGGCGCGGGAATATATCGCTTCCAACGGTGAGCGTCATGCAGGGCAGCTTGGCGTTTTCCGCGCCGGACGGCGGGTTATGCCACTGGAGCTGGCAGAGTTGCGCGATATTGTTGACGGCTGGGTCGATACCGCAATGAAGCTGACCGAACGTGATCTGAAGATGATGCGGCGACTGGCAGCGGCACAGACACGTCTGCACCGCAGATAAGGCATTTCGTTTCCTGATCGCTATCCGTTGATCGCCCGGCGGCTTTCCGGTGATGATGAGGCAACTGGCGCAACTTTCGCCTCACCTTTTCGCACGGATTTGGCGGCGATGGCGGCGGGAATGGTTACATTGCGCAGGATCATGTCGGTGATCACCGCCACTGATTGCGGCTCACTCATCAGGAACCCCTGGACATTGTGAATGCTGGCCGAGCGCGCATAATCCAGCTGCTCTTGCGTCTCGATCCCTTCAGCGACGATTTCCATATCCAACGCTTCAGCTAACAAGCCTACCGCCCGCACGATCGCTTGATCCTCGGGGCTGGTGGTAATGCCAGTCATGAAACTGCGGTCAATCTTGATGCCGTCAAAATGATAGGAACGCAGATAGCTGAGAGAAGAATAGCCGGTGCCGAAATCATCGAGCACCATGCGCAAACCAATCGCTTGCAGAGCGCGCAGCATCTGGTTGGTATGGCTATCATCGTCAAGAAAAACCGACTCGGTCATCTCCAGCTCCAGTCGGGCGGCAGCAAGGCCAGTTTTCGTCAACGCCGCGATCACCGCGCCAGGCAGTCCGCCAGAATGCAGCACAGCGGGCGAGATATTGATCGCCATTCGCACATCTTCCGGCCAGTGGGCCGCGGCTTCACAAGCATGCTCGATTACCCAGTGCGTGATCTCTTCGATAGTCCCTGTACTTTCCGCCAGCGGGATGAACTCGGAGGGAGATACCATGCCCAGCGTAGGATGGTTCCAGCGGAGCAACGCCTCGCATATCGCAATGCGGCCTGTCTTTACGTCGAAGATCGGCTGGAATTTCAGCACAAGCTCCTCGTTGGCGACGGCGCGGCGCAACCCGGTTTCAATCTCATGGATGCGGTGAAACCGCTCTTTCATCGACCAGGCAAAGCTGACGACCCTGTTGCGACCACCATTCTTCGCTTCGTAGAGGGCGAGGTCAGCATGCTGCATCAGCTCGTCCGCGTCGCGTCCATCTTGCGGTCCGACCGCGATGCCGATTGAGGAGGTATTGATGAGAAAATGCTCGCCGACCCGGATACCTTTTTGAAGCGCAGTGAGCATTTCCGCAGCGATTGCCTGAGAATCGATGCGATTAGCGCCAGGGCACAGCATTACGAATTCGTCACCGCCAAAGCGGGCGACATGGCCACGCTTGCCCAGGGTTGCTGTCAGGCGCTCCGCAACCGCGCGTAGCAGCCCATCGCCCACCATATGACCGAGCGAATCGTTCACCTCCTTGAAGCGGTCTAGATCCATCCACAGGATCGAGAAGGCGTCATGGCTGCGACGATTGCTATCGAACAGTTCACGCAGACGCATCTGCATCGCCATCCGGTTTTCGAGGCCGGTGAGGCTGTCAAAGCGCGCAAGCCGCTCGAACTTGGCGGCAAGTAGGGACTTCTCCTGCTTACCCCGCAACGCTTCGACGACGATGTGGTGGGTCGTGCGAGTGATGTCGCGCATGGCAAACACCATGATGAACAGCACAATCGCAAGAATCCGGTATCCGAAATCTCCGGATAGCCACAGACCAGCAGAGGTAGGCAAAAGAGCAAGGCTCGTCTGACCCAACGCAATCTTCACACGCCCGGCGTTACGCCCGGCAATCCCTGCGCCATAGCCTGTCGCCAGCGAAACTGAGAGGAGATGAATTGCCGAGTCGGTGGTGCGCAGCAATGTCACTAGCGCCAGAACGCCGAGCATGCCGGCGAAGCCCCATGCCCCCAGCTCGTAGATCAACTCCCACCGCCGGTCTGCATTGGCAATGCCGGCCTTAAGTTTGCGGTAATAAAATATGGCGGAAATAGTGCGTAGAACAGCAATGAGCGAAATAATGATCGCGCAGCCGGTCATCACCGGGTCATGCGAGATATGGGCTATTGCAATGCTGAGCAGGAAACCTGAGAGGGCACCAATAGCCAGCGAGGTAGGCGAGGCATAAAGGCTCTCTACGAGAGATCGCCTGATATCAGCCTCCCGTGCGCCCGCTCCCGCGAGCAAAGCCATCAATTTCGTGCCCAGTCTCCGCAAAGGCTGCTCCATGTCCCTGCTTGCGCTATGCCGACGGAGAATTGACAAACTGTTAACCTCGCGACCATTTCGTTTTCGCTTGCGCAGCAAATTCATGGTTGATGGCCGTGACAATGGCTGCCGCATACCGCATAAGGGAGCGATCGCCGATAAACAGGGGTATGGAATGCGTTACGAATCACGATCATTCGCGCCCATAGTGGCACTCGCACTAGCCGCAGCGCTGGCCATACTTCCCGGAAGTGCATTGGCCTATATAGGGCCGGGAGTAGGGGCGGGCGCAATCGGCGCTGTGCTGGGCGTAGTCGGGTCCATCTTCCTCGCGCTGTTTGCCGTCATCTGGTATCCGATCAAGCGCCTGCTCAGGCGCGGCAAGCAAAAACAGCGCAACGATGAAACAGGCGACGAGTAGAATTCGTCCGGCTGCATGAGCACCTTCGACGCCCTTTTACTGATTCTTACTGCCATGCTGGCAAGCGAGCTGCTGCTTAGGCTACCGGTGCTGGATCAGGCACAGGGCCTGCGCACGATCGCCAGCAAATCCGTTGCGACCATCACGAGCAACCGCATATCCGATCATTGGAAAGAGCGGGTATTGCCTGCCTATTCGGCACGCATGGCGCGCTGCTCCGTGCTGTTCTTTCTGTTACTGTGCTGCGCAGTGGCGCCGGTTGCATTGGCGGGTCTTGTGGCGAAAGGCGGCATGACCCACTGGATGGAGCTGTTGATGCAGCCCGCACCTATCGCATTGCTGTGCGGAATATCCATCGGCTATATTGTGCTGCGCACCAAGGTGCTGCGTGGCTGATTATTCGCCGCTGGACAAGCTGCTCCATCACCTTGCGCTCGGCTCAACCATGCGGGCAGAGATGCTGCACGACATCGAGAAGAGCATGTTTCTCAAAGCCGCTCCGGCGGATGAGGGCAGGCATATATTCGTCTGCGGCCTGGCCCGCGCAGGCACGACAATATTAATGCGGGAAATTCATGGCTCTGGTGTATTCGGGTCACTCACCTATGCAGACATGCCTTTCATCCTCGCGCCTAATCTGTGGCGCAAATTTTCGGCACGCGGGGGCAGTGCGGGCGAAAAGAAAGAGCGGGCGCATGGAGACGGGATCGCGGTAGATTATCACAGTCCCGAAGCGCTGGACGAGGTTTATTGGCGAGTTTTCGGCGGGAAGGACTATATACGCAGGGACCAACTCACGCCGCACAAGCCGGATAAAGACCTCATTCAGGGCTATCGCGACATGATCCGTCTCGTTCTGCTGCGAACGGGAAAGACACGCTATCTTTCCAAGAACAATAACATGATCCTGCGCTTGCCCACGTTGGCAAAGGCGATGAAACAGTCGCTGTTTCTCGTGCCAGTGCGCGGTCCTGTCAGCCACGCGATGAGTTTATTTTCGCAACACCGCCGGTTCGCGGAGGCCGATCGCTTTACTCAGAGCTATATGCAATGGCTGGGCCATCATGAATTCGGCGCAACGCATCGGCCGTTCGTTTGGCCCGGAGAAGCGGTAAAGGGCGATCCCGAAACAACCGCTTACTGGCTGGACCGATGGATAGCGGCGCATCGGACGTTACTCGACACTGCGAAACAGCACGATAACGTGCTGATCGTGCCATCGGATGATTTGGCGACAAATGCCACACTTTGGCCCAACCTTGCGCGGCGTATCGGCTTAGAAGCGGCACCGCTGCGGGAAATCCGCAATATGCCTGAACGCACTGCGCCCGAAAACACCATCGAGAAGAGTCAGGAAGCGGGCGCTCTCTATGCGGAGCTGACCTCGCTGGCGCACGCAAAGCTAGCCTCCTGAGGCAGCAGTAAACTCGCGTCACCATAGGAATAGAAACGGTAGCCCTGCGTGATGGCATGAGCATATGCCGCCTGCATCCGCTCCAGGCCCATGAGCGCAGAAACCAGCATGAACAGCGTAGAGCGCGGCAGATGAAAATTGGTCATCAGCCCGTCTATGCTACGAAAACGGTAGCCGGGCGTGATGAAAATGCGGGTTTCGCCGGTCCATGCGTGGAGTATCCCTCGCTCGTCCGCCGCGCTTTCCATGACACGCAGCGAAGTCGTGCCTACCGCGATCAGCCGCCCACCGCGTGCGCGCACCGCGTTCAGCCGCTCCGCCACTTCAGCGCTGATACTGCCTCGTTCGGCATGCATATGGTGGTCGTCGGTGTCCTCCGCCTTCACCGGCAGAAAGGTGCCCGCACCAACGTGGAGAGTCACCCTCTCCATAGCAATGCCATTCGCAGCCAGGGATTCTACCAACGCGGGCGTGAAATGTAATGCAGCCGTAGGGGCTGCTACAGCGCCGTCCTTATGCGCAAACATGGTCTGATAATCGGCCCGGTCGCGCTCATCCGCTGCGCGCTTGCCAGCGATATAGGGCGGGAGCGGCATCCGCCCTGCCCGCTCCAGCAACCATTCGACCGGCTCCTCCCCCTCGAACAACAGGGTGAAGCCGCCCTCGTCATCCCGTGCCTCGACTATGGCGGTCACGCCCGCGCCGAAATCCACCCGATCTCCAGCACGCAGTCGCTTTGCATTGCGCACAAAAGCCTGCCACCGGCGCAGATCAATGCGCTTGTGCAGTGTGGCGCCGATGCGCGCTTGTCCACGCTGCCCTTCCAGTTGAGCGGGGATTACACGGGTATCGTTAAACACGAGGCAGTCACCCGCGCGCAGCAGGCCCGGCAGATCCTGCACATGGGCATCGCGTAGCGCATCCTTGCCCGCCATCACCAGCATACGCGCCGAGTCACGCGGTTCTGCGGGCCGCAGAGCAATGCGCTCCTGGGGCAGCACGAAATCGAAGAGCTTTACATCCATGCCATGCCGCTAACGGATCAGGCTCCGTTCTGTCAGCTTGACGGAGCTGCCACTTCCATGTTTGCGCTAATAATCTTGGTCGGATTTTCGGGCGGCTCGCCCTTAGCGATGGCATCGGCAAAAGCCATGCCCTCTATAACGCGCCCAAACACAGTATATTTGCGATCAAGCTGCATGCGGGGCATCAGCATGATGAAAAACTGGCTGTTGGCGCTATTCGAATCTTGAGAGCGCGCCATAGAGACGACACCGCGCACATGTGGGAGAAAACTGAACTCTGCCTGGAGATCCGGCAATTCGGACCCGCCAGTGCCGTCTCCCTTAGGATCCCCGCCCTGTGCCATGAAGTCCTCAATCACCCGGTGAAAGACGAGGCCGTTGTAGAAGCCGCGGTTGGTCAGCTCCTTGATACGCGCAACATGGTTGGGCGCGACATCAGGCCGGAGCTGAATACGCACCGCCCCCCCATTGGAGAGGTGCAACACCCATATATTGGTCGGATCGACCGGCACGGTCGCGGAGGGGACAGCAACCTGCGGCGCCTTGCGCAGCTCCTCGGCCTGGCGAGCGGCCTTGGCAGAGCGTTCAGCCTTTTCCATTTCCTCGGCCTGCGCCTTGTTCTGCGCATAGGCAACGCCAGCACCATAGGCACCAACAGCCAGCAGCGCGGCGAGAATAAGGCGAACAAACTTGCTGGGTGTCATTAAAAACCCTCTCCGGTAACGAATCTGCTGTCCATAGCGCGATAATTGGCTGAGCCTGAACCAAAAATGAGCATCATGCGCCTTTGCGACCCATTTGCGTGACCCGCGCGGCCACTTCCTCGCATACGCGCTGGCTAACGAAGCGATGGATCGGCCCACCATAGAGTGCGATTTCCTTGACCAGTCGCGAGGCTATCGGCTGAAGCGAGACATCCGCCATCAGAAACACCGTCTCCACTTTGTCATTGATCTGCTGGTTCATCCCAGCCATCTGATATTCATATTCAAAGTCCGCTACCGCACGCAGGCCCCGAATGATGACTCCCGCACCCTGCGCCGAAGCGAAATCCATCAGTAGCGCATCGAACGCGACGACTTTCACCTCCGCCTCCAGCCCCGCGCATTCTCGGCGCACCATCGCCAGACGTTCCTCAACCGAGAACATCGGGGATTTGCTGGGATTGGTAGTGACGCCGATGATGAGCTTGTCAACCAGCTTGGCCCCGCGCCGGATGATGTCCATATGCCCCAGCGTTATCGGATCGAAAGTGCCTGGATAAACCCCGATCCGCGGCCCAGCAATATCCCCCATATCAACGGTCCCTTTCGATCACATAATCGGCAATAGCGCGCAGCAGATCCGCGCGTTCATCGTAATCGTGCAGATGCGCCTTCGCCTGCGCCACCAATATACGCGCCTGCTCCCGCGCGCGCTCGGCCCCTAACAGCGAGGCAAAGGTCTGCTTGCCTGCCTGCGCATCCTTGCCGACCGCTTTGCCCGTCACAGCCGCGTCGCCCTCTATATCAAGGAGATCATCGGCAATCTGAAAGGCCAGACCAATATCTCGCGCATAGCCATGCAGACCAGTGCGCGCCTCCGGCGGCAGATGGGCCATGATCGCCGCCGCCTCCACGCAAAAC
>JAGNYO010000059.1 GCA_017984895.1 Sphingobium sp. | reverse complement strand
GTGCGGCTGGAACGGGACCGGCGGCGCGAGGCCGTGCGCCTCGCTGCATCCGAAGCGGCGATGGAGCGGCTGCTCGATGCGCTCACCGGCAAGGAGTCGAGCCAGGCGACCCGCCTTTCCTACCGCCAGCGGATCGAGAGCGACCAGATGAACGAAGCCGAGGTCGAGATCGAGATGGCGGATGCTCCTTCGATGCCGATGGAAATCCCCGGCATGGGCGGGCAGATCGGTATGATCAACCTCTCTGAGATGATGGGCAAGGCGTTCGGCCAGCAGCAGAAAAAGCGGCGGAAGCTGCGCGTCGCGGATGCGTGGGACAAGCTCGTCGAGGAGGAGCAGGACAAGCGCCTCGATACCGACGATTTGAACCGCGTGGCGCTGGGCCAAGCGGAACAGAACGGCATCGTGTTTCTTGACGAGGTAGACAAGATCGCGGTGTCCGACGTGCGCGGCGGCTCGGTCAGCCGCGAGGGCGTGCAGCGCGATCTTCTGCCACTGATCGAGGGCACCACGGTCGCCACCAAATATGGCCCGCTCAAGACCGACCATATATTGTTCATCGCGTCCGGCGCGTTTCATGTCGCGAAGCCGAGCGACCTGCTGCCCGAATTGCAGGGTCGCCTGCCCATCCGCGTCGAGCTGAAGGGGCTTACCGAGGCGGATTTCGTCGCGATCCTCTCTGACACCAAGGCGTCGCTGGCCGAGCAATACAAGGCGCTGCTCGCCACCGAGGGCGTGACGATCGACCTGACGACAAGCGGCATCCGCGCGGTGGCCCGCATCGCCGCCGAGGTGAACGAAAGCGTGGAGAATATCGGCGCGCGCAGGCTTCAGACCGTGATGGAAAAGCTGCTGGAGGATGTGAGCTTTGACGCAGAGGATCGCGCGGGCGAAACGCTGACCATCGACGCCGCCTATGTCGACGCGCAGCTATCGAGCATCTCGCGCAATACGGACCTGAGCAAATATATCCTGTGAGCGGGCGCTATTTGACCCTTGGCAGCACCACTACCGAATAGCTCTTGCGGTCCACCAGATATTTGGCGGCGAGTTGGCGCAGGCGTTCCGGTGTGATCCGCAGCATATCGTTCGGCAGCGCGATCATCGCCTCGACATAGCGCCGGTCATACGCCGCGCCTTCCATCTGGTTCATCCAGTATGCGTTGCCGGTGCTGGCACGGGCCAGCAGCTGGCGCGTCGGGGCGAGGACGCGCTGCAACTCGTCGTCACTGACAGGGCGGGCGGCAAGATCGGCCGCAATTTCGCGCACCAGCGTAAAGAAATAGTCGGTGCTGCCCGGCTTCAGCTGGCTCATCGCGAGGATGTAGCCACGCCCCTTGTCGAAGGCGAGCGGCCAGTCCGCCTGCGCATTGGGGCTATAGGCCACACCCTCCGCCGCGCGCAGCCGCTCGAACAGGCGGTCGGTGATGATCTGCGCCAATATATCGAGCTGGCGTCCCTCGCGCGCATTGGCCAGCCCTGCGCCTGTTGGCCAGGCGATCATGGCGGCGGCCTGATCGGCATTGCCCTCATGCAGCAGCACCAACGGCTTGCTGTTGTGCGCGGGAAAGCGCACCTTGCGGGCTGCGCGCTCGATAGGGCGTTGGGCGCGCGGAGGAAGAGCGCCAAACGTCTCCGCCACCGCCGCGATAGCCTCATTGGGCTTCACATCGCCAAAAATCTGCACCTCGACCGGCCCGGATGCGAGAATCGGCTCCCAGAAGGCACGGAAATGCTCAGGGGTCAGCGCCGCGATCTCCGCCTTGTCGGGCGTTCGATAACGCGCGTCCTTCTTGCGCAATAGCCAGCCGAGCCTGTGGCCCAGCACACCACCGGGGGTAGCCGCCGCGCCATCATAGGCCGCGATCAGCCCTGCCTTCACCCGCTCGACCGGCCCCGCGTCCCAGCCGGGCGCATGGAGCTTGGCCGCAAACAACCGCAGCTGATCCCGGTAATCCGCCTGACGAGTGAG
Source organism: Sphingobium sp. (assembly GCA_017984895.1). Classification (GTDB taxonomy): domain Bacteria; phylum Pseudomonadota; class Alphaproteobacteria; order Sphingomonadales; family Sphingomonadaceae; genus Sphingobium. The sequence continues at coordinate 13,505 of JAGNYO010000059.1, read as the reverse complement.
CGCCGACATCTCGAAGGCATCGTCATCTATGCCAAAGTCAAACCCCAGCCGCCGGGCGTTGGTCAGCTCGTCCAGCTCCCGCTGGCCCAGCGTGCCGATACCATTCGCCCCCAGCACATAGCCCGCCGCCCAGGTCGGCTGAGTCCTGGTTGGGGAAAGATCGAGCAAGCCATGGCCGAAGCGCACGTTCATGTGCACCTTGCCGCCCTCCCCGCTGTTGGCGAACAGGGTCAGCCGGGTGCCGTTGGAGAAGGTGATAAGTTCCATACCGAGCACGCCCACCGGCACACGCGAGACGACCGTGCCCGGCGGCGGCAGGGCGGGCAGATCCGCCATCGTCACGGGCTTGCCGGTGAGACGCACATCCGACGATGCCACGACAGGCGCCTGCAAGGCTGCATCCAGCCGTGCCTGTGCCCCGGCCTCCATCTGCGGCAGCACCAGCATGGCGCGCATCGCATCGCCACCGAACATGCGGCGGGTGGCGTCCAGCATAGCGGCAGGCGTCATGATCGCCCGCGCGCCCCGATAGATATCGAGCGCCGCCTGCGCGGTTACGGTCGTTTCGCGAATGTCGACTGCGGCCACGATATTGCCCGCCTGCGTGGCGCTCGCCTCGACGCTCTGGTTCTCGACATCGACGGCGAGATTAGTCTCGAACGCCCGATATTCGCGCTCGATCTCTGCCTCGCCCGGCACGCTGGCCTTCGCATCCTCGATAATCGCGCGAACCTCACGCAACGCCTGCTCCCAGCCCCTGGCAGACGGCACGATGCTGACGAAGGTGCCATTGGCGGAGCGGCTGACATCATCGACATCGATACCGGCCTGCAAAAAGGCGGAGCCAGCGCGCCGCGCCGCGCCTTCCAGCCGACGGTTAATCATCTGGATAGCCACACTGTCCGCTAACTTGCGCTGGTTATAGTCGATCGTATCGGCCTTGGGCGCCCATGGGCGCAGCCAGACAAGCGTGAGCGAGGGCGGCGCGCCCGCCTGCACAACTACCGCGCTCGCGGGGGCCTGCGGGTCCGGCGTGCCGAAACCGGGCGCCGAAACGGGTGCCCCTTGCGGCTTCCAGCCGGCGAAGTGCCGCTCTATCAGTGCTTCGACCGCCTTGGGGTCCGTATCTCCCGAGATCGCGATAACCGCGTTTTCCGGCCGATACCAGCGGTCATGAAAGGCGCGCAGGCTTGCTGCGCTCGCGGCTTCGAGGCTTTGGGCAGTGCCGATCGGCGCATGGCTGCCCAATGGCTGCCCTGCGAAAAACAGCGCGCGGCTGGCATCCCCCACGCGCGAGGCGGCGCCCTGCCCTTCACGCATTTCTGCGAGGACGACGGCGCGCTCCGCCTCCACGGCAGCGGGCACGATGTTGGGATCGCTTATCATCCCCGCGAGGATCTTGATGCTTTCCTCCACGCTTTCGGACGAGGCATCGGGCAGGTCGAGCGCATAGGTGGTGGCCGTCGGCGTAGTCTGGGCGTTGCTGTCCGAGCCGAAGCTGACGCCGAGCCGCTGCCATATCCGCTTGGATTCGCCATCAGGCACGAAACGGGAGCCGCGAAAGGTCAGGTGCTCGATGAAATGAGCATAGCCCGATTCGTCCTCGCGCTCGTGCAGCGATCCGGCATCGATACGCAAGCGGATGGAAATCTGGCCGGGCGGCACACCGTTGCGGCGAATGGCGTAGCGCAGGCCGTTGGGCAGCGTGCCAAACAGCCACGCACCATCAATCGGCACGTCGCTGTTCTCATAAAGCCACGGCCGCTGCGGCTGGACGGAAGCTGGCTGTGCCGCGAGCGCAGCCTTCGCAGGCCGGGCGGGCGAGGACCGCGCGAGCGCAATCCCCTCTCCACAGATCAGCGACAGTGCCGCAAGGCTGGCGATAATAAGGCGCGGCGGGAGGCGTATGGTCATCGCCTCCCGTCATAACGGCGATTTACTGAACCGCTACTGACAATATCGCCGCGCCCTGACGGCTGAGCCGGATTATCCTACCCGCGTCACTGCGCCCTTATAGGCGCCGACGCTTTTCCTGCGGCGCGGATGGAACGACCGGGCGCTATCGCCCTGCTCACTCCGCTCGCCCCGTTCGCGGTGCTGGCGCGGCTGCTTCTCGCGCATCTGCTGCGGACGCGGCGGGCGGGCATCGGCCTGCTTGCGCGGCGCGGGCTTGGGCAGATTTCGCACCATCTCCGCCAGATTTTCCGGCAGAGGGGTGATCTCGCTTCTGGTGCGCGTCAGCTTCTCGATCGCCTTGAGGAAGGCGCGTTCATCATCGGAAACCAGGCTGATCGCCACCCCTTCCATGCCCGCGCGGCCGGTGCGACCGATGCGGTGCACATATTGGTCGGGGTTGTTGGGCAGCTCGAAGTTGATGACGTGGCTGAGGCCCGACACATCAATACCGCGCGCGGCAATGTCGGTCGCTACCAGCAGCTTCACCTGCCCGTTGCGGAATGCCTGAAGCGCGGCGGTGCGCTGGCCCTGGCTCTTGTCGCCATGGATGGCGAGCGCATTGACGCCGGCGCCCGCGAGTGCACGCACCACCTTGTCCGCGCCATATTTGGTGCGGGTGAACACCAGAGCGCGGTCTATTTCCTCGCCCCGCACGATATGCGTCAGCAATGCCTGCTTCTCGTTCTGGTTGACGAAATAGGACTGCTGCACGATCCGCTCCGCCGTGGTGGCGGGCGGGGTGACGGAGACGGTGGCGGGATCGTTCAGGAACTGCTTGGCCAGCGCCGCGATTTCCTTCGGCATGGTTGCCGAGAAAAACAGGGTCTGATGCTCCTTCGGCACGAAGGATACGATCTGCTTCACCGGATGGATGAAGCCCATGTCCATCATCTGATCCGCCTCATCGAGCACCAGAACCTCGACGCCTTTCAGATGAAACGCCTTTTGCGAAATGATATCGAGCAGGCGGCCCGGCGTCGCCACCAGCACGTCCACCCCTTGAGACAGCTGGCGGATCTGCTTGTGGATTGGCACGCCGCCGAACACGGTCGCCACGTTCATCTGCATGAAGCGGCTATAATCGCGAAAGCTCTGCCCGATCTGCGCCGCCAGTTCGCGCGTGGGAGACAGCACCAGCACCCGGCAGGTAAGCGGCGCTGTGTTCCTCTGCGCCTGCGCCAACCGATGGAGGATAGGTAGCGCGAAGGCCGCCGTCTTGCCGGTGCCGGTCTGGGCGATACCGCACAGATCCCTGCCGGACATCACAACGGGGATTGCTTGTTGCTGGATGGGCGTGGGAACAGAATAATTCTTGGCGGCAAGCGCCTTCGTTAATGGCTCTGCAAGGCCAAAGTCTTTGAATTCCATGATATAATACTCACAAATGTGCGTCGCGCACGCGCCATCTAACAGGGCGCACACGCTAGGCGGGTGTCCGAAACGACCCGCGTGAATTGGGAAGCCTCAATAAGCTTGCGCGGAGTATTGGCCGGTTCCATCGCCCATGAAGAGCAGGAACGTTCACGCCGCCAATCGCAATATAGGCCAGATAGCCCGGTTGTCGCGCAGGGTGCATATGGGCGCATGTCCGCCATAAAGCAAGCGCCATCGGGCTGCTGCGCGATTTTTCTTGAAACAGTGCGGCACAATCGCCACATCTCCGCCATGCTGATCGAGACTGAAAAAACGCCAAATCCCGCCACGCTGAAGTTCTTGCCCGGCCGCAAGGTGATGGCGGCGGGCACCCGCGATTTCGCCTCGGCCGAAGAGGCACAAGCATCGCCTCTGGCGGAGGTGCTGTTTACTCTCGGTGACGTTACCGGCGTATTCTTCGGCGCGGACTTCATCTCCGTCACCATCGCGCCGGGCGGAGACTGGGGCGCTACCAAGCCCGATGTACTCTCGATTTTGCTCGATCATTTCTCGGCCGATATGCCGCTGTTCCGTGGAGGCACGGCTGAGGGATTATCCGTCCCTGCCGGCGAAGATGAGGACAATAAAGGTTTTGCCGATGACCCCGCCGATGCCGAGATCGTCGCGCAGATCCGCGAGCTGATCGATACGCGCGTGCGCCCTGCCGTTGCCAATGACGGAGGAGACATCGTTTATCGCGGCTTCGACAAAGGCAAAGTATATCTGCGCATGCAGGGCGCATGCTCGGGTTGCCCCTCCTCCTCCGCGACCCTCAAGAACGGCATCGAGCAACTCCTCAAACATTATGTGCCCGAGGTGAGCGAAGTCCTTGCCGTCTGATCATCGTTGCGGGCGACCGACGAAGCCGCTAAGCGCCGAACCATGACGGTGAGCGGGCAATTTCTGTGCGGCATCTTGTAATCGACACGGCGAGCGAGGCGCTGTCTATCGCGTTGTTCAGCGATGGCACGCTCGTCGGCCATGTCCACGAGATTGCGGGGCGCGGCCATGCCGAAAAACTGATCCCCGCGGTTGCCACGCTGCCCGATGGCGGACTGGCTGACGAAATCTGGGTCGATAGCGGACCGGGCAGCTTCACCGGCATCAGGGTCGGGCTGGCGGCGGCGCGCGCACTCGCCTTTGCATGGGGATCAGCCCTCAACAGCTATTCGAGCCTCACCCTGCTCGCCGCCATGGCCCGCGCGGATGGTGCGGACGGCAAGACCCTCTCCATCGCGCTCACCGGCGGCCATGGCGAACTGTTCTGGCAAGAATTCGATCGCGCCGCCCTCACACCACTGGCGCCTGCGGCATCCCTCCCCATCGGCCAATTGGCGGAGCATGCAATGTCGCCGGTCCTTTACGGCACAGGCGCCGAGGCGTTGGTCTGCGCGCGCGGCAGTGGCGAAGCCCGGCTTCTCTACCCGGATGCACGCATGGCGCTGCTGATACCGCATGATCAGATGCAACCGGGCGCCGATGCGCGTTATGGGCGCGGCGCGGATGCCACGCTACCCCCTGCCAAAGCCGCCGCAGCCGTGCCTACCCCGTCGGAAAGCGACTGAGCCTATGGCCACGCAGATCGGGGACATGCTGGCCATCCACGACTACGACCGGCCCGATCATCGTGCCGAAGCGTCCGCAATGGCGGTGATGACCGCCGCATTCGACGCCCGCTACGGCGAAGCCTGGACCGCATCGCAGCTCGCCGGATTTATGAGCCTGCCCGGTGTAACCCTCTCGGTCGCCCATCTCGATCAGGCGACCCTCGGCTTTGCCCTGGTGCGCCATGTGCTCGATGAAGCGGAATTACTGCTGATCGCGGTCGATCCCAAATGGCGAAACAGGGGGGTCGGCGATGCTCTCCTGAAAAACTGTATCATTAAGGCACGAAAATCAAATGTGGGCTTATTACATTTGGAAGTGAGGGATAATAATCGTGCAATAAATTTCTATCACAAATCAGGATTTGAACAGATGCACCGCCGGCCTGCCTATTATAAGGGCAAGGATGGCACTTTTTATGATGCGCTCAGTTTTAGTCTCATTCTATAGCCATAAGTAGCAGTTGCCATTTTCTGTATTCATCCTATATGCCGCCGACAGACATGGTGCAGGCGCCAGTCTAATAGGGGTCGCATAAAGACATATGGAGGAATTTTATGGACGATAATACCGCCAAAAGCGAAATGTTGATTACGCTTACAGCCGACATCGTGGCGGCGCATGTATCGAACAATAGTGTCGCTGTTTCGGATCTACCGCAACTCATCCAGAATGTTCATACAGCGCTCGCTTCGCTTGAGAATCCGGCTCCCGTGCCTGAAGTAAAGCCCGAGCCCGCTGTTTCTGTGCGCGCCTCGATCAAGCCGGATTACATCATCTGCCTTGAGGATGGCAAGAAGCTGAAAATGCTCAAGCGCCACCTGATGACCCATTACAAGATGACGCCGGACGACTATCGCGCCAAATGGGGTCTGCCCGCCGATTATCCGATGGTTGCGCCCAATTATGCCGACCAGCGTCGCACGCTCGCCAAAAAGATTGGCCTCGGCAAGTCGCGCGGCGTCAAGCGCAGCAAGTAAGAGATTGCGCCCTGTTTTTGGGCAGGGCAGTCGTAGCAATCAGAGAGGGAGCTGGCGATTAAATCGCCTTGCTCCCTTTTCATTTGCCATGAACAGTCTAGATTGGCCCAAACAATATCGAGCCGAGCGAATTTCATGCCCCGTAGAATCGACATCGAGGCGCTGTGCGCCGAAAAAGGCCTGAGAATTACCGAGCAGCGGCGCATCATCGCGCGGGTGCTCTCGGATGCTGAGGATCACCCGGATGTCGAGCGCCTGCACGCGCGCGCCGCGGCGATCGATCCGGGCATTTCCATCGCGACCGTCTATCGCACCGTGCGGCTGTTCGAGGAAGCGGGCATATTGGAGCGGCATGACTTCGGCGATGGCCGCGCGCGCTACGAAGCCGCGCCCGAAGCGCATCATGACCATCTGATCGATGTCGAAACCGGTAATGTGATCGAATTCGTCGACCCGGAGCTGGAGCAGCTTCAGCGACAGATTGCGGAAAAGCTCGGCTTTCGGCTCGTTGATCACCGGATGGAGCTGTATGGCGTATCGATGGAACGCAAGGGTTAGCAGCGCGCGCCAATCCGCTTCCTTGTCCGCGCGTGCGCCTGTATAGTGGGCCAGATGAATCGCTCCGACCCTCCCAAAAATCCGCGCACCTTCCACGTCAAATCCTTCGGCTGCCAGATGAACGTCTATGACGGCGAGCGCATGGCCGAGATGCTGGGCGCGCAAGGCATGACCCCCGCCGACGACGCCGTGCAGGCCGATATGGTGGTGCTGAACACCTGCCACATCCGCGAGAAGGCGGCGGAAAAGGTCTATTCCGACATTGGCCGTTTGCGCCGCGAGGATGGCAGCCGCCCGATGATCGCGGTGGCTGGCTGCGTCGCGCAGGCCGAGGGGCCGGAAATTACGCGCCGCACCAAGATGGTCGATATCGTGGTGGGACCACAGGCCTATCATCGCCTGCCTGATCTGGTGCAAAAAGTAGTGCGCGGCGAGGAGGCGCTCGATACCGATATGCCCGCCGCCTCCAAATTCGAGGCGCTGCCCGGCCGCACTAAACAGACCCGCCCTACCGCTTTCCTCACCGTGCAGGAAGGATGCGACAAGTTCTGCACCTATTGCGTGGTGCCCTATACGCGCGGTGCGGAGATCAGCCGCCCGTGGGATGCGATCCTGGATGAGGCGAAGGCGCTGATCGATGGCGGGGTGAAGGAAATCACGCTGCTGGGGCAGAATGTGAACGCGTGGGGCGACGGCGAAGGGCGCGGCTTGCACGATCTTATTCGCGCGCTTGACAGACTGCCCGGCCTCCAGCGCATCCGCTACACCACCAGCCACCCCAACGACATGGCGGACGGCCTGATCGCCGCGCATGGCGACGTGGAAAAGCTGATGCCCTATCTGCACCTGCCCGTGCAGTCCGGCTCCGACCGCATCCTGAAGGCCATGAACCGCAGCCACACGCGCGACAGCTATCTGCGCCTGCTCGACAAGGTGCGCGCTGTGCGGCCGGACATCGCGCTATCGGGTGATTTCATCGTCGGCTTTCCTGGCGAAACCGATGCCGATTTCGAGGCGACCCTGCGCCTCATCCGCGCGGTGGGCTATGCCTATGCCTTCAGTTTCAAATACTCGCCCCGGCCCGGCACCCCTGCCGCCGATATGGCGCAACAAATCCCGGCAGATGTGATGGACGACCGGCTCAAGCAGCTTCAGGCGCAGATCCTCGCCGATCAGCTTGCCTTCAACCAGACAACCGTCGGCAAACAATGCGCGGTGCTGATCGAAAAGCCGGGCCGCAAGCCGGGCCAGCTCATCGGCAAATCGCCGTGGCTGCAATCCGTGCATGTTTATGCGGAAAGCGCGCAGATCGGCGATATGATCAAAGTTGATATCGTTTCCGCCGGGCCAAACAGCCTCGCCGGGGAACTTGTGAGGAGGAAAGCCGCTTGACCCACCGGACCACCCGCTGATGCCCAAAAAACATGCTCCTGCCGAACCCGGCGACCGCGCCCGTCTGGATATCCAGTTCGACAAGCCGCATCTGCTCGGCACCGTGTTTGGCCAATATGATCAGAACCTCGTGGCGATCGAGAACCGGCTCGGGGTTTATATCGGCGCGCGCGGCAACCGGGTGCAGATCGAAGGCGAGGCCAGCGCGGCAGCGCGGGCGCGCGATGTGCTGATGGGCCTCTATAACCGCGTCACCAAGGGACAGGAGCTGGACCCCGGCGCAGTCGAGGCCGTCATCACCATGTCCGCCGAGCCGATGCTGGACGGCATCATCCGCCACGATGTCGCGCAGCCGCCCAGCATCATGATCCGCACGCGCAAAAAGACCATTGTGCCACGCAGTGCGACCCAGACCCGCTATATGGAGGAGCTGGCGCGCAAGGATGTGATCTTCGCGCTCGGGCCGGCGGGCACCGGCAAAACCTATGTCGCGGTGGCGCAAGCGGTAAGCCAGCTCATCACCGGATCGGTCGACCGGCTGATTCTCTCCCGCCCGGCGGTCGAGGCGGGCGAGCGTTTGGGTTTTCTGCCCGGCGACATGAAAGAGAAGGTCGATCCCTATCTACGCCCGCTTTATGATGCGCTCTATGACACGCTCCCTGCCGAACAGGTGGAGCGGCGCATTGCTAGCGGCGAGATCGAGATTGCGCCCCTGGCGTTCATGCGCGGGCGCACGCTGGCCAACGCGTTCATCATTCTCGACGAGGCACAGAACACCACCAAGGCACAGATGAAGATGTTTCTCACCCGCTTTGGCGAAGGCAGCCGTATGGTGGTGTGCGGCGATCCCAAGCAGGTCGATCTGCTGCCGATGGCGGGCGGCTCCGGCCTAGCCGATGCGGTAGAGCGGCTGGAAGGGGTAGACGGCATTGCTGTAGTGCACTTCGGCGTGGCCGATGTGGTGCGCCACCCGATCGTCGGGCGGATCGTGCAGGCCTATGAAGGGCCGGATGCCTGATGCTTGATATAGCGCTCTCGGGCGAGGAAAGCTGGCCCGCCGATGTCGACTGGCCAGTTCTGGCGGAGCGTGCGGCGCTCGCCGCTTTTGCGCAGACGCCCCATGACGGACTGCGCCATGCTTCGGCCTGCGTGGAGCTATCCGTCCGCCTCACGGACGACGCCGAGGTGCAAAGCCTGAACGCCGCCTATCGGCACAAGGACGCGCCTACCAACGTGCTGTCCTTCCCGATGGTGCAGCGTGACCTGCTCGAAGCCCTCTCCAACAGCGACGATGGCGAAGTGCTATTGGGCGATATTGTGCTGGCGCGCGAGACATGCGCGCGCGAGGCGGCGGAGAAAGGCATTGCCTTTGCCGACCATGCCAGCCACCTCATCGCGCATGGCACTTTGCATTTGCTGGGCTATGATCATATGGAAGAGCGTGAAGCGGAAGAGATGGAGATGATGGAGGCGCAGGCGCTCGCCAGCCTTGGCATCGCCGATCCTTACGCCGCAACAGGGGACCAGTAAGAGCATGGCTGACGATAGCCCGTCCGGCACCAAGGAAGCGGACAGTAGCGGCGGTGCCGCCAACGAAGGCGGCAAGATATGGCGGGGCATCAAGTCCCTGCTGTTCGGCAACGATGGCGACCAGACCCTGCGGCGGGAGCTGGAAGAGGCGATCGACGACTATGACGAGGAGGCAGGCGAGGAAGCCGGCCAGCGCGTCAAGGGCGATCTCTCCCCGCTGGAGCGGCAGATGCTCCGCAACCTTCTCCATTTCAGCGAACATACGGTCGACGATGTTGCCGTGCCGCGCGCGGACATCATCGCGATAGAGGAAAGCGCCAGCTTCGCCGATCTGGTCGCGCTGTTCACAGAGGCTGGACACAGCCGCATTCCCGTCTATCGCGACACGCTCGATACGATCGTGGGCATGATCCATATTCGCGACGCCTTCGGCATCTTGGCGCGCGGGGAAACCCACCCCAAGACGCTCGAGTCGCTGATCCGGCAACCACTCTATGTGCCAGAAAGCATGGGCGTTCTCGATCTGCTGGCCGAGATGCGGGCCAAGCGCACCCATCTTGCCATCGTGCTCGATGAATATTCGGGCACCGAGGGGCTGCTCACCTTCGAGGATCTGGTCGAGGAAATTGTCGGCGATGTCGAGGACGAGCATGACGACGCGGCAGAGGATTTGCTGGTCGCGCTCGAGGACGGCCTGTGGGAAGCTGACGCGCGCGCCGAGCTGGAGGATGTCGCGGCGCGGCTGGACCCACGCCTCGCCGAGGTGGAGGAAGATATCGACACGATGGGCGGACTCGCCTTTGTGCTGGCGGGGCATGTGCCGCAGGCGGGCGAAATCCTGCTGCATCAGGAGAGCGGCTGGCGGCTGGAAGTCATCGCCGCGGATAGCCGGCGCGTCACCCGGCTGCGCCTGCACCCGCCCGCCAAGGCCCAGGATGGGGCTTCGGACTGATCGGGCGCTTTGCGTTCCCTTAACCCCGCGTCTATAGAGTGCCGATGTCAGACCAGTCCCTGCGCGTCGCGCTGTTCAGCGGCAACTATAATTATGTGAAGGACGGCGCCAATCAGGCGCTGAACAAGCTGGTCGCCTATATGCAGCGGCAGGGCATCGTCGTGCGCGTCTATTCGCCGACAACCGACACCCCCGCCTTCACCCCTGAGGGCGACCTTGTAAGCGCGCCTTCATGGCCGATCCCCCGCCGGCAGGAATATCGCTTTCCGTTAGGCCTCACCCGTACGCTGAGGCGCGATCTGCGCACCTTTTCGCCCACGCTCATCCATGTTTCCAGCCCCGATCCGCTTGGCCATGGTGCGCTCAGATATGGGCGCAAACATGGCCTGCCGGTGGTCGCGTCGGTGCATACAAGGTTCGAAACCTATCCCCGATATTACGGCCTCGCCTTTCTCGAGCCGATGGTCGAGGCGCTGCTGCGCCGTTTTTACCGCCGGTGTGACGCGATCATGGCGCCGTCCGAAACGCTGGCGCAAATGCTGCGCGAACAGCGGATGAGCTATGACATCGGCGTATGGACGCGCGGCATAGACGATAGCATCTTCACGCCCGATAACCGCGATCTCGCGTGGCGGGAGGGGATCGGCCTTCCTGCCGATGTGCCCGTGATCGGCTATATCGGGCGGCTGGTTATGGAAAAGGGGCTGGATGTCTTTGCCGATACCATTGCCGAGCTGGAGCGTCGTCAAGTGCGCCACAGAGTCATGGTGGTCGGCGATGGCCCGGCGCGGGGCTGGTTCGAGCACCGCCTGCCACAGGCGAAATTCCTCGGTTTCCAGACCGGGATGGAGCTGGGCCGCACCGTCGCCAGTATGGACATGCTCTTCAACCCTTCCATCACCGAGGCGTTCGGCAACGTGACGCTGGAATCCATGGCCTGCGGTCTGCCCGTGGTAGCGGCTCGGGCTACCGGCAGCGACAGTCTGGTGAGGGAGGATGTCAGCGGTCGCCTGATCCGCCCCGGCGCGGTCGGCCAGTTTGCGGACGCGCTGGAGGCCTATTGCACCGACAGCAGCCTGCGTGCCCGTCACGGAGCGGGAGGGCTGGCGATTTCGCAGCGCAACCGCTGGGATGCGGTCAACCAGGCGATGCTCGACACATATTCCCGCGTGATCGCGCAGCGGCGCAGCGGCGCCATGCCCCTGCGTAGCCCGGTCCCTTAGGCAGGCGGTGCGTCATGACGGACCTGTTCGGACAAGACCCCTCAGGCTCGGGCGCGGAAAGCCCCTCATCCGACAACGCGCCGCTGGCGGATCGCTTGCGCCCACAGCGGCTGGAGGATGTCGTCGGGCAGGAACATCTCACCGGACCTGAAGGCGCGATCGGCCGGATGGTGGCGGCCGGCAGATTATCCTCGATCATCTTCTGGGGGCCGCCCGGCACCGGCAAGACGACGATCTCCCGCCTGCTGGCCGATGCGGTCGGCATGCGGTTCGTGCCGATCTCGGCAGTATTCACCGGCGTGGCGGACTTGAAAAAAATCTTCGCCGCGGCGCGCGAACACGCCCGGCTGGGCCAGCGCACCCTGCTGTTCGTGGACGAGATTCACCGTTTCAACCGTAGCCAGCAGGACGGCTTTCTCCCCTATGTGGAGGATGGCACGATCACGCTGGTCGGCGCGACGACCGAGAACCCCAGCTTCGAGCTGAACGCGGCGCTATTGTCGCGCGCGCAGGTGCTGATCCTGCGGCGGCTGGATAGTGCGGCGCTCGAAAAGTTGCTGGAACGGGCGGAAGCGATCACGGGCCGCGCCTTGCCCGTGGATGCGGCGGCACGCGAAGCGCTGATCGCCTCGGCGGATGGCGACGGCCGCTTCCTGCTCAATCAGGCGGAAACGCTGTTCGCGGTGACTATCGCGGAGCCGCTTGATCCCGCCGGCCTGTCCGCGCTGCTCCACCGCCGGGTCGCGGTCTATGACAAGGACCGGGAGGGGCACTACAACCTCATCTCGGCACTACACAAATCGTTGCGCGGGTCTGACCCGCAAGCCGCATTATACTATCTTGCGCGGATGCTGGTGGCTGGCGAGGAGCCGCTTTATGTGTTGCGCAGGCTGGTGCGCTTCGCCAGCGAGGATATCGGGCTGGCGGACCCGCAGGCATTGGTTCAGTGTCTCGCCGCCAAGGATGCCTATGATTTTCTGGGATCGCCCGAAGGGGAGCTGGCGATCGTCCAGGCATGCCTCTATCTCGCCACCGCGCCCAAATCCAACAGCGCCTATCGGGCCACCAAGTCCGCGTGGAAAACAGCGAGGGAAACCGGCTCGCTGATGCCCCCACCGAACATCCTGAACGCTCCCACCAAGCTGATGAAAGACATCGGCTATGGCGAGAATTACGCCTATGACCATGATGCGCCCGATGCTTTTTCGGGAGACAGCTATTGGCCGGAAGAAATGACCCCCGTGGCCCTTTATACGCCCAGCGACCGCGGCTTTGAAAAGCGCATCTCGGAACGCATCGCCTGGTGGAATGATTTGCGGGAAAAACGCACAAAGGGTTAGCCCCCGCATTTGCCATTCATGCCGCCCTCCCCTATCTCCCTTTTCATGCCAATGAACCCGCCGCCCGATCTTGCCACACTAAGCCTCGCCGAGGTCGCCCGGCTGGTTGCCGAGCGGCGACTGCCCCCGGTGGAGCAGTGGAACCCCAGTCATTGCGGGGACAGCGAGATGCGCATCGCGGCGGATGGCACATGGTTTCACCAAGGCTCGCCCATTGGCCGCAAGGAGATGGTGCGCCTGTTTTCCACTATCCTGCGGCGCGAGGCCGATGGCGGCTTCGTGCTGGTAACACCTGTGGAGAAGCTCTCGATCGCGGTGGAGGATGCGCCATTCGTGGCGGTCGAGCTATCGAGCGAAGGCGATGGTCCGGGCCGCACTCTCGCTTTCCGTCTTAACACAGGCGATCTTGTCGTGGCCGATGGCGAGCACCGAGTTGAAATGCGCGGCACGACAGAGGAACCGCGCCCCTATATTCATGTGCGGGGTGGGCTGGAGGCGCTGGTAGCGCGGCCGGTTTTCTACGAGCTTGCCGATATCGCGATTGCCGAACAGTCCG